>JAKALD010000336.1 GCA_021813275.1 Pseudomonadota bacterium | reverse complement strand
CGCTTGGAGAGCACGACGTGGGTCAGGTTGAGGCGTGCGAACTCGATCTGCTGAGGCAGCGGCGCCTGCAGCAGCCCCGCCTCGGCGAGCCGCTGGTTGAACCAGTCGTACAGCGGGCGGTGATCCTCGAACTCGAGCGTGCAGATCGAATGGGTGATGTTCTCGAGCGCGTCGGACACGCCGTGCGCCCAGTCGTAGGTGGGATAGATGCACCACTTCGCTCCGGTGCGATGGTGCTCGGCGTGGCGGATGCGGTACATGACGGGATCGCGCAGGTTGATGTTGCCGCTCGCCATGTCGATTCTGGCGCGCAGCACGTGCGCGCCGTCGGGGTGCCGGCCCGCGCGCATCTCGCGCAGCAACCGCAGGCTCTCCGCGGCGGGGCGGTCGCGATAAGGGCTGTGGCGACCGTGCTCGGTGAGCGTGCCGCGGTATTCGCGCATGTCCTCGGCGGAGAGCGAGTCGACGTAGGCGTGGCCGCGCTCCACGAGCGCCTCGGCGAAGGCATAGAGGTGCTCGAAGTAGTCCGAGGCGAAGTACTCGTTCGCGCCCCAGTCGAAGCCGAGCCACTTCACCGCGTCGACGATCGCGTCGACGTACTCCTGCTCCTCCTTCACGGGGTTGGTGTCGTCGAAGCGCAGGTGGCAGGCGCCGCTGTAGTCGCGCGCCAGCCCGAAGTTGAGGCAGATCGACTTGGCGTGCCCGAAGTGCAGGTAGCCGTTCGGCTCGGGCGGAAAGCGGGTGCGGATGCGCGCCGGGTCGGGCGGGGCGCTCTCGTGCGCGCGCGCCGGGCCGGGCCGGCCGGCCCAGCGTCGCGCGGCGTACTTGCCGCTCGCGAGGTCGGCCTCGACCATCTGGCGGATGAAGTTGGAGCTGGAGGGCTCGCTCTTGGCGGGGCGGGCCTTGTCCGGGGTGCTCATTGGTTAACCTCGGCAGTTATCCACAGGGGGCGCGCGGGATCGGTGACGGGGCTGAAGGGCGCACATTCTACCGGCGGGGTGCCTGTCCACCTCCGCGGCGCTCGCGCGTTATACCAAGTGCCTAATTTTGAAAGGAGATCTGACATGAAACTGAAGCCGATCCTGCTGGCCGTCAGCGTCGCTTTGGCGAGCGGCAACGTACTCGCCCAGACCGCGCCCGCGGGCGCCGTGAAGTCCGACCAGGAAGCGATCAAAGCCGACCGCGAGCAGGTGAAGAAGGACGTGCAAGAGCTGAGGAAGGACCGCGCGAAGGAGCACGAGGACTACGTGAAGCTGCGCAAGGACCGCGCCGCTGCCCGCAAGGAAGCGGTCAAGGCGAAGCGGACCGCGAAGAAGGCGCCGAAAAAAGCGCAGCCGGCGAAACCGGCCGAACCGGCCGCGAAGTAGCGCGGCGCGCCGCCGCGGCGCGACCTCGCTCCCGTTTGACGCCGGTCAAGCCGGCGCCGCGGCTCCGCGTCAACATGGTTGCAATCTGTTGACGCGGAGCTCAGCCATGGATGCGGGGGCGGGGGTACGAAGCGTGCCGGAGCTCTATGCGCACGCGCTCGCCATCGAGCGCGAGGCGGCGGAGCGGTATCGCGAGCTGGCGGAACGCATGGCGGACGAGGGCAACGCGGCGGTGGCCGCGCTGTTCGGCGAGCTGGCAGAGATGGAGAGCCGCCACGAGGCGCAGCTGGCGACGGAGTCCGAGGGCATGGCGCTGCCGCGGCTCGCCCCCGGCGAGTACGCGTGGCTCGATCGCGGCGCGCCGGAGAGCGCAGCGCACGACCTCGTGTTTCGCCTCATGACGCCGCACGACGCGCTCGAGATCGCGCTCGCCGGTGAGCGGCGCGCGCGCGAATTCTTCGAGCACGTGCTCGACGTGGCGAGGGATCCGGCGCTGCGCGACCTCGCGAGCGAGATGGCGCAGGAAGAGCAGGTGCACGCCGCGTGGGTCATGCAGGCGCTCGAGCACACCCCCGACCCGCACATCGACTGGGAGCGAGTGTTCGCCGGGCGGTGCTAGGCTCGCTGCGCGCCGGGTCGCGGCGCGCTACTTCTTGCACGCCCCCACGCGGCGCGCCTCGATCGTCTCGTGGACCCGGGTGCCGCCCGTGCGCGTGTCGATCACCTGGGTGAAGCTCTCGTCGCTGTGCACGATCACTTCGATGCGCGAGCTGCCGCGCTCGCCGCAGTCGCTGCTGATGCCGTAGCGATTGCCGCGGCGAACCGGCGCGGAGGACCGGCAACCGCTGGCGCTTGCCTCGGGCACGAAGATCGCCCGCATGCCCTCGGTCGGATCGCCGCAGGTGGTCGTCTGACGGGTGCCCTGCTTGCCGTCGAGGTCCATCGTCGTCGCGAGCCGCCAGAGGCCCGGCGCGAAGCTGGGATAGGCCGGCGCCTCGGCGTGCGCGGGACCAAAGCCGAGCAGCACCCAGAGCAACGCTGCGCTCGCGAGGCGCGCAAAGCTACGGCTGTTTCGGCGACTCGCGGTCATGGGCTCTTCCTCGATGGCAGGCGATGGCGCACGGCGCGTTCCCCGGCTAGTATGCCTTCGGCCCGCGTTTGGTGAAACGGGCAGCGTGCGGCGCTTCGATCGGAGACGTTGAGGAGGATCCGGACATGCAATACGGCACGATCGAAGTGAGGCGCATCGCCGGGGCGCTCGGGGCCGAGGTGAGCGGCGTCGACCTGAGGGAGGCGCTCTCGGAGGAGCAGGCCGCCGACATCCGGCGCGCGTGGCTCGAGCACCTCGTGCTCTTCTTCCGCGATCAGGACCTGGAGCCCGGGCAGTACATGGCGTTCGCGCGGAGCTTCGGCAGGCCGGTCGAGTATCCGTTCGTCAAGGGGATCGAGGGCTTTCCGGAGATCATCGAAGTGAAGAAGCTCGAGCACGAGAAGGTGAACTTCGGCGGCATCTGGCATTCGGACACCGCCTATCTCGAGGAGCCGCCGATGGCTTCGATGCTGCTCGCGCGCGAGATCCCGCCCTACGGCGGGGACACGCTGTTCGCCAACATGGTCCTCGCCTACGAGACGCTCTCCGAGGGCATGAAGAAGCTGCTCGCGGGCCTGAAGGCCGTGAGCTCCTCGGCCAAGGCCGCGGTGACCCGCACGCGCGAAGACCGCCTCGGGACCGACGGGCGCGGCGAGCCGAAGGAGCTGGTGGCCGAGCACCCGGTCGTGCGCACCCACCCCGAGACGGGCAGGAAGGCGCTGTACGTGAACCTCGGGCACACGACGCGCTTCGCGGGCATGACGGAGGAGGAAAGCGCGGGGCTGCTCGGCTACCTGTTCCAGCACCAGGTCCGGCCCGAATTCACGTGCCGCTTCGCGTGGCGGCGCTCGTCGATCGCTTTCTGGGACAACCGCTGCGCGCAGCACAATCCGGTCAACGACTACCAC
>JAKALD010000335.1 GCA_021813275.1 Pseudomonadota bacterium | reverse complement strand
ACCTCGTCCTGTTCGTGGTGGAGGCGGGGCGCTTCGGCCGCGAGGATCGCGAGGTGCTCGCGCGCATCCCGGCCGCGCACCCTGTCGTTGCGGCAGTGAACAAGGTCGACCTGGTGAAGCGCGCCGCCGACCTGCTGCCCCACCTCGCCCGGCTCGCGAAGGAGCGCGACTTCGCCGCCATCGTCCCGGTGAGCGCGCGCACCGGCAAGAACCTCGCCGAGCTGCTGCGCGTGCTGCGCGAGCAGCTGCCCGAGGCTCCCGCGATGTATCCGCCGGATCAGCTCACCGACCGCGACGAGCGCTTCTTCGCCGCGGAGATCCTGCGCGAAAAGCTCTTCCGGGCGCTCGGCGAGGAGCTGCCCTACCGCTGCGACGTCGCGATCGAGAGCTTCACCGAGGAGGGCCGCCTGCGGCGCATCGAGGCGACGATCTTCGTCGAGCGCGACAGCCAGAAGGCGATCGTGGTCGGCGCGCGCGGCGAGACGCTCAAGCGCATCTCGACCGCGGCGCGCAAGGACATGGAGGCGCTCTTCGGCGGCAAGGTGTACCTCGGCGTCTGGGTCAAGGTGAAGCGCGGCTGGACCGGGGACGAGCGCGAGCTGCGCCGCTTCGGCTACGCATGAGCGCCGCGCGCCGCAGGGCGGAGCTCGAGCCGGGCTTCGTGCTCCACAGCTACCCCTACAAGGAGACCAGCCTCATCGTTGAGGCCTTCACGCTCCGCGTGGGGCGCGTGGGGCTGCTGGCGCGCGGCGCGCGCCGCCCGCGCTCGGCGCTGCGCGGCGTGCTGCTGTCGTTTCATCCGCTGCGCCTCTCCTGGAGCGCCTCGGTCGAGCTGGGCACGCTGCTCGCGGCGGAATGGTCGGGCGGGAGAGGGGCTCTCGGCGGCTTCGCGCTGATGTGCGGCTTCTACCTCAACGAGCTGCTGCTCAGGCTGCTGCCGCGCGAGGATCCGCACGAGGCGCTGTTCGACGCCTACGCGGCGAGCCTCGAGCGGCTCGCCTCGGGCGAGGACGAGGCCGCGGTGCTGCGCGCGTTCGAGCGCCGTCTGCTGGCGGAACTCGGGTATGCTCCCTTGCTCGAGCGCGACGCCGCGAGCGGCGCGCCGGTCGATCCCGGGCGGCGCTATGCCTACGAGCTTGACCGCGGGCCGGTGCCGGTCGCCGCGGCCGCGGGCGGCGAGCTGGTGGTGAGCGGCCAGACGCTGCTCGACGTGGCGCGCGACGACTACGCGCGGCCGCAGACGCGGGACGAGGCCAGGGCGCTGATGCGCACGCTGATCGCGCAGCGCCTCGGCGGGCAGCCGCTGCATACGCGCAGCGTGCTGCGGGAGCTGCAGGAGCTATGATCGAGCTGGGCGTCAACGTCGACCACGTGGCCACCGTGCGCCAGGCGCGGCGCACCTACGAGCCCGACCCGGTGTGGGCGGCGGTCGAAGCGCATCTCGGGGGCGCCGACGGCATCACGGTGCACCTGCGCGAGGACCGCCGCCACATTCAGGACGAGGACGTGCGGCGCCTGCGCGAGCTCACGCACATCAAGCTCAACCTGGAGATGGCCGCGACCGAGGAGATGGTGGCGATCGCGCGGCGCATCCGTCCCGAGATGGCGATGCTGGTGCCCGAGGGGCGGCACGAGATCACCACCGAGGGCGGCCTGGACGTCGCGGCGCAGGAAGCGAAGCTGAAGGACACGGTGGCGCGCCTCGCCGACGCCGGCATCCGCGTCTCGATGTTCATCGACCCGGACGTGCGCCAGGTCGAGGCGGCCGCGCGCGCCGGCGCCTCGGTCTGCGAGGTGCATACCGGCCCCTACGCGCACGCGTTCCATGCCAGGGGGCGCGACGAGGAGAGCCCCGCCGTGCGCGCCGATCTCGAGAAGGTGCAGCGCGCCGGCGAGGCGATCCGTGCGCTCGGCATGCGGTTCAACGCCGGCCACGCGCTCACCTACTTCAACGTCGAGCCCGTGGCGCGCTTGCCGGGGGTGCGCGAGCTGCACATCGGGCACGCGATCGTCTCGCGCGCGCTGTTCGTCGGCATGCGCGAGGCGGTGCGCGAAATGAAGCGCCTCATCGTCGAGGCCGCGCGCTCGCGCAGCGCCTGAAGATGATCTACGGCGTCGGCACCGACCTGATCGAGATCCGGCGCATCGAGCAGGCGCTCGCGCGCTTCGGCGAGCGCTTCGCACGCCGCATCCTGTGCGAGCCGGAGCTCGCGCGCTTTCGCGCGCACCGCCAGCCCGCGGCCTACCTCGCCAAGCGCTTCGCCGCCAAGGAGGCGTTCACCAAGGCGCTCGGCACCGGAATCCACGCGCCGGCGAACTGGCACGGCGTCTGGGTGCTCAACCAGCGCTCGGGCAAGCCCCATCTGGAGTTCAGCCCGGCGCTGCGCGCGCTGCTCGAGCGGCGCGGCATCCGCCGCGCGCACCTCTCGCTCACCGACGAGCGCGAGATGGCGAGCGCCACCGTGATCCTGGAGGCCGACGCGTGAGCGCGGGCGCGGCGCTCATCGACGTGCTCGGCCTCGCGCTCGCCGAGGACGATCGCCGGCGGCTGCGCCACCCCGCCTGCGGCGGCGTCATCCTGTTTGCGCGCAACTACGAGAATCCAGCGCAGCTCGGCGCGCTCGTCCGCGAGATCCGCGCGCTGTGCCCCGAGCTGCTGGTTTGCGTCGATCACGAGGGCGGGCGCGTGCAGCGCTTCCGCGCGGGGTTCACCGCCGTGCCGCCGATGCGCCGGCTGGGCGAGCTGTGGGACCGGGATCGCGAGGCGGCGCGCGGTGCGGCGCGCGCGGTCGGCGTGGTCATCGCGACCGAGCTCGTCGCGCACGGCGTCGACTTCAGCTTCACGCCGGTGCTCGACCTGGACTACGCGCACAGCTCGGTCATCGGTGACCGCGCGCTGCACGGCGACCCGGAAGCGGTCGGCGAGCTGGGCGCGGCGCTGGTCCGCGGCCTCGCGGCGTGCGGCGTCGCGGCGGTCGGCAAGCACTTCCCCGGGCACGGCTACGCGCGCGCCGACTCGCACGTCGACGTGCCGCTGGACGAGCGCGCGCTCGCCGAGATCCTCGCGCGCGACGTCGCGCCGTACCGCGCCGCGATCGCCGCCGGGCTCGCGGGCGTGATGCCCGCGCACGTGATCTACCCGCAGGTCGACGCGCAGCCCGCCGGCTACTCGAAGCTCTGGCTGCAGGAAGTGCTGCGCGGGCGGCTCGGCTTCGAGGGGCTCATCTTCAGCGACGACCTGTCGATGGCGGGGGCGGGAACCGCGGGCGGCGTGCCCGAGCGCGCGCGCGCCGCGCTCGTCGCCGGCTGCGACATGGTCCTGCTGTGCAACGATCCGGCCGGCCAGGAGCGCCTGCTCGAATCGCTC
>JAKALD010000071.1 GCA_021813275.1 Pseudomonadota bacterium | reverse complement strand
GAGTTCGGCCTCGGTCGCAGCCAGCTCGGTAGACTCGCTCACCACCGCCTTGCGGTTGGCGAGCAGGTAGGACACCCGCACGATCTCGAAGAGCTTGGTCGGATAGAAGTGCAGATTGAGCACCAGCTTCGCGCGCGCGATCATCTCGTCGCGCGTCGGGCCCCAGACGCCGAACACCGCTTGCGTGTTCAGCCCGGCTTCCCGCAGCTCTTCGAGGATCTTCGAGCGCGGCTCGCTGAGCGAGCCGTAGAACAGCACGTCGATGTCCTCGGCTTCCGCCCGCTGGATGCGGCTCAGCTCGGGAACGTAGCCCACCGGGACGAGCCTCGCGTCGACCTTTGCGCCGAGCGCGGCGTACGCGGCGAGGTTGCCCGCGCAATACTCCCAGAACGGGCGGCTCCGCAGCAGCTCCAGGTAGCCGGGGTTGTCGCGCGCCGTGTCCGGCCCGATCTGCTCCAGGTTGTACACGATTGCCGAGGCGGGCAGCACCTCGAGCGCGCGCGCTCCCAGCAGATGCGCGCCGAGCACCACGCTCGTGCGGTCCGCCGGAAAGCGGTTCTCGACGATCGTCGAGCCGTGGCCGAGACGCAGCAGCGCGTAGCGCAGCGACTCCGCGATCTCGCGGAACGCTTCGCAGTCCAGGAGGCGCGGGGGGCGGACGATGCAGACGTCGATCTGAGCCATAGCGGCCCGTATCCTACCGCGCCGCGCGCCGCGGCCTCAGACGAACTGCGCCGAGAGGCTGCCGAGCGTGCCGAAGTCGGCGCGCAGCGTGTCGCCCTTCTGCGCCCAGACCGGGCGCGTGAACGAGCCGGCGAGCACCACGTGCCCGGGCTGGAGCGTCGTGCCGAACCTGCCTACCTTGTTGGCGAGCCAGGCAATGCCCATCGCGGGGTGCCCGAGCACGCCCGCGGCGACGCCGGTTTCCTCGATGTCGGCGTTGCGGTAGAGCAGGCCGCTCACCCAGCGCAGGTCCACGTCCATCGGACCGACCGGCCGGCCGCCGAGCACGATTCCCGCGGCCGCGCCGTTGTCGGCGACCGTGTCGAAGATCTTGCGCGGGTTCTGCACGCGCGCGTCGATGATCTCGATCGCGGGCACCACGAACTCGGTGGCGCGCAGCACCTCGAGCAGCCCGACCCCGGGGCCCTTGAGCGGCTTGCCGAGCACGAACGCGAGCTCGATCTCGACGCGCGGCACGATGAAGCGCTCGAACGGGACCTTGGCGCCGTCCTCGATGAACATGTTGTCGAGCAGCACGCCGTAGTCGGGCTCGTCGATCTGCGAGGACTGCTGCATCGCCTTCGAGGTGAGCCCGACCTTGTGGCCGCGCACCCGCGCGCCGGCCGCGACCTTCGCCCTGTTCACTTCGGCGGCGATCGCGTAGGCGTCCTCGATCGTGATCTCGGGCCAGGTCTTGGAGAGCTGCACGACCGGCTTGCGTTCCCTCTCGGCGTTGAGCAGGGACTGCGCGGCTTTGCTACGATCGGCGTCGGTGAGCATGGTCTGCGGTTCCCTCGCGAGGTTCGTTCCGGAAAGGGGCTTGATCTTGCCCGCTGGAGGCGCTGTGCGCAATCGAGGATTTCGAGCCGCGGATGAGCGCTGGGATCGTGATCGCTCGCCTGTGTCACGAGAGCAGCCGGTATTGGCCGCCTTCGTCGCGCACGCGTCCCGCCGCAGCGAGCGAGTCCAGGTGCTGCGCGACGGTGCGCCGCTCGGCGTCCTCGACGTAGGTGTCGTGGTAGCCGCGCGGGTAGAGGAAGCGATGCGTGACGAGCGCCTCGAGCGTGCACGGGCCCGAGCGCCGGAGATGCTCGGCGATCGCCTGCTCGCGCGCCTCCAGCTTCGCCGCGAACGCCGCGAGCAGCGCGAGGAACGCCGCGCGCTCGGTGATCACGCCCTTGTGGTGCGAGGTGATCCACACGCGCGCCGGGACGTCCTTCACGCGCTCGAGCGTGCGCCGGAACGCCTCGAGGCTCGAGGTCGCGTCGCCGTAGTACGGTCCGAACGAGGACAGGTCGATGTCGCCGATGAAGGCGATCGCGCCCGGCTCGACGATGAGCACGCTGTGCCCGGAGGTGTGGCCCGGCATGTGCAGCGCGCGCACGCTCACGCCGCCGCCCAGCTCCCAGAGCGCGCCGTCGGCATAGCCTTCGGCTTCCGGGCGCGCCACGTAGTGGAAGTCGCGCTCGATCTTCGCCTTCATCTCCTGGAGCACCCGTGCCCCGTAGCCGTAGTGGCGCGCGAAGCCGGCCCAGCTGCGCAGCGCTTCGACGTCCGCCTGCGGCGCGAGCACGCGCGCGCGCGGCAGGCGATGCAGGCCGGCGATGTGGTCCTCGTGCACGTGGCCGAGGACCACCAGGTCGGCAGCGGTCAGCTCGGGACCCAGGCGGTTGGCGACGAGAGGGGTGTCGAAGGCGACGAGCGCGTCCGCACCGCGCACGACGATCTGGTTGCCGTCGGGATATTTCCCGGACTTCTCTCCGAAGTAGACCCTGACGGGGCCGCGGGTGAAGGAAGGGATCGTCATCGCCTCGCTCTGCACGTTGTTTACACTAACGCCATGCACGCATTCAAGCACGATTGCGCGGCACGCTTGCAATGAGGATCGCGGTCCTCGGGGCGGGGCCCGCCGGGCTGCTCTTTTCGCTGCTCGTGAAGCGCCGCTTTCCCGCCTGGCGCGTGGAGGTCTTCGAGCAGAATCCGGCCGACGCTACCTTCGGCTTCGGCGTGGTGTTCTCGCAGGGTGCGCTCGCATTTCTCGAGCGCGACGCACCCGAGCTGCACCGGCAGCTCGCCGAGCGCATGGAGCGCTGGCCGATGCAGCGCATCGTGCACCGCGACGAGCGCGTCGACATCGACGGCAACGGATTCTCGGCGATCGCACGCCTGGAGCTCAACCAGTTCCTGCAGGCGTTGTGCGGCGAGGCGGGCGTCGATGTGGCTTACGGCCGGGTCGTCGGCGGTCTCGAGGAGCTCGGTCCGGCGGACCTGATCGTCGGCGCGGACGGCCTCAACTCGCTCGTGCGGCGCAGCCGCGAGCGCGAGTTCGCGCCGCACGTGCGCTGGCTCACCAACAAGTTTGCCTGGTACGGCACCGAGCAGCGCTTCGAGTGCCTGACGCTCACCTTCCGCGAGAGCGCGGATGGCGCGTTCGTCGCTCACCACTACCGCTACAGCCCGCGAATGAGCACCTTCATCGTGGAGTGCGACGCGGCGACATGGCGGCGCGCAGGGCTCGACCGGATGTCGGGTGCCGAGTCGCGCGCCTACTGCGAGCGCGTGTTCGCGCCGGACCTTGACGGACATCCGCTGGTGTCGAACAAGTCGATCTGGCGGCAGTTCCCGCTGCTCACCAACCGGCACTGGAGCGCGGGCAACGCGGTGCTGATCGGCGATGCGCTGCGCACCGTGCACTTCTCGATCGGCTCGGGCACGCGCCTTGCCTTCGAGGACGCGATCGCGCTCGACCGCGCCCTCGGCGAGGCGGGCGAGGACGTGCCCGCGGCGCTCGCGGCCTTCGAGCGCGAGCGACGGCCGGTGGTCGAGAAGCTGCTCGCCGCGGCCGCGGCGAGCTCGTTCTGGTACGAGGATTTCCCGAAGAAGATGGCGCAGCCGGCCTGGCGGCTCGCCTACGACTACATGACGCGCAGCGGGCGCATGAGCGACGAGCGGCTGCGCGAGACGGCGCCGGGGTTCATGGCGCTGGTCGACGCCGTACGCGCTCAGACCCCCAGGTAGCGGTGCTGCAGCGCCTGGTCCGCGGCGAGCTCGGCCGAGGTTCCGCTCCACACCACGCGCCCCTTCTCGAGCACGTAGTGCCGGTCGGCAACGCGTAGCAGCGACTTGAGGTCCTTGTCGATGACGAGGATCGATAGCCCGGCCGCCTTCAGCTCGCCGATCGAGCGGTAGATCTCGGCGCGCACGAGCGGCGCGAGCCCCTCGGTCGCCTCGTCGAGAATCAGCAGCCGCGGGTTGGTCATGAGCGCGCGGCCGATCGCGAGCATCTGCTGCTCGCCGCCGGAGAGCTGGTTGCCGTAGTGCGCGCGCCGCTCGGCGAGGCGCGGGAAGAGCGCGTAGGTCTTCCCGAGCGTCCAGGGTTCGGCGCTTGCGCAGCGGTTCGCCGCGGTGGCGACCAGGTTCTCGCGCACCGTGAGGTTGGGGAATATCTGCCGCCCCTCGGGCACCAGGCCGAGTCCCGACTGCGCCGCGCGGTAGGAGGGCGCGCCGCGCAGCTCGCGCTCGAGGAGCCTGATCGAGCCGGCCTTGGGCGCCACGATTCCCATGATCGAGCGCACCGTGGTGGTCTTGCCCATCCCGTTGCGCCCGAGCAGGCTCACCACTTCGCCCTTGCCGATGCGCAGCGAAACGCCGAACAGCACCTGGCTCGGGCCGTAGGCCGTTTCGAGCGCTTCGACCGCGAGCATGTCAATCCTCGCCCAGGTAGGCCGCGCGCACCTCGGCGTTCGCCCGGATCTCGGCGGGTGTCCCGGTGGCGATGATGCGGCCGTACACGAGCACCGAGATGCGGTCGGCGAGGGTGAACACGGCGTCCATGTCGTGCTCGACCAGGATCATGGTCTCGCGCCCCTTAAGCGTGGCGAGGAAGCGCACCATGCGCTGCGACTCCTCGGCGCCCATGCCCGCGACCGGCTCGTCGAGCAGCAGCAGGCGCGGCTTCGTGGCGAGCGCCATCGCGATCTCGAGCTGGCGCTGCTCGCCGTGCGCGAGATTCGCGGCCGGGACTTCGGCGCGTGCGCCGAGCCCGACCTCCTCGAGCACCGCGCGTGCCGGGGCGCGCAGCGCCTCGTCGCCGCGCGCCGCGCGCCAGAAGCGGAAGCTGTGTCCCGCGTGCGCCTGCACCGCAAGCGCGACATTGTCAAGCGCGGTGAAGTCGCGGTAGACGCTGGTGATCTGGAACGAGCGCGCGAATCCCCTGCGCGAGCGCGCCGGGGCGTCGAGCGCGGTGATGTCCTCGCCCGCGAAGCGGATGCGCCCCGCGTCGGGGCGCAGGTCGCCCGCGAGCTGGCCGATGAGCGTCGTCTTGCCCGCGCCGTTCGGCCCGATGATCGCGTGCGTCTCGCCCTCGAGCACGTCGAGCTCGACCTGGTCGGTGGCGCTCAGCGCGCCGAACGACTTGCTCAACCCCCGCACCTCGAGCAGCGGCTCAGCCATCGCGCTCTTCCCGCCACAGCAATCCGCCCAGGCCGCGGCGCGCGAACAGCACCACCAGCACGAGGAACGGCCCGAGGATGATCTGCCAGTGCTCGGTCCAGTTCGAGAGCGCGTTCTCGAGCACCAGCAGGACGAGCGCGCCGAGCACCGGTCCGACCGTGCTGGCCATGCCGCCCAGGACTACCATGAAGAGGATGTCGCCGGAGCGCGTCCAGTGCATCAGGTCGGGCGTCAGGTATGCGGTGTGATTGATCAGGAGCGCGCCCGCGAGGCCGCAGATTCCGCCGGAGATCACGAACGCAGCCAGACGGTAGGGGTAGGGCGAGAAGCCGATCGCGCGCGTGCGGGGCTCGTTCGACTTCGCCGCGCGAATGACCATGCCGAAGCGCGAATCGACCAGGCGGCGCACGAAGAGCACGACGAGCACCAGCAGCCCGAGCACCAGGTAGTAGAACTCGGTGCCGTTGCCGAGGTCGATCAGGCCGCCGAACTGGCTGCGCATCGGCAGGCGCATGCCGTTGTCGCCGCCGTACACGTCCAGGGAGATGCCGAGGTAGTACAGCATCTGCGTGAACGCGAGCGTGATCATGATGAAGTAGATGCCGCTGGTGCGGATCGAGACCGCGCCGATCGCAGCCGCGAGCAGCATCGAGGCGCCGACTGCCGCGGCCCACTGCAGCACGCCGTTGTGCACGCCGTACACCGCGAGGATCGTCACCGCGTAGGCACCGACCCCCAGGTACGCGGCGTGCCCGAACGAAACCATTCCGCCGTAGCCGAGGATCAGGTCGAGGCTCACCGCCGCGATGGCGAAGATCATGACGCGCCGCAGGAGATCGACGTAGAAGGGCTGGCCGAGCAGGGCCGCTGCCGGGGGCACGGCCGCGAGCAGCAGCACGAGCCCGAGGAACACGATCGCGCGCCGACCGTGCCGCATCTCAGCGCCCGCGCGCCGGGAACAGCCCCTCGGGGCGCAGCACGAGCACCACCGCCATGAGCAGGTAGACGAGCATCGAGGCGAGCGCCGGTCCGGCGCTCTGCGCGGCGGGAGCAGAGATCAGTGTGGCGAGCGCCGGCTTGAGGAACGCTCGGCCGAGCGTGTCGACCATGCCGACGATGAGCGCGCCGGCGAGCGCGCCGCGGATGGAGCCGATTCCGCCGATCGCGATCACCACGAAGGCCTGGATCAGCACCGGATCGCCCATGCCGGGCTGCACCGCGTAGATCGGCGCTGCCATCGCGCCCGCCAGCCCGGCGAGCGCCGCGCCGATGCCGAAGACGAGCGTGTAGAGCAGGCGGATGTTGACCCCGAGCGCCGCCACCATCGTGCGGTTGGAGGCGCCGGCGCGCACCAGCATGCCGAGGCGCGTGCGGGTCACCATGTACCACAGCGCGCCGGCAACGCCGATGCCGACGACGATGATCACGAGGCGATACAGCGGATAGCTGAAAGTCGCGCCGAAGTCGACCGAGCCCGAGAGCCACCCCGGCAGGTTGGTGAACAGCCCGACGCGCCCCCAGATGATCGCGGTCAGCTCGTTGAAGAACAGGATCAGGCCGAAGGTGGCGAGCACCTGGTCGAGATGGTCGCGCTCGTAGAGCGTGCGCAGCGCGATCACCTCGACGACCGCTCCCGCGAGAAGCGTCGCCGGCAGCGCGAGCAGCACGCCGAGCACGAGCGAGCCGGTCCAGCGGTAGAAGGTGACCGCGAGGTACGCCCCCACCATGTAGAACGAGCCGTGGGCGAGGTTCACCAGGTTCATGATGCCGAAGATGAGCGTCAGCCCGGCGGCCATGAGGAACAGCGTCACCCCGAGCTGCCCGCCGTTCAGCAGCTGCTCGAGGACGAGCTGCAGGTTCATCGCGCCGCCCCGGCAAAAAAAGAGGGCGCGGCCGCGCCGCGCCCTCGTGACCAATGCGGGCGAAGCATCGTCACTTCATCTTGCACTCTTGGTAGTAGGCGTCCTTGTGGTCCTTGAAGATCGTGCGCTCGACCTTCATCACCACCCCGTGCGGTCCCTTCTCGGCGCGCAGCAGGTAGAAGTTCTCGATCGGGAAGTGGTTGACGTTGTACGTGTAATGGCCGCGCGTCGAGGCGTAGTCGGCCTTTTCCATCGCCTTGATCATGCCTTCCTTGTCGGCGAGGTTGCCCTTCACCGCGCGCACCGCGGAGTCGATGAGCATGATGCCGTCGTAGGCCTCGGCGCCGTAGAAAGAAGGCGTGTAGCCGTACTTCTTGCGGAAATCGGACACGTACTTGCGGTTCGCCGGGTTGTCGAGCTCGGAGCTCCAATAGCCCGCCGACCACAGCCCGATCGCGTTGTCGCCGAGGGCCGGAAGAGTGGTGTCGTCGACGGTGAACGCCGAGTACAGCGGGATCTTGCCGTGCAGCCCAGCCTGGTCGTACTGCCGGATGAAGTTGATCCCCATCGCACCGGGGTAGAACACGAACACCGCCTTGGGGTTCTTGGCGCGCAATTGGCTGATCTCGGCCTGGTAGTCCTGCTGCCCGAGCTTGGTGTAGACCTCGTCGACGATGCGGCCCTTGAAGGTCCGCTTGAAGCCCGCCAGCATGTCCTTGCCGGCGGCGTAGTTCGGCGCCATGAGGTAGACGTCGTTGATCCCCTGCTTCTGCATGAACTCGCCCATCGCCTCGGGCGTCTCGTCGTTCTGCCACGAGGTGGTGAAGAACAGGCGGTTGCACTGGCTGCCCGCGAGCTCGTGCGGGCCGGCGTTGGTGCCGATCATGAACACGCCCTTTTCCGTGACGGCCGGCGCCACCGCCAGCATCACGTTCGACCAGATGACGCCGGAGACGAACTGCACCTTGTCGTCCTTCACCATCTTGTCCGCGACCTGCAGCCCGACGTCGGGCTTGAACTGGTCGTCGCCGAAGATCACTTCGGTCTCCAGGCCGCCGACCTTGCCGTGCAGCTGCTCGAGCGCGAGCTCGACCGAGTCCTTCATGTGCTTGCCGATGATGCCCGTCGGGCCCGATAGCGTGGTGATGAAGCCGATCTTGAGCTTTTCGGCAGCCGCCGCGGGTGAAGCCGAGAGCGCGCCGGCGAGCACGCCGGCAGCGATTGCCAGGATGATCTTGCGCACGTGGATTCCCTCCTTGGGTCTTTGGGCGCCGCGCCGCGCGCTGCGGCCGAGCCCCGCTCCCGTTAGTAGTGTAAGAATGGAGCAAACTCAGTCTAGCAACAGGGTAGGAGCGTGTCCACATTGGGCTGCGGCGGCGCCGCTCGCTTTCTGCACTATAGTGCCGCCCACTCGCGGGCCGAACGTGCAGATCATTCAGGGAACGTCGAACCATGGAGCGCAGCGTTTGCCGCCAACGCGCGCGCGGCCGGCAACCGACCGGTGAATCTCGAAAGCCGCGCATGCTGACGCTCGCGGGTGTGGTCAAGGAATTCGGCGCGCGCCGCGTGCTGAACGGCGTGTCGCTCGAGGTGGCGGCCGGCGAGTACGTCGCGATCGTCGGCGAGTCCGGAATCGGCAAGTCGACGCTGCTCAACGTGGTCGCGGGGCTCGAGCCCGTGGACGCCGGCCGGATCGAGCTCGAGGGCGTGGACGTCACGCGCCTGGATGACGACGCGGCCGCGCGCCTGCGGCGCGAGAAGCTCGGCTTCGTGTTCCAGGCGTTCCACGTGCTGCCGCACCTGACGCTCGCGCAGAACGTCGGCCTGCCGCTCGTGCTGCGTGGCGTGCCGCGCGGGCCGACCGAGGCCCGCGCGCACGCGGTGCTCGCGGCGGTCGGCCTCGCCGGGCGCGAGCACAGCCGGCCGCGCGAGCTCTCGGGGGGCGAATTGCAGCGCGTCGCGATCGCGCGCGCGCTCGTCGGCGAGCCGCGCTTGGTGCTCGCCGACGAGCCGACCGGCAATCTCGACCCGGAAAATGCGCGCCACGTCCTCGCGCTGCTGCGCGCGCAGGTGAAGGAGCACGGCGCCGCCGGGCTGCTGGTGACGCACTCGGAGGCCGCGGCGGCGAGCTGCGACCGGCGCTACCGCCTGAGCGGCGAGGGACTGGCGCCGATCCGCTAGCGCCGATCGTTCCCGGATGTTGAACGTGCCTTGGGCGAGGCGTAGCATGGTCCGCAGCATTGAACAGGGAGAAAAGGGGTTCCGGCGCGTCGAGAGCAAAGGAGACTTGTCATGTGCTACGACTGGTGGGACGAAAGCTTGCGACAGGAGCGCATCAAGCTGGCCAGGGAGGAAGCCGACACGCTGAAGCGAGCGGCCGACCGGCAGGCTCCGCCGCAAGGCACAGAGCCGAAACCGAAGACCGACCCGGACCGGCAGACGCAACCTGACGCGGTTCCGGTCTGACTGAAGAGCCCTACGTGAGTGGGGCTTTTGTTTGGCGCGTGCGCCGCAGCGAGAGGAGGAGACCATGGCGCTGAAGGTGGGCAAAGCGGAGGTGTGGTCGGCCGCGGTCGACGACCGGGCCGGAGGCGTGGCGGACAAGCTCGAGCCGCTGTCCAAGGCGGGAGCCAATTTCGAGTTCGTGCTCGCGCGGCGCGCGCCGGAGCAGCCTGGCACGGGGATCGTGTTCGTCGCCCCGGTGAAAGGGGCGAAGGTCGCGCGGGCGGCCCAGGCAGCCGGCTTCGCGCGCTCCGCGAGCCTGCAGTCGCTCCGGGTCGAGGGGACGAACCAGGCGGGGGCGGGCGCGCGGATCGCGCGCGTCCTGGCGAGCGCCGGGATCAGCTTCCGCGGGCTTTCGGCGATCGCGATCGGCAGGAAGTTCGTCGGCTACCTGGCGTTCGACAGCGCCGAGGACGCGGCGAAGGCCGCGGGCGCGCTGCGCAAGCTTCGCTGAGCGCCGGATCAGGGTCCGTGCGGCCGCGTGCTATGCTGTCTGTGCGCCCCGGGCGGCGGCACTACCATAGGGCGAACCGCCGTGAACGACACCGAATTGCTCTCCCGCATTACGTCGAACCCCGAGATCTTCGGCGGCAAGCCGATCGTGCGCGGAATGCGGATCTCGGTCGAGCTGGTCCTCAGTCTGCTCGCGCAGGGCGAGACCGTGGAAGGCATCCTCGCCGATTACCCTGGTCTCACGCGGGCCGACGTCCAGGCGTGCCTGGCGTATGCCCGGGCCGTGATCGCAAACGACGCCCTCGACGCCGTCAAGCTCGGCTGAGGGGTGCGATTTCTCGTCGACCGCTGCGCCGGCGCACGGCTTGCGCGGTGGCTGCGCGAGCAGGGTCAAGACGTGGCGGAAGCCGCGGGACAGGGCGAGGACCCCGGCGACGCCAAGCTGATTCAGCAAGCCGTGGACGAAGACCGGATTCTCGTCACGATCGATACCGACTTCGGGCTGCTCATCCACGCAGAGGAGCGGCCGCACCGCGGGCTCGTTCGCCTGCCCGACGTTCCCGCACCGAAGCGAATTGCAATCTTCTCCGACCTGCTTGCGCGCCATGCCGCGGACCTCGAGGCTCGCGCGATCGTGGCCGTTCGGTCGGGGCTCGTTCGCATTTCCCATCCCGCGGCCCGCAATTCCCGGAAATAGCGGACCGGCGCGCGCTTCAGCGCCCGGCGCGCGGGAACAACCGGCGCGCCGGATAGGGAAGGGCGCGCGCGCCCAGAGCCTCCTCGATGCGAATGCCCTCGTTCCACTTCGCCATGCGCTCGGAGCGCGAGAAGCTCCCCACCTTGAGCTGCGGCACGCCCCAGCCCACCGCGAGGTGCACGATCGAGACGTCCTCGGTCTCGCCCGAGCGCGCGGACACAATCGCCCGATAGCCGGAATCGCGCGCGGCGTTCCAGCAGGCCAGGGTCTCGGTGAGAGTGCCGGCCTGGTTCGGCTTGAGGAGCACGGCGTTGCAGGCCCCGGCCGCGGCGCGCAGCCTGCGCTCGCTGGTGACGAAGTAATCGTCGCCGACGATCTGGATGCGGTCGCCCGCGGCCCGCGTGAAAGCCTGCATCGCCGTCCGGTCGGTCTCGGCGAACGGGTCCTCGATCGAGACGATCGGGTAGCGCTCGACCCAGCGCAGCAGCATCGCGAGCAGCTGCTCGCTCGAGAGCGAGCGGTTCTCGAGCGCGAGCTGGTAGGCGCCTGCGCGCCAGAGCTGCGAGGCGGCGACGTCGAGCGCGAGCGCGACGTCCGCCCCCGGGCGCAGGCCCGCGTCCTCGATCGCGCCCACCAGCTCGGCGAGGCCTTCCTCGTTCGACTTGAACGCCGGCCAGTAGCCGCCTTCGTCGGCCACGCCCTGCAGCGCGCCGCGCTTCGCGAGCCGCGCGCCGGCGGCGCGATACACCTCCGCGGTCCACTCGAGCGCCTCGGCGAAGCTGCCCGCGCCGGGGCAGATCACCATGTAGTCCTGCACGTCCACGCGCGCGCGCGCGTGCGCGCCGCCGCCGAAGATCTGGATCTGCGGCACGGGGAGCGCGACCGGTTGCTCGCCGGCGAGATGACGCCACAGCGGCAGATCGGCCTCAGCGGCCGCGGCGTGCGCGCAGGCGAGCGAGACCGCGACCAGCGCGTTGCCACCCAGGCGCGACTTGTCGGGCGTGCCGTCCAGCTCGATCAGGCGCCGGTCCACCGCCGCCTGGTCCGCGACCTCGCTGCCGAGGAGCGCTGCGCGGATCTCGCCGATCACGCCGCGCACCGCGCGCTGCACGTCGAGCCCCCCGAGCGCCGTTCCGCCGTCGCGCAGCTCGCGCGCCTCGCCCGATCCGGTCGAGGCGCCCGCGGGCGCGATGCCCCGCCCGCGTGCGCCGGATGCGGTGAGGACCTCGGCCTCGACGGTGGGCCGGCCGCGAGAATCCCAGATGCGCCGCGCGCGCAGCTCGGCGATGCCACTCACGGCGCGATCTCCTTCCCCCATGCTTCGAGCACCTGCGCGAGCCGCTCGGGCGGATGAACAAGCAGCGCGCGCGCCGTGTGCCGCACGCGCTCCTTGTCGATTTCCCCGGTCAGGTATTCGACCGGAGATTTTCCGTCCACGCGTGCAAGGAACAATCCGGGAAGGAGTGAAGCGGCGCGCGCTTCGAGCGCGGCCGTGGGCTCCCAGTCGACGCGCGCGAGATGCGCGCGGGCGAGCGCCTCGAAGCAGGCGGCAAAGCGCGCGCTCGCCGCCGGCGTCCACAGGCACTTGAGCAGCAGGTGGTTCAGGCAGAAGGCGAGATCGAAGGCCGGGTCACCGTGCCAGGCGCACTCGGCGTCGAGCAGCACGGGGCCGTCGGGCCCGACCAGGATGTTCTTCGGGCTGACGTCGCCGTGCACCAGGGCGAGCCGGGTGGCGGCGGTGCGCTCGGCGAGCGCGTGCAGCGCGCGCGCGAGGTCCGGGTGAACGCGCGCGGTGGCGAGCAGATACGGCTCCAGGCGCAGCGCGTGGAAGCTCGCGTCGGTGGCGAAGCGTTGCGCCACGTCGTTCCGCCCCGCGGTGCCGGCGTGTACGCGCGCGAGGCGCTCGCCTACCGCGGCGGCGAAAGCGGGCTCGGCGCGCCCGGCGCGCAGCTCC
This sequence comes from Pseudomonadota bacterium, assembly GCA_021813275.1. GTDB lineage: Bacteria > Pseudomonadota > Gammaproteobacteria > Burkholderiales > SG8-39 > JAKALD01. Next base: position 2,551 of record JAKALD010000071.1, on the reverse strand, counting down.
TCCTTCCACAGCGGATAGCGCGCCGGATCGAGGAACTCCATGGCGAAGAACCCCGCGTCGTCGGCGGCGAGCACGCGCGGCGCGATCCCGGGAACGATCGCCGCAGCGGTCTCCATCCAGCGGCGCTCGTACCGATTGCGCTCGACCGGCGCTTCCCAGCGCTGCGCCACGCGCAGGCGCGGCAGCGCGCGCTTGACGCACACCGGCCCGCCGCGCAGATCGACGCGCCAGATGTCGGAGGACACGCCGCCGGCGAGCGCCACCGCGCGCGGGCTCTCGTCGGGCGCAGCCAGGCCGCAGCGCCGCAGGAATGCGAGCAGCGGCGCAATCCCGCCGCCCGCCTCGGCCGCGCCGGGCGCGCGCCCGGACGTCACGGCCCGAGCCGCTCGATCTTCCAGCCGCCGCCCTGCGGCCGATAGCGCAGCCGGTCGTGCAGCCGGTTGGCGCGTCCCTGCCAGAACTCGATCGCCTGCGGTACGAGGCGATAGCCGCCCCAGTGGGGCGGTCGCGGGGGATTCTCGCCGTAGCGGCGCTCGCTCACCTCGAGCGCATCCTCGAGCGCCTTGCGGTCGGCGACGGGCTCGCTCTGGCGCGAGGCCCAAGCCGAAAGGCGCGCGCCGAGCGGCCGGCTGGCGAAGTACTCGTCGGAATCGGCCGGCACGAGCCTCTCGACGCGACCCTCGACGCGCACCTGGCGCTCGAGCTCGGCCCACAGGAACACCAGGCAGGCCTCGGGACGCGCGGCGAGCTCCCGCCCCTTGCGGCTCTCGTAGTTCGTGAAGAACACGAATGCGCCGCGCTCGACGCCCTTGAGCAGCATCACGCGCGCGTCCGGCGCGCCCGAGGGCGAAACCGTCGCGAGCGTCATCGCGTTCGGCAGCGGAACGCCCGCCGAGAGCGCGTCCTGCATCCAGCGGCGAAACTGGGCGAGCGGGTCCGCGTCGGCGTCCGCCTCCGCGAGACCGTCGCGCATGTACTCCTGGCGCAGGTCGGCGATGTCCATGTCCGGCCAATTGTACAGCGCGGCCCCGGGCCGCCCAAGGCGCCGTGCACGCAATCGGCTTGAGCATCCCGCTGAACATGCTGCATGATGCCCCTGCGTTGCATCCAAGCGAGGAGATTGGTCGAGCCATGCCAGCAAGAAATGCCTTTTATGCCCAGTCCGGCGGGGTCACCGCCGTCATCAACGCCTCTGCCTGCGGCGTCATCGAGACCGCGCGCAAGCGCAAGGACAAGATCGGCAAGGTCTACGCGGGGCGCAACGGCATCATCGGCGCGCTCGCCGAGGAGCTGATCGACACAAGCAGGGAAACGGCCAAGGCGATCGCGGCGTTGCGCTTCACGCCCGCCGGGGCTTTCGGCTCGTGCCGCTACAAGCTCAAGCCGCCCGAGGAGAGCAGGCGCGAATACGAGCGCCTGATCGAGGTGTTCCGCGCGCACGACATCGGCTACTTCTTCTACAACGGCGGCGGCGACTCCGCCGATACCTGCTACAAGGTGAGCCAGCTTTCGCAGACCATGGGCTATCCCGTGCAGGCGATCCATGTGCCCAAGACCGTGGACAACGACCTGCCGATCACCGACTGCTGTCCCGGCTTCGGCTCGGTGGCGAAATACGTCGCGGTCTCGACGCGCGAGGCTTCGTTCGACGTCGCCTCGATGGCGAAGACCTCGACCAAGGTGTTCATTGTCGAGGTGATGGGCCGTCACGCCGGCTGGATCGCCGCGGCCGGCGGCATGGCCTCCAGCGAGGAGACCGCAATCCCGATCGTGATCCTCTTCCCCGAAGTGGTCTTCGAGGAGCAGAAGTTCCTCGCCGCGGTCGAGGCGAAAGTGAAGAAGCACGGCTACTGCACGGTGGTCGTGTCCGAGGGCACGAAGGGTGCGGACGGCAAGTTCCTCGCCGACCAGGGGCTCAAGGACGCCTTCGGGCATGCCCAGCTGGGCGGGGTGGCGCCCGTGGTGGCGGGCATCGTCAAGCGCGGTCTCGACCTCAAGTACCACTGGGCGGTCGCCGATTACCTGCAGCGGGCCGCGCGCCACATCGCCTCCGGAACGGACGTCGAGCAGGCCTACGCCACGGGCAAGGCGGCCGTGGAGCTCGCCCTTAAGGGCCACAACTCGGTCATGCCCACGATCGAGCGCGTGAGCGACGCGCCGTACCGCTGGAAGATCGGCGTGGCGCCGCTCTCCAAGGTGGCCAACGTGGAGAAGATGATGCCGCGGGGCTTCATCACGGCCGACGGCTTCGGGATCACCGAGAAGTGCCGCGCCTACCTCGCACCCCTCATCAAGGGCGAGGATTATCCGCCCTACAAGGATGGTCTGCCGCAATACGTGCGGCTGAAGAACGCCGCGGTGCCGAAGAAGCTTCCCGCCTTCGAGCTGTGACGTCGGGGGGCGACGGCGCGGGGGGGCAGCCCAGCCGTCCGCTCGAGGAGCGGGGCGGACCGCGGCGCCGCCGATCGGCGTCGAGCGGCGCGCGCACCGATCCGGCGCGCGACGCGACGACCTCCAGCGCGCCGCGCCTGCTGAGGCGCGCGCGCGACGC
>JAKALD010000334.1 GCA_021813275.1 Pseudomonadota bacterium | reverse complement strand
GTGCGAGTACACCACGCCCTTCGGCCGCCCGGTGGTGCCCGAGGTGTAGCACATCGCGACCGGGTCGTCCTCCTCGTGCGGCACGTAGTCGAACTCCTGCGGCGCGCGCTCGAGGAATGCCTCGTAGTCGACGAACGGCGCCGCCACCGGCTTGCCCGAGAGCGGCACCACGATCACCTTCTCGAACGCGGCCTTGCCCTCGAGCTGCTCGTAGAGCGGGAGCAGGATATCGTCGATCACGAGGAACCGGTCCTGCGCGTGGTTCGCGATCCAGGCGATGTCGTCGGACGCGAGGCGCAGATTGAGCGTATGCATCACGCCGCCCGCCGCGGGGATGCCGAAGTAGCACTCCAGGTGCGCGTAGTGGTTCCAGCACAGCGTCGCGACGCGATCGCCCTTCTTCAGCCCCGCCGCGAGCAGCGCGGAGGCGAGGCGGCGCGCGCGGCGGTAGAAATCGGCAAAGCGCTGGCGCGCGAGCGACTTGTCGGGCAGGCGGCTGACGATCTCCGACTGGGGAAAGAGCTTGCCCGCGCGCTCGAGCAAATGGTTGAGCGACAGCGGCACGCGCTGCATCGTGGAACGGATCATCGCCGCCCTCCTCCTCGATCGGGCGCCGTCAATTTACCCCGCTGTCTGTGCCTGCGTCGAGGCGGCGCACCGCGCTGCGATGACGGAGTCCATGGACTCTATCGCCTTCCTGCAGCACTGCGCCCTCCGAGACGAGCTCTCAGTCCTCCTTGCATTTCTGGAGCTACACTCCATAATTGCACGGATGATTCCCCGCCGCCTTCTTCCCGCCCTCACCGCCGCCCTGGCCGAAGCCCCGGCGGTCGCGCTCCTGGGACCGCGCCAGGCAGGCAAGACCACGCTGGCGCTCGAGGTGGCCAAGGCGCGGCCGGCGGTCTATCTCGATCTCGAGTCCGAGGCCGATCGGGCCAAGCTCTCCGAGCCGGAGCTCTACCTGTCGCAGCACGAGAACAAGCTCGTCATCCTCGACGAGATCCAGCGCACCCCCCAGCTCTTCCGGAGCCTGCGGGGACTCATCGACGCCGGAAGGCGTCGCGGGCGAGACAAGGGCCGGTTCCTCGTCCTGGGCTCGGCATCGATCGACCTGCTCAGGCAATCGAGCGAGTCGCTCGCGGGACGCATTCGCTATCTGGAGCTCGCCCCACTCGACGCCGGCGAGGTCGGTCGCGAGCGCCTGGACACGCTCTGGCTGCGCGGCGGATTCCCGGAAAGCCTGCTGGCCGCTTCCGATGCGGCGAGCCTGCGCTGGCGCACGGATTTCATCCGCACCTACCTCGAGCGCGACATCCCGCAGCTCGGGCCGCGCATCCCGGCGGAGACGCTGCGCCGGCTCTGGACGATGCTCGCGCACCAGCAGGGCGGTCTGCTCAACGCCGCGACGCTCGCCCGCGCCCTGGCAGTGGACGGCAAGACGGTCGCCGCCTATCTCGATCTGCTCGTGGATCTGCTCCTCGTCCGCCGGCTTTCCCCGTGGCACGGCAACATCCGCAAGCGTCTGGTCAAGTCCCCCAAGGTCTACGTCCGCGACAGCGGGCTGGTGCACGCGCTGCTCGGAATCGGCGAGCGCGAGGCGCTGCTCGCGCACCCCGTGGCCGGGGGAAGCTGGGAGGGCGTGGCGATCGAGTCGCTGATCGCCGCCGCGCCGAGTGGCGCTGAAGCGTACTTCTTCCGCACCTCGGCGGGCGCGGAGATCGACCTGCTGCTGAAGCTTCCCGGCCACCGCAGGCCCTGGGCGATCGAGATCAAACGCGGGCTCGCGCCGAAGCTCGAGCGAGGGTTCCAACTGGCTTGTGGCGCCGTTCGCCCGGAACGGCGCTTGGTAGTGTATGGCGGCGCGGAGCGCTTCCCGCTCGGCGAAGGCGTGGAGGCGATCTCGCTCATCGAGCTGTGCGAGGAACTCTCTGCGGCATGAAATGGGCGGCGGTCTTCCAGGCGGCGGCATGACGCGCGTGTCGTGCGCCGCAGAGATCCTACGGCTCGTCGAAGAGGCCGCCGCCGCGCTTTCGCTACCCTCCGTGGCGCAGGTGCTGTTTCCCCCGAACCGGAAGGGAACCGGGATGCAAGGCGAATTCTGCGCGCTCAGCCTCGCGGACGGCAGCGTCGGCACCGCGTTCGTGCTCCTGGGCGACACGCTCGCCCGGCTCCAGGAACGCGCGCCCGGGGAATTCGTCGGACGGCCGGCGCTGGAGGTGGCACGCCTCTTCGCCAGCAAGGATCCGGTCGAGCGCGCGCTGGGCCTCGCGGCGATCAACGCGATCACGCAGCACGTCTTCCGCCGCGCCGGCTACGAGCCCGACCTCGCTGCCGATTCCCTCGGCTCCTTGGACATCGGGCACGGCGACCGCGTAGGCATGATCGGTCTCTTCCCGCCGCTCGTCGCGCGCGTGCGCGCGCTCGGCCTGCCGCTCGTCGTCGTCGAGCTGCGCGCCGAGCTCGTGCAGGAGGCGCCCGGCCTGTCCGTCACGCTCGATCCGAAGCGGCTCGCAAGCTGCAACAAGATCGTGTCGACGAGCACGGTGCTCCTCAACGACACCCTAGAGGAAGTGCTTTCCTACTGCCGCCGCGCGCAGGCGCTCGCGCTCATCGGGCCCTCGGCGAGCTGCTTTCCCGATCCTCTGTTCGCCCGCGGCGTCACGACCATGGGCGGCTACTGGGTCACCGACCCGGACGTCTTCATGCGCCGCGCCGCGGCGCTCGAGCCCTGGGGCGACGCCGGGAAGAAGAGCCGCGTGCAGCGCGGGGGCTATCCGGGGACGAAGGCGTTGCTGCGCGAGGCGGCGGGTTTCAGTTAAGGCGAGCGCTCAGAGCCCGCGCTCCCAAAACTCCCCGACCAGCGCCTGCCCGAAGCTGCGGTGCGGCTCCTTGCGCACGAGGGTAAAGCCGGTCGTGCGATAGATCGAACGCGCCGCGACGAGATTGCTCTGCGTCCAGAGCACCATCTTGCGGTAGCCGCACTGCCGTGCGTGGCGCAGGCACTCCTCGACCAGGCGCTTGCCGAGCCCGTGGCCGCGCGCCCAGGGCTCGACGAGCAGCAGGCGCAGCTTCGCGACCGTCGCCGATTGCCTGACCAGCATGACCGAGCCCGCGTTCGTGCCGTCGCGCTCGGCGATCCAGCAGCGCTCGCGCGCCGCATCGAAGCGCCGCACGAAGTGCGCCACGATTTCCGCGACCAGCGCCTCGAATTCCTCGTTGAAGCCGTATTCCTCCCCGTAGAGCGCGCCGTGGCGCGACACGACCCAGCCCAGGTCCCCCGATCGGTGCGTGCGCAGCACGAACGCCCCGGGGCGCGCCTGCGGCGCACCGAGCAGCCGCGCAATGGCGCCCATCGCCTCCACGAGCTGCGCCTGCTTCTCCTGCAA
>JAKALD010000333.1 GCA_021813275.1 Pseudomonadota bacterium | reverse complement strand
GCCACCTCGTGCGCGAGACGCAGCCGATGCGTGGCCACGCCGGGCAGCACCGCCTGCACGTCCTCGGGGATCACCTTGTCGCGGCCCTCGAGCAGCGCCCAGGCGCGCGCCGAGTGCACCAGGGCGAGCGCGGCGCGCGGCGACAGCCCCGCGACGAACTCGGGCGAGCGCCGCGTGTGCTCGACGATCGCCTGCACGTAATCGAGCAGCGCCGGGGCGACGTGCACCGCCTGGACGCTCGCCTGCAGCTCCACCAGCTCGCCGGGGGCGAGGCACGGCTCGAGCGCGCCGAGCAGATCGCGCCGGCTCGCGCCCGAGAGCAGCGCGCGCTCGGCGACGCGGTCCGGGTAGCCGAGCTCGATGCGCATCAGGAACCGGTCGACCTGCGACTCGGGCAGCGGGAAGGTGCCGACCTGCTCCGAGGGGTTCTGCGTCGCAATGACGAAGAACGGCTCGGGGAGCCGGCGCGTCGTGCCCTCGGCGGTCACCTGGTGCTCTTCCATCGCCTCGAGCAGCGCGCTCTGCGTCTTCGGCGTGGCGCGGTTCACCTCGTCGGCGAGGATCACCTGGGCGAAGATCGGACCCGGGTGGAACTTGAACGCGCCGCTCTCCCGGTCGTAGATCGACACCCCGACGATGTCGGCGGGCAGCATGTCGCTGGTGAACTGGATACGCTGGAAATTCAGCCCGAGCGATCTTGCGAGCACGAGCGCGAGCGTGGTCTTGCCGACCCCGGGCAGGTCCTCGATCAGCAGGTGCCCGCGCGCGAGCAGGCAGGCGAGGGCGAGCCGCACCTGGCTCTCCTTGCCGAGGATGATCCGGCCGGCCGCTTCGACCACTCGCGTGACCGGCGGGCGCACCACCGGCTGGGGCGCGAGGAACTGCGGCGGCTTGATCAGCATGCGCGGATTGTACGCGGAGGCGAACCGGAACCGCTAGCGCGCATGCGCGTTTGCGCTATGATTCGTAAACATTTTCACGCACTGCGATGGCCACCGCGTTCATCACCCATGCCGACTGCGCCCGGCACGACATGGGGCCGCACCACCCGGAGTGCCCGCAGCGCCTGAGCGCGATCGAGGACCGGTTGATCGCCTCGGGCGTCGGCCAGTACCTCGTGCGCCACGAGGCGCCGCTCGCGCGCGAGGAGCAGCTCACGCGAGTGCACCCCGCCGACTACGTGCGCGCGATCCACGACGTGGCGCCGCGCTCGGGAACCGTGCACCTCGACCCGGACACGGCGATGAACCCTTACAGCCTGCAGGCGGCGCTGCGCGCGGCCGGCGCGGCGGTGCTCGGCGTGGACCTGGTGATGCGCGGCGAGTGCGAGAACGCGTTCTGCAGCGTGCGCCCGCCCGGGCACCACGCCTGCCGCGCCCGGCCGATGGGCTTCTGCATCTTCAACAACGTCGCCGTCGCCGCGCGGCATGCGCTCGCCGCGCACGGCCTCGAGCGCGTGGCGATCGTCGACTTCGACGTGCACCACGGCAACGGCACCGAGGACATCTTCGCGGGCGACGCGCAGGTGCTCATGGTCTCGACCTTCCAGCACCCCTTCTATCCGTACTGCGGCACCGAGAATCCCGCGCCCAACATGGTCAACGTGCCGCTCGCCGCGTACTCGGGCTCGGACGCCTTCCGCGCGGCGGTGCACGACGCCTGGCTGCCGGCGCTCGAGCGCTTCCGGCCGCAGCTCGTGCTCTTCTCGGCGGGCTTCGACGCGCACGACGAGGACGACATGGCGATGCTGCGGCTGCGCGACGCCGACTACGGCTGGGTGACCGAGCAGGTGAAGGTGGTGGCCGAGCGCCATGCGCAGGGGCGCATCGTTTCGACGCTCGAAGGCGGCTACGCGCTCTCGGCGCTCGGCCGCAGTGTGGTGCAGCACGTCAAGGTGCTGGCGGGGCTGAACGGGTAGCGCCGCGCCGGTTTTGCTTTTATTCGATCTCGGGTTTTTGCGCATTTCGCCCTGCCCGGCGAAATGCGCAAAAGCCCGAGACACCGCAGCGTCGGATACTGCGCGATGCCCGCATGCGGCCTCGTACATCGCGCGGGGTCTTGGCTCTTATCGCTTTCTCGGCTTTTTGCGCATTCGGCCGCGCGGCCGAATGCGCAAAAAACCGAGATTGAATAAAGGCAGAACCAGTCCGGCGCGATGCTACCGTCCGCGCGCTACGCCGCCACCGCCTCTTCAGCCGCCACGAGCTCCCGCGCCAGCTGCGCGAACGCCTCCTCCTGCGGTCCGTCCACCCGCACGACTTCGGCCTCGGCGAGCCGCGCGTAGTTGCGCGCGGCCGAGCTGCGATAGGCGGGGTCGTAATGCTCCTTCAGCAGACGCGCGACGAGCTCGGCCCAGGCGCTGCGCGCGGCGAGCGATTGCCAATCGGCGACGCGCTCGCGGCCGTGCAGCGGCGCGAGGCACTCGAGCTGCGCGGCGAGCGCGGCCGGATCGGCGAAGAAGTGGCGGTACTCGTCCATGAGCAGCGCGACGCGCGTCGCGAGATCGGCCTCGAGCAGCATGCACTCGGCGGCGCGCATCGCGTGAATGAGCGCTTCGGGCACCTGCAGCTGGCCGATCTTGCGGCTTTCGCCCTCGACGTACACCGTGCGCCGCGGATCGAGCGCGGCGAGCTGCTCCCGCAGCAGCGTCTCGAACATCTTCTGCGAGGGCTGGGGACGATCGGGCAGCATGCCGAGCACCGAGCCGCGGTGCGCGGCGAGGTCCTCCAGGTCGAGCACCTGCGCGCCCGCTTCGCTGAGCGCCTTCAGCAGCCGGCTCTTGCCGCTGCCGGTCACACCGTGCACCACGCGCAGCTGCAGCTGCGCGGGCAGCGCGGCGAGCTGCTCGACGACCCAGCGCCGGTAGGCCTTGTAGCCGCCCTCGAGCGTGCGCGCGTCCCAGCCGATCTCGCGCAGCACGTGCGCCATCGCCCCCGAGCGCTTGCCGCCGCGCCAGCAGTAAACGAGCGGCTTCCATGTGCGCGGCTGCGCGAGGAACTGCCGCTCGATGTGGCGCGCGATGTTCTTCGCCGCGAGCGCCGCGCCGACCTTTCTCGCCTCGAAAGGCGAGACCTGCTTGTAGAGGGTGCCGACGCGCGCGCGCTCGGCGTCATCGAGCACGGGGCAGGAGACCGCGCCGGGCAGATGGTCTTCGGCGAACTCCGCGGGCGAGCGCACGTCGATCACGGCGTCGAACGCTCCGGGCTCGAGCGCCGCGATCGCGACGCTGCGGGATGACGGCTTCATCGAGTAGAATTCTACCGTCATGAACGCTCCGGACCGGATCCGCCTCACGGAATTCAGCCACGGCGGCGGCTGCGGCTGCAAGATCGCGCCCGCGGTGCTCTCCGAGATCCTCGCCGCCTCGCCCGTGCGCGGCCTGCCGCCCGAGCTGCTG
>JAKALD010000070.1 GCA_021813275.1 Pseudomonadota bacterium | reverse complement strand
GATGGTGCCGGCGATGCCCGCGGCCTGCTCGCGGAGTTCGAGCGCGAGCTCTCGCGCGCGCAGCGCCAGGCGACGCCGCTCGCGCTCGTGCTCATGGACCTGGACCATTTCAAGCGCATCAACGACGAGCTCGGGCATCCGGCAGGCGACGCGCTGCTGCGCGAGGTCGTGAAGCGCATCGTCGCGAGCGTGCGCGAGCACGACGTTCTCGGGCGCTTCGGCGGCGAGGAGTTCGCGCTGATCGTTCCCGGCGGCGATCGCGAGGCGGCGGCCTCGACCGCCGAGCGGGTGCGCGAGGCGGTGGAGGCCAGGCCCTTCGAAGTGGAAGGCCGCGACATGACGGCGACGCTCAGCGCGGGCATCGCGGTGCTGGGCGAGGACGGTGCGGACTGGGACGCGCTCGTCGGCGCTGCGGACCGGGCGCTGTACGAGGCCAAGCGCCGCGGGCGCAATCGCGTCGTGGCGCGCGCATGCTAGAGCGCTGAGCGCGGATCGCTCAGGCCCGCGACACGCGGCACAGCAGCGCCTTGAGGTTGGTCTGGTCCGAAATCGGATCGCGCTGGCTCTTGTCGGTGAGGAAGTTGACCGAGCGCCACGGGTGGTAGGGCTGGCGCTCGCCCCAGCCGATCGGCACGAACACCGCGTCCGGGCGGATGCCGGCGTGCAGCCAGGCAAGCGCCTCGATCGCGCCGTGCGCGGTCTGCACGCGCACGCGCTCGCCGTCGGCGATGCCCAGGCGCGCGGCCTTGTCGGGATGGATCTGGCAGTACAGGTCCGGCCACATCTCCTGCGCCTGCCAGAAGTAGTGCGTGAGGCTGTGGAAGTGCGCCGCCGGCGGCCGCCCAGTGACGAGCTCGGTGTCGAAGCCGCGCGCGCGCAGCCGCGCGCCCGGCCCGTTGCCCGACGCCGGCACGATGCGCGCGCGCGCGGCTGCCGTGGCGGGGCGGCAAAACGGCGACACCACGCCCTCGTCCGCGTCGGAGTCGAGCAGCTCCACGTAGGGCAGGTCGACGAGCGCCTCGCGCTCGCCGTAGAACTCGGGCAGCGCCGACAGCCCAAGGGCGTCGAATTTCGCCTCGAGCTCGGCGGTCCAGAACTCGAGCCTGCCGCTCGCGGTCGGGAAGCGGTGCCCGGTCGGGGCGCCCGACGCGCTCGTGCCTTCGAGGTACAGGGTCTCGATCTCGGCGGCGGACTCGCTCGCCACCGGCTGACGCACCCAGCGGTACGGCACCGAGTGCAGCCGCTTCTGCGTGCAGCCGCGCAGCTGCTCGTTGTCGATGCACACCTCGTCCCAGAATGCGCGCGGGTCCTTGTACTCCTCCTTCAGCACGTCGCCGAAGCCGAGGCGCCTGGCGAGCTCGACCCAGATCCAGCCGTCGGGCTTCGCCTCGCCGGGCGGCTCGATCATCTTGTCGATCCACACGATGCGCCGGTCGTCGTTGGCGCGCCCGATCTCGCCCTTCTCGATGCCGGTCGCGGCGGGCAGCACGTAGTCGGCGAACGCCGAGGTCTCGTTCGCGAAGAGCTCGATGTGCACCAGCAGGTCGAGCGCGCGGAACGCCTCGCGCGCCGTGTCCTGGCCGGGCCACTGCGCCATCGGGTTGTTGCACGCGATGAGCGCCCGGATCGGATAGGGCTTGCCGCGCGTCATCGCCTCGGTCCAGCCGGTCGGGCTGCGGCGCACGCGCGCGCGCGCGATCTTCGGGCGGCGCGCGGCCGGCGCGTTCGGCGCGATCGGCGTGCCGTGACTCATGTTGAAGAACGCCCCGCCCCGCCGCCCCCAGTTGCCGGTGATCGCGGCGAGGAACATGAGCACGCGGTTGGTCTGCGTGCCGTTGGTGTGCTGGTTGATCCCGCGGCTCGCGAAGATCACGCAGCCGTCGGCCGCCGCCACCTCCTCGGCGAGGCGCCGGATCTCGGGCGCGGCGATGCCGGTGATCGGCGCGGCCCATTCCGGCGTGTAGCCGCGCTCGAGGATGAAGTCGCGCCAGCGCTCGAAGCCGAGCACCCACTCGGCGCAGAAGCGCGCGTCGTGAAAACCGTTGGCGAGGACGTGCTGGCACAGGGCGAGGCCGAGCGCCATGTCGGTGCCCGGGCGGATCGCGAGCCAGCGATCGGCCTTCGAGGCGGTGACGGTGAGGCGCGGATCGACGACCACCATCCGCGCGCCGTTCGCGAGCCGCCAGTCGTTCACCATGCCGAAGTACACCGGGCGCGTCTCGGCCTGGTTGTCGCCGAGGTACAGGTACATGGACGCCGAGCCGAGGTCGCCGGGCGTGTAGCTGTTGCCGCTCCCGATCCTGCCCTGCGTGAGCTCATAGGCGACGTTCTTGCCGCTTGCGCAGAAGGGGTCGGTCCCCTCGTGGTTCGGCGTTCCCCAGAGCTGCGCAAAGAGGCGCGTGTAGCCCAGGTAGTCGAGCATGCCGGTGCGCGTGCCGATGAACAGCGCGAGCGCCTCGGGGCCGTGGGCCTCGCGCACGCGCTCGAGCCTCGCTGCGATCTCGTCGAGCGCCTGGTCCCAGTCGATGCGCTCGAAGCGCGCCGCGCCGCGCTCGCCGACCCTCTTCAGGGGATGGAGCAGGCGGTGCTCGCTGCGGTAGAGCTGGAGCGTCAACTGCGACTTCGGGCACACGCGCCCCTGGAGCAGCGGGTCCTCGTCGTTGCCCGTGATCCTCACCAGCTCCTTGCCGCGGAAGTGGAACTTGGCGCTGCAGCAGTTGAAGCAGATGTTGCAGCCCCCGGGCTTGACGCGGTCGGGCTCGGCGTCCTTGCGCTCGCTCCGGTACGGGAACGCCGGGCTGGAATCGAGCACGATGCCTTGCGCGGCCGGCGCCGCCGCGAAGGCGGGGCGCCTGGGCGCCGCGAGCGGCGCCCGGGTGCGCTCCAGGTATACGGTTGCGGGGCCGAGCAGGAAGTGATCGAGGTCGAGCACGCTGCGGCCCTCGCGCCGCGCCTGCTCGAGCAGCTCGTCGCGCGCCCCGAAGCGGATGGCGCGCGTCGGGCACACGCTCGCGCACGCGGTCGTCTCGCCGCGCGCGCGGCGCTCCGCGCACAGGTCGCACTTCACCGCGTGGTGGCCGACCGGGTCGTAGCCCATCGCGCTGTAGGGACAGGCGATGACGCACTCGCCGCAGCCGGTGCAGCGGTCCTCGAGCACGCGCACGACGCCGCTCACCGGGTCCTTCTCGATCGCCTTGGGGTGGACCGGGCAGGCGCGCAGGCAGGCGGGCCGCTCGCAGTGCTGGCAGGTCAGGGTGAGGAAGGCGAGCCCGGGCTCGGCGGCGCCGCTCGTCCAGACGACCTTGTTGCGGTATTCGCCCGGCCCGAGACGGTGCTCCTGCTTGCACGCGACCTCGCAGCTCTTGCAGCCGGTGCAGCGCTCGGTGTCGATCAGCAGCGCGAGCCTCAAGGCGTCACCATTCGGCGAGGTGCCACCAGGTGATCGGCGCGCCGCCCGCGACGTAGCCGGCGAAGAAGGTCACGGCAGCGATGTGGATCACGACTCCGAGCACGAAGATCCAGGCGAGAGCCATGTGCAGCGGGCGCCACCAGGCCTGCGCGAGGCCGACCGCGCGCCGCGCCCCGATGAGGCGCGCCTCCGCGCGCGCGAGGCGCTGGTAGGCGAGCCCGAGCCGCGGGGCGCGCAGCACGTGCGCCAGCGTGACGGAGAACGTGCCTTCCTGCGCGCCGGGATCGAGGCGCTCGAGCAGCGCGCGCTTTTCGGCGACGATGCTCCGCAACCGTGCGCGCGCGGCCGAATCGGGGATGTCGAACCGCGGCGCCTTGGCGCCAAAGGTCGCGGCCATCGAGCGCGCGCCGCGGATCCGCGCCCACACTCCGAGCGCGGCAAGCGCGACGATCGCCGCGAGCAGCAGCGCCGGAGGGCGGCGCAGGAAGCCGCCGGAGTGGATCGCGATCAGGACCGCGCCGAGGCTCGCGCACAGCACGTGCGCGTTGAACCAGGCGAGCGGGTCGCGGCTGCGCCCGCCGCGCTTCGCGAGCGCGAACGCGGCGCCTACCACGAGCAGCGCCGCGCCCGCTACGCCGGTCAAGTAGAGCGCCGGGCTGCCCGGCACGCGCCACGTCTGCGGCAGCCAGGGGCTGACGGCGAACCACGCCGCGATCGCCAGCAGCGCGCCGGCGATGAGCTGCATCAGCCTGGCGTTGGTCAGGTCTCTTCTCGGCAAGCCCGGAAGCTCCACGCTGGATTCTCGCACCGATCCGCGGCGCCGCGGACCGACGTTTCTCATGCGCGCCGCAGTTGAGGCATCATTCGTCCGACAGGAGGTTCCCGCCATGACGCAAGCGACCCGCGCGCCCTGGGTGTTCAATCTCGCCGATGCTACCCAGGGCATTGCCCGCAAGCTGGGCGAGGGCATCACCACGCGCATCTTCCCCGGGCAGAACGTGATGCTCTCGGTCGTGCGCCTCGAGCCGCACGCGACCGGCATCGTGCACAGCCACCCGCAGGAGCAGTGGGGCGTGCTGCTCGAAGGCGAGTGCGTGCGCATCCAGGGCGGCGAGGAGCGCGCGATGAAGGCGGGCGACTTCTGGCATACCCCGGGCGGCGTGCCGCACGGCGTGCGTGCGGGGGCGGCCGGCGCCACCGTGCTCGACATCTTCAGCCCGCCGCGCGACGAGTATCGCAGGCCCGGCGAGGGATTCGGCACCGGGGCCTGACGCGCGCCCGGACCGCGGTCCTACGGCGCGGGTCCGCGTGCCGGGAGTCGCTGCGCGAAGGCGTCGTCCGCGCCGAGCAGGTAGTTGCCGAACTCGTCGAGCACGTGGTCGGTGAACTCCTCCAGCGCGAAGCGCAGCCGCTCGGGACCGTTGCGCCTGACGTTCATCAGATCGAGCACGAAGCCCGGGTCGTCATAGTCGCCGCGCAGCGTCAGCTGGCAGGGAAACGGTCCGGACATCTTGAGCGTCGCGAGCGCGATGGTTCCGAACTCGTTCTTCCTGTAGTTCGTGCACTTGTATGGGATGTGCAGCTCGGAAAGGCGATCGAGCGTGCGGCGCAGCTCGCGTCCGCCCACGTCGACCGACACCGGCTGCGGGCTGCTCGCCTTGTAGCGGAAGGTGATGAAGTCAATGCGCTCCTTGGCGTCCATCTCGCGCGAGCGGTAGTCGGTGAAGCCGTCGCTCAGGATCACGCCTGCGACCTCCCCCAGGTACATAAGGAGATAGGGCTTGGCCGACACGGGCTTCACGCGGTTCAGCTCGGTCGCGAGCTCCGACAGGTACCTGAACGCGACGCGCAGGCGCCCGTCCACCTTTGCGGCGATCTCGATTCGCTTGGCACGATCGTCGCCCGCCTTGTCGCGTGCGGCCCTTTCGCGCAGCAGCTCGATCGCAGTCATGCGTTGCGAGAGCGTGCGGCTGTGGTCCTCGGCCTCGCGCTGGCGCTCGAACTCCTGGCGGCGCCTCTCCTGCTCCTCGCCCCAGAGACGTAGCTCCTCCTCCTTGCGCAGCTGCGCCTGCTCTTCGGTGCGCAGGATCTCCCGCTGGCGCTCCTCGAACGATTTCGCGAACTCGTCGACGTCGGCGATCAGATCGAGGCTGGAGCGCTCGAATTCGGCGTCTCGGGCGGCGCTCCGTGCGGGCAGCGGCAGGATCACCGTGCGGTCGTCCCCGCCGCGCAGGCTCGGGTCGGTGCGCAGGTCGTTTGCCAGGTCGCTGGCGCGCTGGTAGCGCTCGGCCGGCGATTTCGCGAGCGCGCGCGCGAGGATCCGGTCGAAGCCGGCCGGAATGCCGGGATCGATCGAGCTGGCCGGCTCGTGCTTCTCGACGGGAATCCGACCGAGCATCGCGAAGACCGTGGTGTCGCCGGCGCGCTCGAACGGCGTGCGGCGGGTCAGCATCTCGTAGAGCACCACGCCGAGCGAGAAGATGTCGGAGCGCGCATCGATCGGCTGTCCGAGCACCTGCTCCGGGGACATGTACTTCGGCGAGCCGAGCGCCGAGCCGGTCTGCGTCATCGAGGACGACGCGAGGTGCGCGATGCCGAAGTCCGCGAGCTTGGCCCGCCCCGTGGCGGACACCACGATGTTCGCCGGCTTCACGTCGCGGTGCACGATGCCGGCGCGGTGCGCGTGATCGAGCGCGTCGGCGACCTGGGCGACGACGTCGGCGATGGTGGCGAAGGGCAGCCGCGCGGGGTCGCGCAGCATCTGCTCGAGCGTGCGGCCCTCGAGCAGCTCCATCGCCATGTAGGCGATGCCGTCCTGCTCCCCGACGTCGTAGATCGTCACGATGTTCGCGTGGTTCAGGCGGCCCGCGGCCTTCGCCTCGCGCAGGAAGCGCTCGCGCACCTCGGCCAGGATTTCCGCCGGCAGGTTCGGGTGCAGCGTTTTGACGGCGACTTGGCGCTCGAGCGCCGGATCGGCCGCCCGGTAGACGGTTCCCATCGCGCCGCGGCCGATCTCGCCGAGGACGGTATACCGGCCGAAACGCCGCGGCTGATCGGTAGAAGGCATTACCCCAATGCTCCCTGCCTCGCTAGCATCGCGGATTCCATCGCTGGGAGCAATAGCGCGCCGCTGTCACGGCGCGATGATCACGAGCGCGACGTTTGCAACGCAACTTCGACTCACCGTAGAATTCGCGGCTCCGGCGGGTGTAGTTCAATGGTAGAACATCAGCTTCCCAAGCTGAATACGTGGGTTCGATTCCCATCACCCGCTCCAGGCCGTAAGTCCATGGCCGGCGCCGGCGATCGCCGCGCCCAGCGTTGTGCTGCGCGCCGCTATGCCGTGGTCGCGGGTAGGGCGAAGCCGCGGTCGCGAAGAAGGCCTTCGAACCGCTCGGCCGGCATCGGCCCCCCGACGTAGTAGCCCTGGCACTCGTCGCATCCGTGGCGCGCCAGCATGAGCGCCTGCCGCTCGGTCTCGACCCCTTCTGCCAGGACCGTGAAGCCGAAGGCGTGGCACAGGCCGATGATGGAGCGCACGAGGGCTTCGGCTGCGCTGCTCGCAGTGAGGTCGCGCACGAAGGACTGATCGATCTTGATGCGATCGATGGGCAGCCGTCTCAAGGACGCGAGCGACGAATATCCGATGCCGAAGTTGTGAATGGATATTTGGGCGCCAAGCCTCTTCAGCCTGCCGAGGCGCTCGCTCGTATCCTGGGCATCGGTCATCACGATTCGCTCGCTGATCTCGAGCTCGAGCTGAACCGTGCCGAGCGCACTGCGGCTGGCCAATGCGGCGACGACATCCTCGATGCGGCCGCTGTGGAATTGCGATGCGGCCACGTTCACGGCGACACGAATTCCCGGCAGCCCGGCGGCGCTCCAACGCCGGGCCTGCTCGCACGCCTCCGCGACAACCCACTCGTCGATGGATCCGATCAGCCCGATGTCTTCGGCAACCCCGACGAAGCGGTCCGGCGACACAAATCCCTCGGCTCCGCGTTTCCAGCGGATGAGGGCCTCGGCACCGACGACGCGGCCGTCGGCGAACGCGACCTGCGGCTGGTAATGCAGCTTGAACTCGCCATTCTCGAGCGCGCACCGCAGCTGCGCCGCGAGCTTGGCGCGCTCTTCGGCCTGTTCGCCGAGCGCGCGCGTGTAGAACTGGATGCCCCCGCCTGCGCGTTGCGCCCGGTACATGGCCGCGTTCGCGTTCTCGATCAGCGCTTCGGCTCTTGTGCCGTCGGCGGGACAAAGGCTGGCGCCGATGCTGCACGTCACGCGCAGCTTGCGGCCTCGCACCACCAGCGGTCTGTCGAGAGCCTTGCCGATCTTTTCCGCGACCACCAGGACGTTGTCCGCCGTTTCGATGTTGCGCAGCAGAATGATGAACTCGTCGCCGCCTTGCCTGGCGAGCGTGTCGCTTTCGCGTACGGCGGCTTCGAGAACCCGCGCAACCGCCTTGAGCAGTGCGTCTCCGAACGGGTGGCCGTAGCTTTCGTTGACCGACTTGAAGTGGTCGATGCCGATGCAGATGACCGCGAACACCTCGCCGGGAGTGCGCTCGAGATGGAGCAGGGCCTGCGCTATGCGGTCCTCCAACACCTCGCGGAGCGGCAATTCGGTGAGCGGGTCGCGGCTCGCCAGCTGGCGGAGACGTCCCTCTTGATGCTTTCGCTCGGTGACGTCGAGCGCGCCTACGACCGTTCCCTCGAGCTTGCCGGATTCATCGCAGCGTGGCCACGCCTGCAGGTCCAGGATCACCGCCTTGCCGCTCTTGTGCCGAAACTCCAGCTCGCAGGGTTCGCGCGCGACCGGCTCCCGCCGGCCGAGACGATTCCTGAGGCGATCCGCCAGGCGGCCGTCCACGAAATCGAAGATCGGCCTGGCGAGCATTTCCTGCGCCGTGTAGCCGAGCATCCGTGCCATCGGGGCATTGACGAAAGTAGTACGCCCCTCTGCGTCGATCGCCCAGATGCCCTCGCGGAGATGCTCCGCGAATCCGCGGTATTTCTCCCCGCGCCTGCGGAACGCGACCCGCAGGCGCTCGTGCTCGGCTCGCAGCCGCAGCGCATGCACGCCGAACGAAACCTGTTCGGCCACCCAGGCGAGCAGCTCGGCCTCCTCGTCGGTGAACGCGTTCTCCGCGGTCGCGTAGACGGTCAGGGCGCCGAAGATCTCGCCGTTCTCGCCGAGCGGCAACGCCATGCAGCCCGCATAGCCGCGCCGCGCGGCCGCGGCGCGCCACGGCTGCATCGTCGGCTCGGTCCGAATGTCTTGGACCAGGACCCGCGCCCTCGTGCGAATGGCGGTGCCGGCCGGTTCCCACCCGCGATCGGTGTCTGCCCATGTGAGCCGGTCGGCTTCCGGGTACGCGTCCCCGGACCCGAAATAGGCCATCGGCCGGACGCTCTTGCGCTCGTCCTGCTCCGCATAGCCGACCCACGCCATGGGGTAGCCGGCAAGCTCGACGATCGCGCGGCAGATCTCGTTGAGCAGCGCAGCTTCGCTCTGCGCGTGCACGCTCGCCCGGCTGCACGCGTCCCTCAGTCGCAGCGCCCGATCGAGCCGCTGCAACTGCGCGTTGGCTGGCATAGGATTCTGTGCGTTCGTCGCCACGTTCGGAATGATCGGACTCGAAAGACCGGATGCGTCTCGGCCGGGGCAGGTCGTCACGTGCTCGAGCGGCAAACGGCTTTCATTCTACTGCGGGCCGTCGGCGCCGGGGCGCGTGGCGCTGCGCGTGCCCGGCCGGCAGCGCTTGGCGATGCCGGTCCTCGCCGGCTGCGTCGGCCGAGCCATCGGCGCGCGGCGCAGCCGCCGCGTCGGACGCGAGGCGGGCCTCCCAGAGAATGCCCTGCGGATCGATCAGCCAGTGCGCTTGCGCGGCGTGATCGTCCTGGGTCGGCAACGGCGCGCCGCTCGCCCAGCTGTCGGCCGCCGCGAACCGCTCGCGCACTTCGTCGAGCCCCTGCTCGGTATCGGCCGCGATGCCCAGGAGCTTCAGCCCCGGGGCCCGAACCGTCGGCCGAGATGCTGAAGAGGAGCCTCGGGTCCTCCAGCACCCAGCGGGCGCGATCGGGCTCCCGTAACGCCGGAGCCGTTCCGAGCAGCGAGGAAAAGAACCTGACGTTCGAATCGAGGTCGTAGACGTGCAGGTGAAGGTGAAAGCGCTTCATCGTCGGATCGCGTGGGTCGACGCGCCGCTCGCACCGGGGCGTGCGGCTCGGCCGCGCAGCAGCTCGGTCGGTTCGTAGAGGCGCCCCGAACCGCGGCGTATGCACCGAAGCGCGCACCACGATGTGGCGCTCGCTGCAGGCCACGCCCGCCTCGGCGAGCTTGCGGTGCTCGTTTACCGTGAGAGCGCGGCCGGGGCCGCCGAGCGGAATCTCGGCCTCGAGCATGCCGCTGTGAAGCTTGGGGAGCATGGTCGCATCGCCACAGAGTCGTTGTCGAGGCGCTCTTATACCGCGGCGCCCGCGTGCAGGCACGTGAAGAGTCATGCCCTATTACGAAGTCTCACGACCCTTTCTTGGAGCCGCACGCTGGCGCCGCAATCCGGCCGCGCTGCCCACCAAGAGCGGCGCTGCCGTCCTCGGCGTGCTCAGGATCTACGCCCGGGAGGTGGACGCCTTCGGCGACGATGAGGTGCGCGTGCTCATGGAAGAGGCCGCCGGCCTTGCCTCCGGAATCGCGCAGTCTCGCGCGCGGGCAGAGCGCGCGCGGCACGGCGTACGACGCGGCGGTGGTCGAAGCGTGCGTGAAACTCTTCGTCGAGGATCGCTTCTCCTTCGAGCGCGCCGCGTAGGGCACCCGGCGCGGCGCCGGCCGGCGCGCCGCTCCACGGTGCCAGGCAGGATTCATCCCATGCCCGTCAGCTTCGAAGGCAAGCTCGTCGTCGCGATCTCCTCGCGCGCGCTGTTCGACTTCGAGGAGGAGAACCGCGTCTTCGAGAGCGAAGGCGAGCGCGCCTACATCGGGTTGCATGTCCGGAGGGGGAAACAAGCGCCTTGCCGATGGGAAGAATGTACTTGCTGGTCATGCCACCAACCACGGGTGCGCCAATCTCCAACGCACGAGTCTTAAGCGCTCGCCGAAAGAAGGGCCGGTCGGCGATAGAGACTGGATGCCTCAAGACAATTGCGCTGCAGACAATCGTCCCGTCAGGAACCGCAACGATGATGTTTGCCAAGCGCGGCTCGCGCTCGAGCCTTTCGGCAAGGGCGCGGTGACATTCTTCGCTGGCTACGGCCTGGCGAAGACCTTGCGACTCCACCATGTAGTCGACAAGCTGCTCGGTGTACCCGATGGTCATGTTCTTGTCTGTGGTGAGAAGCTCCGCGCTATATCGGAGCCGCTCTCGGATGGTGGAGAGACGCTCGGCGCGCTCGCGGAGGATGTGATAACCCTCAAGCGCCAGCATCGCGACCAGCGCACCAACAAACAGCATCGCAGCACGCGCCCTAAGGGTACCGAATGCGCCTAACATTGCGCGCTCTTGCTCGTTAGTATGCGCGTCATGCGCGGACACCCTCATCCCACGGCTATCCTACGCCTCCTCGTTGAACCAGATTGCACGCGCAAAGGAACGCGGAAATATTCGTACAGTCTTGGATACCAAGCGGGTGATAGCTATTCGTCGGGGTTGGCGAGAACTGCACGCGCAGCGTCTACGGCGGTCGTTCAGCGGTGCCGTGATTGCCCGCCACGCAGAAAGCCGCACATTCTCGTCATGGGTCGAGCGAACGCCGTCCCGTTTGCTAGCCGCATCGATATCTGGACCGTCCTCGGGCATTGCGGCGGCGTTACGTCGCTACACGAAGTGACGCACGCGTATTGCCAATGCTGGGCGACTGCCGTCAACGCAGGCAGCGCCTAGGGCTGCCACACCCAACTGCACTACGCCATAGAGCTGGAATGGCTCGCGTGTTCGACCGCCAATCGGACACAGACCGAGCCCGGACGCGAGTCGCGCGCGCCGAGCTATCACGCGCGCAAGCAAGGTGAGACCTTGTCAAACGTGCCCGATCGTTGATGCAGCGCGCGATTCGCAGGCAGCCAGGGACCTCGCGAAGCGGTAGAGTCACGACCGCCGTCCGCAGCGCGTTCGCAAGCGGCCGTCCGCGAGCGATATCGCAAGCGATGAAGATCCTGCGCAGCCTTCGGAGTCGCCGCCTGCTGGTCCTCGGCCTGGCGTACGCCGTGCTGCTTGCCGGCCTCGTCGTGCACGTGACCAGCATGCGCGCGCACGACCTCGGGCGAGCACGGCAAGGCGTGCAGCGGACCGCGGAGCTCATCGCGTCGATGCAGGCAGTGGCGCTCGAGCGGGCGCACGCCCGCATGCACTACCTCCTGCCGCTCCGCGAGGTCCGGAACGCCGAAGTGTCGAGCGCCGCATGCCGGCGCGCGCTTGCCGGGGCACTCGCGCAGTGGCCCGAGGCCGTGAATGTCTTCGCGGCGGGGCCCGACGGTGGCGTGCTTTGCAGCGCCGCGCCTGTCGCGCCGTCGGTGCGCGAGGCCGAGCTGCCCGCGATCCGCGCTGCGCTCGGCGCCAGTCACTTCGTGCTGGGCGAGCCCCTCGGCGAGGCGCGCTCGGGCGCGTTGCTCATCGCGCTCGCGGAGCACATCGCAGGCGAGGCCGGCCGACCGGCAGGCGTGCTCGTCGCGCTGATCCGCTTCTCGTGGTCGCATGCCGAGCGGCTCGTCGACGAGCTCCCGGCGGGCTCGCGCCTGGAAGTCATGGACGGGCCCCGTGTCGTGCTGCGCTATCCGGAGGCGGGCGCAGCGGGCAAGCCGGTGGCGCGCGCCGCGCAATCCGGCCTCGTTTCCTCGGGGCACGAAGGCATCGCCGCGTGGCGCGATCGCGACGGGGTGCGCTGGATTTACGCGGTCGTGCCGTCGCTCGCTAGCGCTGCGGGGCGCATGGCGGTGCTCGTCGGCGAGCCGCAAGAGGCGGTCACCGGACCGATCGACCGCGCCTACGTCTTCGAGTCGGCGCTCGCAGTCGGCCTGCTCGCTGCCACGTTCGCGATCGTATGGTTCGGCAGCGAAAAGCTGCTGCTGCGGCGCGTTCGCATCCTCGCGGGCGCGGCGAAGCAGTTGAGCGAAGGCCGCCTCTCGGCACGCAGCGAGCTGCGCGCCTCCGATGACGAGCTGGGCGAGCTCACCCGTTCCTTCGATCAGATGGCCGAACAGCTCGAGGCGAGAGAGACGGAACGGGAATCGGCGAAGCAGGATCTCGAGCGCACCAATCGCGCGCTCAGGGTGCTTTCCGGTGGCAACCGCGCGCTGGTGCGCGCCGCGGGCGAGCAAGCTCTGCTCGACGAGATGTGCCGCGTGATCGTCGAGGAAGGCGGCTATCGAATGGCGTGGGTGGGTTTTGCCGGGAACGACGAGCGCAAGAGCATTTTGCCCGTCGCGCACCGCGGGGCGGCGCAGCGCTATCTGGAGGGGCTCGGACTCACCTGGGCGGACACCGAGCGGGGCAGCGGACCTTCGGGCAGGGCGATACGCAGCGCCGAGCCGGTGATCGTGAGGAACATCCTCGCCGAGCCGGGCTTCGAGCCGTGGCGTGCCGAGGCGCTGGAGCTCGGCTATGCGTCGACTGCCGCGCTACCCGTCAAGACGGAAGGCCAAGTGCTCGGCGTGCTGCGCGTGTACGCCGGGGAGGTGGACGCGTTCGGGACGGACGAGGTGCGCGTGCTGATGGAGGCGGCGGGAGACCTGGCCTTCGGGATCCGGACCCTGCGCGCGCGCGCCGAGCAGGCGCGCCTCGCGGCGGCGCTCAACGAGACCGAGGACCGGCTGCGGGCGGCGCTCCAAGGCAGCCTCGACGGCTTCTGCATGCTGCGCGCGATTCAGGACGACACCGGGACAGTCGCTGATTTCAGGTTCCTGGAGCTCAACTCTCAGGCCGAAGCGCTGCTGAAGCGGCCGCGGGAGCAGCTGCTCGGTCGGACGTTCCGCGAGCTTTTTCCCGCGTACCCGGAGCTCTTTCAGCGCTACGCGTCGGCCGCGGCGGCGGGAAAGTCGCTCGAGGACCAATTCGAAATGCGCACTCCGGCCGGCCGGAGCGTCTGGGTACGCCATCAAATCGTGCCGCTTGCCGGCGGCATCGCGGTGTTCTGGCGGGACATCACCGAGGGCATGGAGGCCTCGCAAAGGCTTAAGGCGAGCGAGAAGAAGTACCGCGAGCTCCTGGAAGGCCTCCAGGAAGGCATCTGGGCGATGGACGCGGAAGGGCGCACGACCTTCGTCAACCCCCGAATGGCCGAGATGCTCGGTTACGGGGTCGAGGAGATGCTCGGCAAGCCGGTCTTCGGGTTCGTGAACGAGCGCGGCGCGGCGACCCTGCGCGAACGCATGGAACTGCGCCGCAGGGGTCTCAGAGAGAGCTACGAACTGGACTGGTTGCGCAAGGACGGCACCTCGCTGTACGCGCGGGTCGAGGGTTCCCCGCTTTACGACGACGAGGGAAATTACGCAGGCTTCCTGGCCGGGATCGTGGACCTGAGCGAGCGTCGCAGAAACGAGCTCGCTCTGGCGCGCAGCCACCGCGCGCTCGCGACCCTCAGCGCAGCGAATGCGGAGCTCGTGCGCGCCACCGACGAGGCGCGGCTCCTGCAGGCGGTGTGCCGGGTGATCGTCGAGCATGGGGGCTATCCCTTGGCATGGGTGGGCTACGCTGCCGAGGACCCGGGAAAGAGCGTCGCCCCGAAAGCCTGGGCCGGCGTCGGGGCAGATGCGTTCCTCGCCCGGCTCAAGCTGAGCTGGGCCGAGGGCGACCCGGCGGGCGAAGGGCCCGCGGGCCAGGCGATACGCACCGCAAAGGTCCAGCTCCTGCGCGACATCGCCACCGCCCCCGGCTTCGCGCGCTCGCGCAGGCTCGCCTTGGAAAAAGGCACGCGATCGATCCTCGCGCTGCCGCTCCTGCCTCGCTCGGGGCACGCCGCGGGCTTCCTGAGCATCCACGCCGCCGAACCCGATGCGTTCGATCCCGAGGAAGTGGCGCTGCTGCGCGAGCTCGCCGAGGACCTGGGCTACGGCATCGCGGCGCTTCGCGCCCGCGCCGAGCGCGACCGCATCGCCTACGAGCATCTGCACCACGAGGAAATCCTTCGCAAGAGCCTGCTGGACAGCATCGAGGCGATCGCGGCCACGGTGGAGATCCGCGACCCCTACACCGCCGGACACCAAAAGCGCGTCGCCCAGCTCGCCGTGGCGCTTGCCAGGGAACTGGGACTCCCGGAGGAGAAGATTCGGGGCCTCTACCTGGCGGGGGTCGTGCACGACCTGGGCAAGATTGCAGTTCCCGCCGAGATCCTCAGCAAGCCCGGCAAGCTCGCCAAGGTGGAATTCGAGCTCATCAAGCAGCACGCGGACTCGGGATACGAGATCCTGAAGGGCATCGATTTTCCGTGGCCGATCGCCGACATCGTGCGCCAGCACCACGAGCGGCTCGACGGCTCGGGCTATCCCCAGGGACTCAAGGACGGCGCGATCCTTCCGGAGGCGCGCATCCTGGCCGTCGCCGACACCGTGGAGGCCATGGCGTCGCACCGACCCTATCGGCCGTCGTTGGGAATCGAGCGCGCGCTCGGCACCATCGAGAGCGAGCGCGGCATCGCGTACGACGCGGCCGTGGTGGGCGCCTGCGTCAAGCTCTTTCGCGAAGGCCGGTTTTCCTTCGACGAGGAGCGAACGGGCCGAGCGCAGGAGGAGCGCGGCCCGGAGCCGAGGCTCGGTTGAGCCCCGGCGCAAGGACGCCCGCGGCTCGCCGGAGGCGACCTTTTTGTGCGATGCTAGCGGGCGCGGCGGCACACGGGCGGATTCACGCGCCATGCCGCGCCGCTCCACGGTGCCAGGCAGGATTCATCCCATGCCCGTCAGCTTCGAAGGCAAGCTCGTCGTCGCGATCTCCTCGCGCGCGCTGTTCGACTTCGAGGAGGAGAACCGCGTCTTCGAGAGCGA
>JAKALD010000069.1 GCA_021813275.1 Pseudomonadota bacterium | reverse complement strand
CCGCGGTCGGCGCGACGGCCGGCGCGCTCGCCGGCGGCCACGAGGGCGCGGGCGAAGGCGCCGCGGCCGGCCTGCTGGTCGGCGCGCTCGCCGGGACCGCGGCCGGGCAATCCTCCGGGTACGCCGCGCAGCGCCGCTACGACGCGGCCTACCTCCAGTGCATGTACGCCAAGGGGAACGCGGTTCCCGTTCCGGGCCGCTATCGGGGAGGATACTCGCAGCCGGCGACGGTCCCTCCCCCGCCGCCTCCGGGCACGCCGCCACCGCCTCCGCCCGCCGCGCGATAGATCCGCTCGACACCGAGCGGCGCGATCGCGCCGGGCGTTAGCGCCCGGCCTTGAGGTCGCGCAGCAGCCGCTGGTATTCCGGATTGACCTCGAGCAGCTTCGGGGCCGCCGCGATCAACTCGTCGACCTGGGCCGGCGCGAGCGTGAAGCTCGTCGGCACGGCGAGCAGCGCCTTGCGCACGCCGGGATCCGGGTAGGCGCGCAGCCCGACGCGGATGTCGTAGATCTCGGCATCGCGCGCGAACGGGCCCCGGCCCTTGCGCAGGTCGGACCGGATCTCGTCGCGCCAGCCCGCGACCGTCCGCGCGAACAGGTCGTAGGTCTCCTGCGTGTTGCGCGACACGAAGCCGAACTCGATCGCCTTGTAGAGCGCGATAAGCGAGGGGACGTCGCCGGACTGGTCGACGGAGAAGCTGTTCGCGCGCTCCGCGTCCACGCTGAGGAAGACGATCTTCCTGACGTGGCTCGCGCCGCCGTGCTCGAGCGCGGGTCCCAGGCCGCCCGCCATGCCGATGTCGTCGGCGATGCGCTTGAGGCCCAGGTTGTCGGCGAGCCCGCCGTCGACCAGGTGGATGTAGGGCCGCAGCGAGCGATCGCGGTAGGTAGCCTGCGCGGCGAGGTCGCGCAGCACGCGGCGCTCGGCTCGCGTGCGCGCCTCGGTCGGCCGCGGCGGCAGCCGGCTGCTGCAAGCCCCCGCATAGTTCTTCAGCGTGATCGGGCTGAACAGCACCGGGACGGCGCTCGAAGCCGCGGTCGCGACCGCGAGCGGAACCGTGCCGATGTCCGAGCACATGAGCCGGAACTGGTCGCGCGTGAACTCGAAGCTCTTGCCGAGCGACAGGTCGCTCGCGGTGAGGTACAGCATCGGGCCGGAGCGGCCCTCCGCCAGCTGGCCGTAGGTCATGCCGTGGAACAGCACGCGGTCGAGCTCTTCCGCGAGCACGTTGCCGCGGCCGAACCAGGGCGAGCTCAGGCGGTACGAGGTCCGGGGCGCGACGGCTCCCGAGAGCAGGTCGGACTCGAAATCGCGCAGCAGGAACTGCCGCTTGAAGGCGCTGAACGTTCGCGCCCCGTAGGCGGCGTAGTAGGCAGCGGTCATCGCGCCGCCCGACACGCCCGAGAGCACGTCGACCTGGTCGAGCAGCGTCGTCGGGCGGCCGTCCCACTCGAAGCGCGTGTCGCGCAGCGCCTCGAGCACGCCGTAGGCGAGCGCCGCGGCGCGCATTCCGCCGCCGGAGAAGGCGACGACGAAATACAGGTCTCCGCTGTTGCGGTCGGCGCCGGGCGCCGCCCAGTAGGAAGGGGCCTCGCCGCCAGCGACATCGGCGGGGCCCGGCCCGTTGATCCAGGGCTGGTAAGTGGCGCAGGACGATGCGAGCAGCGTCACGAGAACGAGCGCCGCGCTGCGCCATGCGGTGCGCGCCGCGCTGCGCGGCCGCGCCTGGGACTCCGATTCTCGCATCCGTCTTCGACGATCCGACGTGCGCGCGCACGCGACTGCGCGCAGCGCGCGCCGCATTTTCGCACGTGTCGGCGCGGCTGCACGCGAGCGCGCCTTTCGGAACCCTGATGGGGGGACATGAAATTGGGGCCGCGCGCGCCGCCAAGGTAGGATGCGGGCCTGGACCCCGCGCCCGTCGAGGCCGCGGATCGAGGAGCCTGCAGGATGTCGACCGACGCGCTGAAGCACTCGCTGTACCGGGCACTCGCCAGGGTGGCGCAGGCGCTCGCCAACGCCAACCGCCTGCAGCTGCTCGAATACCTCGCGCAGGGCGAGCGCAGCGTCGAGCAGCTCGCGGCCATGGCGGGGCTGAGCGTGGCGAACGCCTCGCAGCACCTGCAGGGGTTGCGCCAGGCCGGGCTGGTGAGCGCGCGCAAGCAGGGCCAGCGCGTCTTCTACTCGATCTCCGGCACCGAGGTGGTCGCGCTCTACGGCGCGCTGCGACACGCCGCCGAGGTGCACGCCGCGGAGGTCGAGAAGCTGGTGCGCGACTTCATCGGCGATCGCGACGCTCTTGAGCCGGTGGCCGCCGCCGAGCTCCTGGCGCGCGCGAAGAAGGGCTTGGTGACCGTGCTCGACGTGCGCCCCGCCGAAGAGTTCGCCGCCGGGCACCTGCCCGGGGCGATCAACGTGCCGCTCGATGCGCTCGAGAGCGGCCTGGCGCGCCTGCCCAGGCGGCGCGAGGTCGTGGCCTACTGCCGGGGCCCGTACTGCCTGATGTCCTTCGAGGCCGTGCTCAGGCTGCGCAAGCGCGGCTGGAAGGCGCGCCGCCTCGAGGACGGCTTCCCCGAATGGAAGGCGCGCGGCCTGCCGGTGGAGTAGCGCGCGCGGGCGCCTTCGGCGTCCGCGTGCGTTCCTCCGTCGCGCGCGCTTGCGCCGCGCTGTGCCTGGCGTTTGCCGCGCTCGCGGTGCGCGCCAGCAGCGACCCCCTGACCGGCCTGCTCGCCGCGCCGGGCGGCGCGGGGCTGGGCGTGGCCACGCGCTTCGAAAGCTCTCCCTATCGCGGCGGCGGCACGCGCTACGACCTCGTGCCTCTGTACCTGTACGAGGGCAAGCGCATCTACCTGCACGCGTACCGCTTCGGGCTCAAGCTCGTGGACCGGCCCGACGAGCGCATCGAGGCATTCCTCGCGCACCGCTTCGAGGGCTTTCCGTACGACCGCATCCCGCCGAGCCTCGCGGGGATGACCGCGCGCCAGCCGGAGCTCGATTTCGGGCTCGGCTACGAGCGCCGCGGCAACTGGGGGGCGCTGTGGGCCGAGTGGCTGCACGACGCGACCAATACCTCGGACGGCAACGAGCTGCGCCTCGGATACAACTACGCGTGGCGCAACGGCCGCGTGCTCATCAGGCCGCAGTTCATGCTGGCGCTGCGCAGCGCGCGCCTCAACGACTACTACTACGGCGTGCGCGCAGACGAGGCGACCGCGACGCGTCCCGCGTACATGCCGGGCGGCGGCGTGAACGCGCAAGTGGCGCTCTACGCCTCCTACGACCTCACTGCGCGCTCGAGGCTCCTCGCGGGCGCCACGCTCACGCGCTGGTCGGAAGGCGTGCGCCGCAGCCCGATCGTGGACGACCGCACGCAGGCGAGCGGGCTGCTCGGCTGGATGTACGACTTCTCGCCGCGCGAGGAGCCCTGGCCGGAGCGCACGCCGCTCGTCTTCAAGGTGGAATACGGCAGGTCGACCGACTGCAACCTGGTGGCCATCATGCGGCTGGGCTGCACCTCGACGCGCACCCTCGACAACACGCGCATCGCCGGCTTCGAGATCGGCCGACCCTTCGTCCGGCGGCTGCACGGCTGGCCGCTCGACTTCGTGGGCTACCTGGGGCTGGTGCGGCACGACGAGAACGGCCTGCAGCAGAACGCCTGGCAGCTGGACGCCTACATCAAGGCGTACTACTACGGCTTTCCGTGGAGCGACCGGGTGCGCACGCGCCTGGGCTTCGGCGCCGGGCTGTCCTACGCGCAGCGCATTCCCTACGTGGAAGCGCGCGACCAGGAGCGGCGCGGGCGCAACACCTCGAGGCTGCTCAACTACCTGGATCCCAGCATCGACGTGAGCCTGGGGGATCTGCTGCGCGTGCGCTCGCTGCGCGAGACGTACTTCGGCTTCGGCGTGTCGCACCGCTCGGGGATCTTCGGCACCTCGCAGCTCCTCGGCAACGTGAACGGCGGCTCGAACTACATCTACAGCTACGTCGAGACCTCGTTCTGAACCCTCGGCGGGCGCGCGAAAAAAAACCCGCCGGGCCGAGCCCGGCGGGCGAATCGATCGCCTCGGAGGGAAGGAGGAGGAGGAAACGAGGCGATGTACCGGGGCGAGCGCCGCTCGGGCGGCTCGCCCGGATCCGTGAATCCTGTGCGCTGCACCCCGAAGCCCGGACCCGTCCGGACTTCGGGGCTCGGTCCGCTGTCCAGCCGCCGCTTACTTCTTGCAGCGCGGATCGGTCGGGTGCTGCTTGCAATACTCCTTCGTCGGCATCGCGTGCGAGCCGCCGTTGCTCAGCTGCTGGTGGCTCGCGCTCGTGGGCGCGGCGACCGCAGTCATGGCGAACGTGGCGAACACCGCCGACACCAGGAGCGAAAGCACTTGCGAAACGTATTGCCTCATGACGGTCTCCTTCTGAGAGTGGGGTCAATGCAAAGACGGAAGCCCTGTGAGCTCCCGCGCCCCTTGTCTAGCCGCATCCGTGCCAGCGCGCTCGAACCTCCCGGGAATCAAGGCCTTGCAGGAAACCGCGGGCCTGAAGCCGCGTCCGGACTGTCGTGGGTCTGCGGCGCGGCTTGCGCCGAATGCGCTAACCACGTGTTTTCCTAGGGCGTTTCGTGTTGCCGGTCCCCGACGTGGCGGGCGCTGGCCGGCCCGGGCCGCGCTCGCGCTGCGCGAGCGCGAGGCCGAGCAGCAGGCCGAGGCTCGCCCACAGCAGGAATGCCTTCGGCGGCTGCAGCAGGATCGGGTTGAAGGCATAGGTCAGGATACCGGCAATCGAGATCATGGCCAGAGCGTGCCCATAGGGCGCTTCCGGCCGCCCGAGGAAGCGCGGCGCGAGCAGCTCGCGCGCGGAGACGCGCGCGATGCGCGCGAGGCCCAAGGCCCACAGGCTGACGCCGAGCACGCCGCCGTTGGCGAGCAGGTCGAGCACGTCGCTGTGAGTCGGCAGCCGGTTGCGCGCGATGCCGATGCTGTAGAGAGTGAACTTGTGCACCGCTTCGGCCGCGAATAGCGTGCCGAAGAGCGGCGAGCCGGTGAAGCGCTCCCACGCCTGCGCGTAGGTGTGCAGCCGGTAGCCCGGGTTGCCCGTCGGCAGGTCGGCGCGATGCGCGAGCATCGCGAGCACGACGAGGCCCGCCGCCGCCAGGGCGAGGAGCGCGGTCCAGTAGGCCGCGGTCAGCCGCTCCAGCCCTGGACGCGCCGCGGAGCGCGGAAGCGCGACCACCCCCAGGAGGTATGCCGCCGTCAGCGCGCCGACCAGGTACGAGGTGTACTTCTGCGAGAACCACGCCATCGCGAGGAAGAAGAGCCCCCCCAGCCAGCACAGCGCGCTGCGCCGCGCCGGAGCGAGGCACAGCACCGCGAGCGGAATCACCAGGAAGATCTGCTCGTGGTAGACCTGGCGCACGCCGAAGTTGGCCACCAGGAGCACGCCCATCACGAGCGCCGCCGGCAGCAGCACCGCGAAGCACGCGCGCACCAGCGCAAGCGGCGCGTCGCTGCGGCACACCATGTCCGCGGCGACGAACAGCGTGAGCATGTACAGGCCCACGTCGAGGAAGGTGTCGCGCACGCCGAACATCCCGCGCTCGTAGAGGCTCCCGCCCATGATCAGCGCGGCGAGGACGAGCAGCGGCCAGGCGACCCGCAGAACGCCGGAGCCGGCGCTCGGCGCGCCGAGCGGGGCGCGCAGCCGGCGGCCGACCGCCGTGAGCAGCGCGAAGCCGAGCGCGAGCGCGAGCGCCAGATGCTTGAGGAGCGTGTGCGAGGCGAGCCGCCAGTCGAACGGATCGACCGTCACCGCGGCGGCCGCGAGCAGCGCGAGCACGAAGCCGTATTCCGACCAGCGCAGCGCGCCGGGTCGAGAGCGCGCCGCCGCGGCGCCGAGCACCGCGCTCATGCGCTGCGCAGGCCGTTCACGCGCGGTTCTTCCGGGCCCTGCGCGTGCTCGCGAACCACGTCGACCACGCTGCCGCGCACGATGCGATTGGCCCCGACCACCGTGCAGTACGGCGGCACGTCCCGGGTGACCACGGCGTTCGCTCCGATCATCGCCCCGCGCCCGATGCGCACGCGCCCCAGCACCTTGGCTCCGGCCCCGATGTAGACGTCGTCCTCGACGACCGGGGCGACGTTCTCGCCCAGGTCCTTGCCGCCCAGGGTGACCTGCTGCATCACCGTCACGCGCCGCCCGATTACGGTATGCGAGTGGATGATGATCCCGAAGGGGTGCGGCATCAGGATCGGGAACCGCATCCGGCAGTAGATGTCGCTGTTGAAGACGATGCGGCACAGCCGGCTCAGCACCGGGATCCTGTGCCGCACGAAGAACAGCAGCACCCGCGCGGCGCGCGGGTTGTCGTGCACCCGCAGCTGCGCGTGACGGTCCTCGAGGCGCTGCTCCATGCAGCGCAGGATCTCGCCCTCGGCCTCGGCGGCGACGCTCGCGGGGTCGCCGCGCGCGTCGATCACGACCGCGTCGCGCAGGCCGCGCGCCATCCGCGCGTAGGCGGCGCGCTGACGCTCCGACTCGCCGCGGCTCACCTCGGACTTGCGCTGCTGCAGGACCTCGGCGGGCGCGTCGAGCACGACCCACAGGTCGGGCGAGGGAACGCAGCGCGCCGCCCACCGGACCAGGGCGGGCGGGCCGCCGTACCGGTAGCGCCGCGGATCGACGAGCATGTCGTGCAGGTAGCGATCGAAGGCCACCAGAGTGGCGCGCAGCTTGTCGGGCCAGACCAGCAATGCATGGCCCAGCGCGTAATCGAGCACGAAC
Source organism: Pseudomonadota bacterium (assembly GCA_021813275.1). Taxonomy (GTDB): domain Bacteria; phylum Pseudomonadota; class Gammaproteobacteria; order Burkholderiales; family SG8-39; genus JAKALD01. The sequence goes on along the minus strand of JAKALD010000069.1, from coordinate 8,727 downwards.
AGGGCGAGCTTCGCGATCGACGCGCCTGCCCCGCGGGCGGGGCGCGCGTGCGGATCGGCATGCGCAGCGCCCCGGCCCGGCCGCAGCGCCTCGAGACGCGGGCGCAGGTGCATGGTGCGCGTGCGCCGGAATGCCGGGGCGAGGTCGGCCAGCACGCGCGCGATGACGCTGCTCTTGCCGGCACCGTCGGGCCCCAGGAACGCGACCACCAGGCCGGTGGGCGCGGCCAGCCGGCCGAGGCGGCGGCGCAGCTCGCCCGCCAGGCCCGCCGCACCGAGCGGTGCGGAGTGGTGCAGCGCGCGCTGCAGCCGCGGCAGCTCGGCCCGCACGGCGGACCAGTCGCGGCCCTCGGCGGCGCGCTCGATGAGCTCGATCTCGCCCTGCTGCCGCCAGAAGCGCGCGAGCCCGTGGTGGGCGCGGAACGGATCGCTGCGCCACAGCGCCGAGAGGAGCTCGCCGTGGCGCTCGCCGAGATCGAGCTTGTCCACCTTCTTGACGAGGTAGTAGAGGAACTGGACGTGCGGCGGCGGGACGTAGAAGCCCTTTTCGAGCCCGGCGTCGTCGCGCGCGGGCTCGCGCAGCGCGAGCAGCTCGTCCGCGGCGAGCAGCAGCCTGCCGCCGCGCCGGTAGTCGCTGCAGAAGTCGATCGCGAGCGCGGCGGCCTCGCCCGCCTCGCCCGCCCAGACGAGCACGAAATAGAGCGCCGTCTGCTCGTGGCGCAGCATCTGCACCAGGCGCACGTCGTACGCGCGGCAGAATTGCGCCATGAGCCGGGGGATCTCGGCGAAGGTCTCGCGCGACACGGCCACGTCGACGTCGCTCGCGATGTGCTCCGGCAGCCCGCGGGCGTCGCCCAGCACGCAGTAGGCGATGCCGTCGCGCTCGAACCACTCGAAAAGCACCTGGAGCAGGTAGGCGCGGTCGCTCATGTCTCAGTCGAGCAGTCCGGCGTAGCTTCCGAGCGCCGCGGCCGCGATGTCGCGCCAGCGCAGCCGTGCGAGCGCATAGCGGCGGCCCTGCCGGCCCATGTCCGGCCACGACGCGCGCCGCCGCAGCAGCTCGCCGAGCCCGCGGGCCACGTCCTCGGGCGCGGGCGCGACGAGGACCCCGGCGCCGCTGGCCTCGACGTGGGGCGCGATCCCGGCGCGCGCCGAAACGAGCAGCACGCGACCCGCGATCATCGCCTCGAGCGCGGCGAGCCCGAAGCCTTCGCAGCGCGAAGGCAGGCACACCAGGTCGTGCTCTGCGAGGAGGCGCACCGGGCTTCCTCGATACTCCGGCGCGCGGAAGCGGACCTGGCCGGCGATGCCCAGCGCGCGCGCGCGGCCTTCGAGCCGGCTGCGGTCGCCCTGGTCCGGCCCCTGCAGCGTGAGCTCGATGCGATCGTCGGCTGCGACCTGTGCCACCGCGTCGAGCAGAACGTCGAGCCCCTTGGTGTAGGCGTCGATGCGCCCGAGAAACACGGCGCGCACCGGGCCAACCACGGCGGGCGGCGGCAGCGCCTGCTCCTCCGGCACCGCGTCCGGCGCGACGCCGTTCGGCGCCTCGATGACGCGCGTGCCGACGCCCAGGCGGCGCAGGAAGCGGGCGTGCCGCATGTCGAGGACCTGCACCGCCCGCGCGCCGCGCAGCATGGAGCGCTCGAACAGGTACCAGTAGGGCCACTTGAGGTGGGCGTTGCGCCGGAACGCGGCCGGCTCGTAGGAACCGTGCGGCGCCACGACATAGGGCAGCCCGTAGCGGCGCAGGAAGGCGCCGAGCGCGTACACGCCGGGATGAAACATCCCGTTCAGCAGGCACAGCCCGCGGCGCGTGCGCAGGCGCTCGTACACGTGGCTGCGCAGGGCATCGCCCAAGGCAAAGCTGCGCGCGCCGCCGCGCCGCGGGAAGCACTCCACCTCGAGGCCGGGCGCGAGCGCCGTCCGCGAGCGCGCTTCGCCCTCGCAGAGCAGCGTGACCCGCGCGCCGCTTTCGGCCAGTCCGCGCGCGAGCCCCGCAACCGCCATGGCCGTGCCGCCGACGAGCGGCTCCCCGGCCGCGGGGAAGTGCCGCAGGTAGAGCATCACGTCCATCACGCCTCGATCGGCGCAGCGCGCGCCGCGCCCGCGGCGAGCATCTGCCGGTACGCGGCGCGCGTCGCCACGAGCAGCGCCGCGCTGATCGCCAGCGCCGAGAGCGGCGCGCCGACGATGCCGAGGTAGTACACCAGCGCCGTGCCCACCACGAGCAGCAGCGGCACCGGAACGAGGTTCACCAGGAAGATCTGCTTGGTCGCGCGCAGCGCGAGCAGGCCGATGTCGAACGGAAACTTCCAGAACGTGATGCACTGCGCCGCGGTGGCGGCGGCGAGGATCAGCGCCATGCGCGGGCCGGAGTACTGCGCGCCGTAGGCGAGGCGCAGCACGTCGCCGGAAAAGGCGATCAGCAGCAGGCCCGGCGGGAGCAGCGCGGCGAGCAGCACGATCGCGGTCCGTCGCACCCAGCGCGCGAGCGCCGGCGCGCCGCCGGCCTCGTAGGCCACGCTGCCGCGCGAAGGCAGGTAGCTGAACGCGGCCTGGCGCAGCGGGTTCAGCAGGTGCGCAAAATGGGTGGCCGCCCGGTACAGGCCGACGGGCCCCGGGCCGAGCAGGATGCCGACCAGCCACACGTGGCCCTGCGAGCCGAGCCACGAGAGCGCGTTCTGCGCGGTGAGCCACTTGCCGAACCCCCACGCCTCCCGCCAGACCCCGACGCAGCTCCTCCAGCCGATTCCGCGCAGCTGCGCGTGACCGCGAAGCTGCCAGAGTCCGAGCGCGACGCCCGCCGCGGAGGAGATCCCGAGCACCAGCAACCCGGCCTGCGGCGTGGCGTGCTCCGGCCAGCGCACGAGCAGCGTGAGGGTGCCCGCGAGCTGCAGCCCGTAGGTCAGCAGGTCGTTCAGCGCGACCGAACGCGACTCGCCGCGCGTGTACAGGACGCGCCGCACGAACTCCTGGCCGAACCAGGGCGCCGCCGCGGCGGCGAGCCCGGAGAGCACGCCCGCCGCCGCCGGAAGCGCGAGCGCCCTCATCGCCACGCTCGCGGCGCCGAGTGCCGCCGACAGGGCGACGCACAGCGCCAGCTGCGCGACCGCCATCGCGCCGGTGAAGCGCCGGTAGGCGCGCGGCGCGAGCGCCGCCGCGAGCACGTTGTGCGGCTGCGTGACCAGCGCCCCCTGCAGCCCGGTGAGCAGCAGCAGCGCGGTGTAGCCGAGCACGAGCTCGCCGAAGACGGAGGGCTGCAGGCAGCGCGCGAAGAGGTAGATCGTCACGAAGTTGGAGCCGCTCACGATGCACTGGTCGGCGAGCGCCCAGCTCGCGCCCGACACCTTGCGTGCCGGTCCGGCCTGCGGCCGCCCAGGCTGCGCGACGCGGATCGTGGACGTCGGTTCCATGTGCGTCGTTCAGGCCGCCTCGGCGCGCTCGAACACCCCGCTTTCCAAGCACCACTGGTAGGTGAGCCGGATGCCCTCCTCGAGCCCGTAGCGGTGCCGCCAGCCGAGCGCGCGGATGCGGCTCGCGTCGAGGAGTTTCTGCGGCGTTCCGTCGGGCTTCGAGGCGTCGAAGACGAGCCGGGCGTCGAGCCCGACGACCCGCAGCACCGTCTCGGCCAGCTCGCGCACCGTGACGTCGGCGCCGGTACCGACGTTGTACACGCCGCCGCCGACGTCGCGCTCCATGAGGAGCACGCAAGCCTCGGCCAGGTCGTCCACGTGCAGCAGCTCGCGCCGCGGCTCGCCGCTGCCCCACACCGTGATCGCCCGCGCCGCGCTCTGCGCCGCCAGGTGCGCCTTGCGCAGCAGCGCCGGCAGCACGTGACTGCGGGCGAGGTCGAAGTTGTCCCCCGGGCCGTAGAGGTTGGTCGGCATGACCGAGACGTAGCGCGTGCCGTACTGCGCGTTGAAGGCCTCGCACAGCTTCAGGCCCGCGATCTTGGCGACCGCGTAGGGCTCGTTGGTGAGCTCGAGCGGACCGCTCAGCAGGTACTCCTCGCGGATCGGCTGCGGGCAGTCGCGCGGATAGATGCAGCTCGAGCCGAGGAACAGCAGCCGCTTCACGCCGGCGCGCAGCGCCGCGTGGATCACGTTCAGCTCGATCGCGAGGTTCTCGTACAGGAAGCTCGCGGGCTCGCGTGCGTTGGCGAGAATGCCGCCGACGCGCGCGGCCGCCACGAACACCAGGTCCGGCGCGGTCTCGGCGAAGAAGCGCCGCACCGCGTCCTGGTCGGTCAGGTCGAGCTCGCCGTGCGCGCGGGTGACGAGATTGGCGTAGCCGCGCGCGCGCAGCGCGCGCGTGAGCGCCGAGCCGACCATGCCGTTGTGCCCGGCCACGTAGATTCGGTGATAGGGCCGGATCGCGCTCAGCCGCTCACTCATGGTGCTCGAGCACGCGGTATCCGTGCTCCCTCACCAGGCAGTCGCGCCGGGCCGCGAGGTAGTCCTCGCGCATCATCTCGGCCACCAGCTCGCGGAACGACGTGCGCGGCCTCCAGCCGAGACGCTCGCGCGCCTTCGCCGCGTCGCCGAGCAGCGAATCGACCTCGGTCGGCCGGTAGTAGCGCGAATCGACGCGCACGATGGTCTGCCCCGGGGCGAGCGCTTCGGCCAGCCCGGGGCGCAGGCGCTCCACGATGCCGCGCTGCTGCACGCCCGAGCCCCGCCAGCCGAGCACCACGCCGAGCTCGGCGGCGGCGGCCGTGACGAGATCGCGCACCGAGTACTGCTCGCCGGTCGCCACCACGTAATCGTCGGGCGCCGCCTGCTGCAGCATCAGCCACTGCAGCTCGACGTAGTCGCGCGCGTGGCCCCAGTCGCGCTTCGCGTCGAGGTTGCCGAGATACAGGCACTCCTGCAGCCCGAGCGCGATGCGCGCGAGCCCGCGCGTCACCTTGCGCGTCACGAAGGTCTCGCCGCGCCGCGGCGACTCGTGGTTGAAGAGGATCCCGTTGCACGCGTACAGGCCGTAGGCCTCGCGGTAGTTGACGGTGATCCAGTAGGCATAGAGCTTCGCCGCGGCGTAGGGGCTGCGGGGATAGAACGGCGTGGTCTCGCGCTGCGGCACCTCCCGGACCTGGCCGAACAGCTCCGAGGTCGAGGCCTGGTAGAAGCGGGTCTTCTTCTCCAGGCCGAGGATGCGGATCGCCTCGAGCAGGCGCAGCGCGCCCAGGCCGTCCGCGTTGGCGGTGTACTCGGGCTCCTCGAACGAGACCGCCACGTGGCTCTGGGCGGCGAGGTTGTAGATCTCGTCGGGCTGCACCATCTGGATCACGCGCACCAGGCTCGAGGTGTCGGTCATGTCGCCGTAGTGCAGGATCAGGCGCCGGTCCGGCTCGTGCGGGTCCTGGTAAAGGTGGTCGATGCGCTCGGTGTTGAACAGCGAGCTGCGCCGCTTGATGCCGTGCACCTCGTAACCCTTGGCGATGAGGAGCTCGGCGAGATAGGCGCCGTCCTGGCCCGTGATGCCCGTGATGAGGGCGGATTTGCGACTCATCGCGTCTGCCTCCCGTTCGCGCTCACGCGCCGTTGAGCACCGCGCCCACGAGCGGTACGCCGTACGCCGCGACTGCGCCGCGCAGCCGGTCGAAGTCGGCGAGCCGCGTGCGGTCCTTGCAGGCGAGCATCAGGGCCCCGTCGGCGCGCGCCGCGGTGAGCCGCGCGTCCGCGCCGCGCGACCCGGCGGCGGTGTCGACGATGACCATCGCGTACTGCAGGCGCGCCTCGCCGAGCAGGCGCTGCAGGTCGCCGCGGCTGAGCAGCTCGAGGGGATTGGGCGGCGCCGCGCCCGCCGTGAGCACCGAAAGATGGTCGAAATAGGCGATGCGCTCGGCGATTCCGAGCCCGAGGCCCGCGGCGAGCGCCCGCGCGAGCCCCGGCCCGCCGCCCAGGCCGAAGATGCGGTGCTGGCGCGGCGAGCGCAGGTCGGCGTCGACGAGCAGCGTCTTCTCGCCCAGCTGGGCGAACGAAACCGCCAAGTTGGCCGCCAGGTAGCTGCGGCCGTCGCCGGGCGCGGCGCTCACGACCGCGAGCACCTTGCGCTGCGGAGTGAGCCAGTGCGTGAGCAGATGCGTGCGCACCTCGCGCAGCGCCTCGGACTGCGGGTGGTAGGGGTCGTGCGCGGCGATCAGCTCGGCGCTCAGCGTGCCCTGGCCGCGCTGCACGTAGGGATAGTTGAACTGGATCGAGAGCGCCTGGTGCACGTCCGCCGGGCTGATCAGGCCGAGGCTGCAGGCGGCCTCGCCGAAGCGCAGGCCCTTCTTGCGGTGCAGGGCGAACGCGCGCTCGACGTCGCGCTCGCGAAGCTTGCCCAGGTCCACCAGGATGCGCCCGATCGGGCGCTCGTCGACGCCGCCCGCGGGCGTGCGCAGAGTGGGCTCGCGCAAGTCGAATACGGCCTTGTTCACGTTCGCTCCTTCCCGCAAGTCACCGCAGCAGCCGGGGAACGCCCGACGGCGCACCGAGCAGCAGCGGAGCGCGCAGCGGACGCGCGCGGCGCTGCAGGATCGCGATCACGGGCACGCCGATCAGCTCGACGAGATCGAGCTGCGAGCGCACGCGCCGGTCCAGCGTTTCCTGCCAGAGGGCCGCGCCGATGCCGAGCGCAATTCCCGCCAGCAGCGCGATCCCCAGGATCAGGCCGACCCGCGGGCTCGCCGGGCGCAGCGGCGGCGTGGCCGGGTCGAGCAGCGTGGCCGAGGCGTTCTTGGCGGCTTCGCCCTGGATGCGCGTCTGTGCGAGGCTCTGCGCCGCCGCCTCGTAGGCCTGGCGCGCGTTGACGACCTCGCTCTGCAGCACGGCGCGCTCGGCGTTGGCGCCCTTCAGCCCGAGCACCCTGGCGCGCTGCTGCCGCTCGGCGGCGCGCAGCTCGGCGACCTGCTCCGCGGCGTTGCCCGCGCTGCCGAGCAGGCCGCGGGCGACGGCCAGCATCTGCTGGCGGTAGTCGGCCTGCGCGCGCTGCAGCTTCCTTTCGGCTGCCCGGTACAGGGGATGGTTCGGGCCGAGACGCTGCGCGAGCGCGTTCAGGTCCCCCTGCGCCTGCATCACCGCCTGCTGGCTCTGCTGCACCGCCGGGCTGTCGAGAACGCCCGGCGGGGCGTCGGATCCGGAGGCACCGCCGTCGATGAAGCGCTGCAGCCGGCGCTGCTTCGCGCGCTCGACGTAGGCGAGCGACTGCGCCTGCACCAGCTGGGAGGAAAGGTCCGCGAGGCGCGCGTTCTCCGAGTCGAGCCCCTGCCCGGCGCTCACGAGGCCCGTCTTGCGCTCGTACTCCGAGAGCCGCCGCTCGGCCTGCTGCAGGCGCTGCTGGAGGACCGGCAGCTGGCCCTCGAAGAGCTGCGCGGTGCGCTCGGCCGGCGCGGTCCCCACCCGCGCGACGCTGCCCAGGTAGGCCTGCACGAAGGCGTTCGTCACCTGCGCCGCGAACTCCGGATCGGGCGACGCGTACATGACCTTCACGACGCGGCTGTCGCCGCTGCTGCGCACGTGCAGTCCGTCGAGCAGCTGCGTGGCGAGCCAGTCCGTCATCGAAGCGCGCCGCCCGCCCGGCGAGCCCGCCAGCAGCTGCGCGAGGGCCACGCGCAGCCAGTGCAGCGGCCCGCTTCCCGCGATCAGGCGGATCGCGGCGGGCCGGTGCTCGAGGTCGAGCGCCTTCACGACGGCGAGCGCGACGCCGTAGCTCGCGATCACGTCGGCCTGGGTGGCCGCCGGGTTCTCGCGCGTCCAGCCGCCGCCCGAGTCGCCCGAGAGCGCGGCGCTCATCGGGTCGACCATCACGCTCGCTTCGGCCTGGTAGCGCTTGGGAATCGAGAGCGCGACCATCGCGGCGAGCGCGAGCACGGTGGCTGCGATCGCCAGGGCCAGTCCCGCGCGCGCCCGCAAGATCACCAGCAGTTGCGTCAGACTCACGCCGCCTCCGTCTCGATCGCGCGGTTCGTCACGCCCGCCCCGCTCAGAACCAGCTCTCCGGAACCTGCAGCACGTCGCCGGGCTGCAGCCGCTCGGAGAGCCTGGCGCGGCGGCTGTGCTCGCGCCCGTCGGGGCCCTTGCGGTCGAGCTCGATGCCGTTCTGCGTGCCGCGCACCGTGAGCCCCCCGCCGACCGACAGCGCCTGCTGCACGGTCAAGCCGCTCGTCAGCGGATAGGCGCCGGGGTTGCGCACCTCGCCGTAGATGTAGAACACGGGCGCAGGCGGCACGTAGATGATGGTGCCGCTCGCGACGAGCGGATCCTGCGGAGTGCTGCCGTCCTCGATCAGCCTGGTGATGTCGATCTTCTGCCGGCGCGGCGCGCCGTCGGGGCCCTTGGTCACCAGCACGACGACGTTCGAGCCCTTGGGGTTGATGCCGCCGGCCATCGCGAGCGCCTGCGTGATGTCGATCGGCCGGCTGATGTTGTAGGCCCCGGGGCTGTTCACCTCCCCGAGCACCGACACGGTCTGGCTGCGATACTCGGTGACCAGGATGTTCACGTAGGGCTTGCGCACGAACCCGCCGGCATCGAGCTGATGCGCGATGCGCTCGCCGGCCTGCGCGGGCGTCAGGCCCGCGAGCGCCACGCTGCCGATGAGCGGGAAGCTGACGTGGCCGTCCTGGCCGATGGCGGTCTTCGTTTCCAGGTCGGGGTTGTTGTAGACCGTGATGTCGACCACGTCCCCGGGCCCGAGCCGATAGGCGTCGCCGCTCGCCGGCGCCTTCGGGGCGGGCGCGGTCGCCTGC
>JAKALD010000332.1 GCA_021813275.1 Pseudomonadota bacterium | reverse complement strand
CGACCCCGCTCATGCTCCGGCGGCCCGAGAAGCGTCCCAGCGCCCGTGCGAGCCGGCGCCTGAGATCGTGGACTGTCAGATCGGGCAGATCGATACCGGAAACGAGCTCGGGCACGCTGCGGAATGGCGTCGCGGAGGGGCATGCGCCGGCGCAGATGCCGCAGGCGGCGCAGCGCGCCTCGAGCACCCATGCGCGCTCGCCGCGCCGGCCGTCGCTCCGCGGGGCGAGCAGCACTGCCTGGTAGGGGCAATCGGCGACGCAGCGCCCGCAGCCATTGCAGTTCGCGAGGTTCACGCGCGCGGCGACCGGCGCCGGCACTCGCGCGAGCCACGGAAGCGCGACGAGCATCACGGTCGATGCGCCGGCGAGCACCCAGAGCGCGACGGGCGAGGTTGCGTACATGAGCGGGTGCGCGAAGAGCACGAACCAGTCGAGCTCGAGCGCCGCCGGCACGCGCGTCGCGTCGGCGGGAGGGCCCGACTGGACCGGGCACGCGAGCGCGAGCACGAGGAGCATCGCGAGCATGCCGAGCGCGAGCGCGCGCGGCGGCAGCGTGCGCGGCTGGCTCAGGCGCTGCACATGCACCCACATGCCGGCGAGGAGCAGAAGCGGCAGGCCGATGTGCAGGAACACGAACAGCGAGAACAGCCGATCGCTCACGTTCTCCGAAAAAATGAAGTTGCGCACCAGCGCGCCGCCGAACATCGGCAGCGCGTCGAGCCACTCGGCCGTGGCGGTCGCCGAGAACTGCGCGCGTGCGTCCCACACCAGCCAGCAGCCGACGATGCCCGAGGCATACAGCAGCCAGACGAGCGGCACGCCCGAGATCCAGGTGAAGGCGCGAAACCGCCGGAAGCGGCCCGCGGCCCATTCGCGCGCGAGATGCGCGAGCGTCGCCACGACGAAGGCGTCAGCGGCGTAGCGGTGCACGCTGCGCAGCACGCCGCCGAAATACCACTCGGCGCGCGACAGGTGGTCGATCGACGCGTACGCCCCTCCGATGCTGGTATCGAAGCGCGCGTAGAGATAGACGCCCGTCACGACGAGCACCCAGAACAAAAGAAAGCCGAGCCCGCCGAGGTTGCGCAGCGGATTTGCGGCGGCGCCAAAGGCCCGGTCCAACGCGCGCTCGAGCCTGGGCCACAGGGCCGGTCGGACCTTGGGGTGCGTGGCGACGAACGCCAGGGCGGGCGCGTGCACGTCAGCCTCGGAACACGAATCCGGCTTCGCTTGGGCGGAAGTCGATCACCCAGGCGGCGCCCGGGGCAAAATCGATCGTCGCGGCCTTCGTGTAGTCGAAGCCGCCGCCGGGCTGATCGCCCATGCGCACCACGACCCGATGTCGGCCGGCGGGCACCGCAGTGCGGAAGTACACCGTCGCGTCGCCGTCGCGGCGCAGCCCCGTGGGCGGTACCGTGCGCTCGAAGATCTCGCGCCCGTCGAGCTCGAGCGAGACCTGGAGCGGCACGCGCTCGCGCGGGCAGTCGAGCGGCGCGCGCATGTTGGGCGGCAGCTTGGCGAGCTCCTCGGCGCTGCGCTTGCGGCACGGGTGCACCGGCGCCGCCGCGTGCGTGAAGCTCAGTCGCAGGAGCGCCTCGTCGGGCGCGATCACGCTGAAGCGCGGGCGCGTGGAGAAGTACCCGATCAGCACCATGAGCGGCACGTAGAGCAGCAACTGGGCTGCGAAGCGCAAGGCCTTCACGCCGGGCTGCCTCCGAGGCGCACGAGCTCGGCGGCGCGGGCGCGCAGCTTCGGCGAGAGGCGAAATGCGTCCGAGAAGCAGTCATCCTGCTTCAGGCCGCGGGCGGCGAACGCGGGGTGCGCCGCCTCGACCATGCCGACGGAGCCGCAGGCGTAGACCTGATAGCCCGAGAGATCGGGGAAGTCGGCGAGAATCGCCTCGTGCACGAGGCCTGTGCGGCCTTCCCAACGATCGCCGGGACCAGGCTCCGAGACGACCGGCACGAAGCTGAAGTTCTCGTGCTCGCGCGCCCACTCGCGCGGCAGCTCCCCGAGGTACAGGTCCCGCGGCCGGCGCACGCCCCAGTACAGGACCATGCTGCGCTTGACGCCGCGACGGAAGGCGTACTCGAGCATGCTCTTCACGGGCGCGAAGCCGGTCGCGCCGGCGACGAAGATGACCGGCTTGTCCGAGTCCCCGCGCAGGAAGAACGAGCCGAGCGGACCCTCGAAGCGCACGCGCTCGCCCGGCTTCATGCGCTCGAAGACGTGGGTGGTGTAAAGGCCACCCGGGATGCGGCGGATGTGCAGCTCGACGCGGTCGTTCACGTGCGGCGCGGTGGCGAACGAGAAGCTGCGCTTCTCGCCGCCCTCGAGCAGCACGTTGATGTATTGCCCGGCGTAGAACTCGATGCGCTCCTCGCCTTCCAGGCGCAGGAGCACGCGCATCACGTCGTGGGCGAGCGGTTCGAGCGATTCGACCGTCGCCGTCCACACTCGCACCGGGGGCGTGCCCGGCGCGACGACCGCCTCGTACTCGACCTCGATGTCGCCGAGCGGGATCGAACAGCACATGAGAAGCTTGCCCGCGGCGCGCTCGGCCTGCGTCAGCGCCTCCGGCTGATAGGCGCCGTAGTCGACCGTGCCGTAGGCGAGGGTCGCCTTGCACTTGCCGCAGCCCCCGTTGCGGCACTCGTAGGGGAACGGCACCTCCGCGCGCAGCCCCGCGTCGAGGATCGTGTCGCCCTCGCGCACCGCGATGATGCGGTTGTCCGGACGCACGAGCATGCGAAAGCCCTCGGCTGGGCCGCGGCGGCGCCGCGGCGGTATCCACGGCAGCAGCGTGAGCAGCAGCGAGAGCGCGAGCACCAGCCCCCAGACCTCGCCCGGGGTCCAGCGGTAAAGCAGCGCGTACGCCGGCAGGTAGAACCAGTCGAAGCCGATCGTCGTGACCGCGGCGGCGAGGTTCGCCTCGCCCTGGCTGACCGCGGGCCTGAAGAGCGAGAGCACCACCAGCGCGACGGTGAGTGTCACCGCGATCTGGCGCGGTGGGAGCGTCTTCGCCTGCGGCACGCGCTGCGTGTGCACCCACAGCAGCGCGAGCACCGCGAGCGGGATACCGATGTGCAGGAACGAAAGGAGCGAGAACAGCCGGTCGGTGACGTTCTCCGGGAAGATGAAGTTGCGCACCAGCGTGCCGCCGAATATCGGCAGGCGGTCGAACCACTCGGCGGTGGCGACGACCACGAACTGCGACAGCTTGTCCCAGGGCAGCATGTAGCCGTTGATGCCGGCGGCGTACACCAGCCACAGCAGCGTGAAGCCGCTCACCCAGGAGAACCAGCGAAATCCGCGGTAGCGGTCGAAGCACCAGTGACGCACCATGTGCAGGAGCATGGTGAGCGCAATGCCGTCGGAGGCATAGCGGTGCAGGCTGCGCATAACCCCGCCCAGATACCACTGTTGCACGGTAAGGTACTCGACC
>JAKALD010000068.1 GCA_021813275.1 Pseudomonadota bacterium | reverse complement strand
CCCGCGCCCGCGCCCCAGGTCGCCCCGGCCGCCCCCGCGGCCGCGCCGCCCGCCGCGGCGCGCGCGAGCGCCGCGCGCAACGAGGCGCACAAGGAAGCGAAGCTCATCGTGGGGCCCGACATCAAGATGAAGGGCGTCGAGGTGACCGACTGCGACACGCTGATCGTCGAGGGGCGCATGGAAGCGACGCTCGACTCGCGCGTGATCCAGGTCGCCGAGCACGGGGTGTTCACCGGCACCGTCGCGGTGGACGAGGCCGAGATCCACGGCCGGCTCGAGGGCGAGCTCACGGTGCGCAAGCACCTCGTGGTGCACGCCACCGGCAAGGTCTCGGGCAAGATCCGCTACAACCGGATCAAGGTCGAGGAAGGCGCGGAGCTCTCGGGCGAGATCAGCGCGCTCGGCAACGCGCAAGGAGCGACGCAGGCGCGCCGCATGCCGGTCAACCCTTCCTGACCCGGGCCCGCGCGTAATCAGGCCGCGAGCGCGCGGGCCAGGCGCCGCACGCCCTCCTCGAGGCGCTCGCCGCTCGCGGCGAAGCACCAGCGCACGAAGCCCTCGCCCTCCGGCCCGAACGCCGCTCCGGGCGCGAGCCCGAGGCCGTGCTCGCGCACCAGGCGCTTGCAGAACGCCAGGCTGTCGGTCACGCCCGCGATTCGGAAGAAGGCGTACATCGCCCCGGCCGGCAGCGCGGCCTCGACCCCCTCGAGCGAGCGCAGCCGGCCGACGAGCAGGTCGCGCGCCGCGCGAAAGCGCGCGCGGGTGCGCGCGATCACCGGCTCGCCTTCGCGCACCGCCACGACCCCGGCGCGCTGCGCGAACACCGGCGCGCAGGAGGTGTTGTACTCGATCAGCTTGGCCAGGTCGCCCGCGAGCGCGGGCGGGACGGTCAGCCAACCGAGCCGCCACCCGGTCATCAGCCACGACTTCGAGAAGGTGTTGGCGCCGATCACGCGCTCCTCCGGGCCCGCCAGGTCGAGGAACGACGGCGCGGCGCCCTCGCCCTCGAACCACAGTCGCTCGTAGGCGTCGTCGGCGAGGATCCAGATGCCGTGCCGGCGGCAGCGCTCGAGCAGCGCGCGCTGCGCCTCGCGCGGGATCGTGCATCCGGTGGGATTGTTCGGCGAATTGACGTATAGGGCGCGCGTGCCCGGTGTGAGCGCATCGAGCAGCCGCTCGAGGTCGAGCCGCCAGCCCTCGGGCGTGAACGCGAGCGGCACGCGCTTCACCTCTGCGCCTAGGATCCTCGGCATCTCGACCAGGTTCGGCCACAGCGGCGTCACCGCCACCACGCGGTCGCCCGGCCCGACCATGAGCTGCGTCGCGAGCATCAGCGCAGACACGCCCGAGCTGGTCACCGCGATCGCCTCCGCCGGCGTCGGCCGGTGCAGCCGTGACACATACGCCGCCAGCGTCTCGCGCAGCTCCGCCAGGCCGAGGTTGTGCGCATAGAACGTCTCGCCCGCGGCGAGCGAGTCCATGCCGGCCCTGCGGATGAATTCGGGCGTCGCCTCGTCGGGCTCGCCGAACCAGAACGCTTCGACGGCGGCAACTCCGAGGCCCGCGTTCGCCACTTCGCGGACCTTCGAGGCGACGAGCGCGCGCACGCCGGGGCGCGCCTCGGCCGGCCAGGCGGCAGGCCGCTCAGGCGCGCTCACGGCAACGAATCGGGAAGCCACTGCGCACCCCGCCTATTGTATGCTGCGCGCCTCGATGGCTTCGCCGCATCCGGTTTCCTCCCCCGCGTTGAGCCTGTCCGCCGCCCGCTGGTCCCCGGCGCGGCGCGCGCGCGTCTCGCTCGCCGCCGCGATCGTGGTGATGGGGGTCTGGGGCGCGAACTTCGCGGTCACCAAGTACGTCCTCGAGCACATCGGCGTCGCGCCGTTCCTGTTCGTGCGCTTCCTCGCGATGCCGGTGCTCGGCTTTGCGCTGCTCGCGCTCGCCTACCGCGGGCGCCTCCGCGACGCGCTGCCGGCGCGCGGCGACCTGCCGCGCTTCGCCGCCTGCGGCCTGCTCGGCCACACGCTGCACGTGGGCATCGTCACCTGGGGCATCAGCCTGTCGACCGCGTTCTCCTCGGCGCTGGTGCTCACGAGCGGGCCGCTGTTCACGCTGCTGATCCTCGCGATGCTCGGCGCCGAGAGGCTGCACCGCAGGCAGCTGATCGGCACCTGGGTCGCGTTCCTCGGCATCGTGCTGTTCCTCTCGGACAAGTTCATCGGCGGCCTCGCCTCGGCCGGGGCGGGCGACCTGGTGCTGCTCGGCGCGGCGTCGCTCTTCTCGTTGTACACGGTGATCTCGCGGCCGCTCGCGGACCGCTACGGGCCGCTCGCGCTGCTCGCCTGGACGCTCGCCTTCGGCGCGCCGCCGACCGTCCTCGCCACGCTGCCCGCGTTCCTCGCGGCGCCGCTCGCCGGCGTGCCCGCTCTCGCCTGGGCGGGCCTCGTCTGGGCCACGGTCGTGTCGGCGTTCCTCGGCTGGCTGGTGTGGGCCTGGGTGAACACCGAGCGCGGCGTCGCGCGCAGCGCGCCGCTCATGTACCTGATGCCGCCGATCGCAGGCGTCGTCGCCTGGCTCACGCTGGGCGAGCTCTTCACCTGGCTGAAGCTCGCCGGCGCCGGCGTGACGATGGGCGGCGTGGCCTGGGCGCAGTTCGGCGGCGCTCACCCGCCGCCGCCCGCCGCCGCGCAGCCGGATTCGGCCTGAGGGCGCGGTGAGCCCCGGGCGCCCGATGCGCGCGCTGCCCGCGACGGTCTGGGCGCTCGGCCTCGTCTCGCTGTGCATGGACTTCTCCTCGGAGCTGGTGCACAGCCTGCTGCCGGTGTTCATGACGAGCGTGCTCGGCGCAAGCATGCTCGAGGTCGGGCTCGTCGAGGGCATCGCCGAGGCCACCTCCGCGATCGTGAAGGTGTTCTCCGGCGTGCTCTCGGACCGCCTGGGCAGGCGCAAGCCGATCGTGCTCGCCGGCTACGGGCTCGCCGCGCTCTCCAAGCCGCTCTTCCCGCTCGCCAACTCGATCGCCGTGGTGCTCGGCGCGCGCTTCGTCGACCGCATCGGCAAGGGCATCCGCGGCGCGCCGCGCGACGCGCTGATCGCCGACGTCACGCCGTCCGAGCTGCGCGGCACGGCCTACGGCCTGCGCCAGGCGCTCGACTCGGTGGGCGCGGTGCTCGGCCCGCTCGCCGCGGTGGGCCTGATGCTGCTGCTCGCCGACAACATCCACGCGGTGCTCTGGCTCGCCGTGCTGCCGGCCGCGGCCGCCGTGCTGGTGCTCGCATTCGGAGTGCGCGAGCCCGAGGCCGCGCACGCCGCCGCGCGCACGGGCGAGCTGGTCGCGCCGCGCGCGCTGCGCGGGCTGGGCGGGCGCTACTGGGCGATCGTCGCGCTCGGGGCGGTCCTCACGCTCGCGCGCTTTTCCGAGGCGTTTCTCGTGCTGCGGGCGAAGGACCTCGGCCTGGAAATCGCGCTCGTGCCGCTGGTGCTCGTGGTGATGAGCACGGTGTACGCGGCGGTCTCGTACCCGGCGGGCCTCGCCGCCGACCGCGGCGGGCGGCGCGCCCTGCTCTTCTGGGGCCTCGCGACGCTGATCGCCGCCGACCTCGTGCTCGGCGCGGCCGGCTCGATCGGCGCCGTGTTCGCCGGCGTCGCGCTGTGGGGCGGGCACATGGGGCTCACCCAGGGGCTGCTCTCGACGCTGGTCGCGGAGGCGGTGCCGGCCGGCCGCCGCGGCACGGCCTTCGGCTTCTTCAACCTGGTGAGCGGCGCAGCGCTCCTCGGCGCGAGCGTGCTCGCCGGCTGGCTGTGGAGCGCGTTCGGCGCGGACTGGACGTTCTTCGCCGGCGCGGCCTTCACCGCGGTCGCGCTCGCCGGGCTGCTCGCCGCCGCGCGCGCACGCTAGAATTCGCGCCTTTCACCGCGGAATCCGTCATGTCAGGCACACACGGACACGTCGGCCACGCGGCCGACAAGCGCATCGCGCTGCTCATCTCGGTGCTCGCGCTGGTGCTCGCCCTGTCGGAAACGCTCGCCAAGTCGGCGCAGACCTCGGCGCTCGCGGCCAACATCGAGGCCTCGAACCTCTGGGCGTTCTTCCAGGCGAAGACGATTCGCCAGACCACGCTGCGCACCGCCGCCGAGCTGCTCGAGGCGCAAGCGGGCGCAGTGCCCGCCGAGGCGGCGCGCAGGCAGGCCGAGAAGTGGAAGCAGGCGGCCGCGCGCTACCAGAGCGAGCCCGAGACCGGCGAAGGCCGCGAGCAGCTCGCCGCGCGCGCCAAGCGATCGGAAACGAAGCGCGACCGCGCGATGGCCGCCTACCACCACTACGAGCTCGCCTCGGCGGCGGTCCAGATCGGCATCGTGCTCGCCTCGGCCTCGATCATCGCCGAGACGATCGCGCTCGCGTGGATCGGCGGCGCGCTGGGGCTGGTGGCCGTGGCGCTCTGCGCCATCGGGCTATGGTTTCCGCTGGCGGTGCACCTCGTGTAGCCGCTGCCGGTTGCTGCAGCGCAATACGCGCCGGCGAAAGAGCATTGCAAGAACCCTGGCAAATACTGCATGCTGCGGCCCGCAACTTCACCGAAATTTCCGACCTGGGAGGAGGGGAAGATGGCGGAGTCTAGCGCGCATGCGGCAGTGAGCCACGATTTCGGCACCGAGGAGAAGCGAGTCATCTTCGCCTCCTCGCTCGGCACGGTATTCGAGTGGTACGACTTCTACCTCTACGCGGTCCTCGCGCCGTTCTTCGCGGCGCTGTTCTTTCCGCCGGGTAACTCGACCGCGGCGCTGCTGTCGGCCTTCGCGGCCTACGCCGCCGGCTTCCTGGTGCGCCCCTTCGGCGCGCTCGTCTTCGGCCGGATCGGCGACCTGGTGGGAAGGAAATACACCTTCCTCATCACGATCATCTTCATGGGCGGCTCGACCTTCCTTGTCGGCCTGCTGCCGACCTACGAGTCGATCGGCTGGCTGGCACCGATCCTGATGGTGACGCTGCGCCTGGTGCAGGGCCTCGCGCTCGGCGGCGAGTACGGCGGCGCGGCGACCTACGTCGCGGAGCATGCGGCGCAGGGGCGGCGAGGCTACGACACGAGCTGGATCCAGACCACGGCGACGCTCGGCCTGCTGCTCGCGCTGATCATCATCGGGCTGAGCCGCGGCAGCATGGACGCCAAGGCGTTCTCCACCTGGGGCTGGCGCATCCCGTTCTGGGTCACGATCATCCTGCTCGTGTTCTCGGTCTACATCCGGATGAAGCTGCAGGAGTCGCCGGTGTTCCAGAAGATGAAGTCCGAGGGCCGGGCCTCCAAGTCGCCGCTCAACGACAGCTTCTTCAAGTACCCGAACAACAAGTTCGTGCTGCTCGCGCTGCTCGGCGCGACCGCCGGCCAGGGCGTGGTCTGGTACACGGGGCAGTTCTACGCCCTGTTCTTCCTCGTGATCACGCTCAAGGTCGACTACGTCACGGCCTACTGGCTGATCGGCATCTCGCTGGTGATCGGCACGCCCTTCTTCGTCTTCTTCGGCTGGCTCTCGGACAAGATCGGGCGGCTCAAGATCATCATGGCGGGCTGCCTGATCGCGGCGCTCACGTACTTCCCGCTGTTCGGCGCGCTCACGCACTACGTCAACCCGGCGCTCGAGGCCTACGCGGCGAAGACGCCGATCAGCGTCGCCGCGACCGACTGTCAGTTCCACCTGTTCGTCGGCCCGTGGAGCAAGTTCTCCGAGTGCGACCGCACCCGCGACTACCTCACCACGCGCGGCCTGTCGTTCAAGTCGCTGCCCGCGGAGCCCGGCAAGTCGGTCGTCACCACGATCGGCAGCATCAAGGTCGAGGGCTTCGACGCGAAGAAGCTGGACGCGGCGCTCAAGGAGACCGGCTACACGCCGGCGGCCGACGCGAAGCAGATCAACTGGTTCATGACCGAGCTGATCCTGATCGTCATGGTGATCTACGTGACGATGGTCTACGGGCCGATCGCGGCGTTCCTGGTGGAGCTGTTCCCGACGCAGATCCGCTACACGTCGATGTCGCTGCCCTACCACATCGGCAACGGCTGGTTCGGCGGCATGCTGCCGCTCACCGCGACCGCGATGGTGGCCGCGTCGGGCAACATCTACTACGGCCTGTGGTACCCGGTGGTCGTCGCGGTGATGACGCTGATCATCGGCACGCTGTTCCTGAGCGAGACCAAGGAGCGCGACATCCGCGTCTACGACCACAGCATGCTGCCCTGAGCGCCACCGCGCTCGACGAAGAGGCCCGCCCCGGCGGGCCTTTTTGTTTCCTAGTCGGACCCGACGCGCACCACGTAGACGCTGCAGTGCGCGTTCGCGGTCACGCTCGAGGCGACCGAGCGCCACCAGGCGAGCGCATGCTGCGCCGGGCTCGGCGCGCCGAGCAGGATCAGGTCGACGTGGTTGCGGCGCGCGAACTCGAGCAGCGCGCGCTCCGGGCTCGGCGATTCGAGCACGTGCAGCGACAGCCGGCGCGCTGGCAGGCGCAGCGGCTCGACCCAGTGGCGCAGCCGCACGAGATGCTCGAGATGCGTTTCCGAGGCGCTCCCGGCGGCGCCCGCGCCGTCCGCCACCGCCGCGGCGCGGATCACCGACACGCACACCAAACGGAAGTCCGTCGACGGGGAAATCACCCGCGCCGTCGCGCGCTGCAGCGGCGCCTGGCGCGGGTCGTCCGCGTGCGCGGTGTCCACCGCCACCATGATCACCGGCGCGGTTCCCACCTGAACCGTGGGCACGGGGCGCGGCGCAGGCCGCGCGCCGCGCGCGCGCCACCAGCGGCGCGCCTGCCCGACGAGCCCTGCCCGCCCCGTCTTGCCGGCGCGCACCGTGAGCGCGATCTGCTCGGGATGGCGCAAGTCGAACGCGACGTGCGCCGCCGACTGGTAGCGCTCGTCCGCATGCGGATCGAGGCAGCGCAGGATGACTTCCTGCAGCCACCGCGGCAGCTCCGCGCGGCGCGCGCGCGGCGGCACCGGGTCCATCCAGAGGCGGTCGCGCAGCCCGGCGATCGTGGCGGGAAGGCCGAAAGGCAACGCGCCCGTGGCCATCTCGTAGAGCACGACGCCGAGCGCGAAGATGTCGCTGCGCGGGTCGGAGCGCGTGCCGAGCACCTGCTCGGGCGAGACGTACGGCGCCGAGCCCGCCGCGAAGCGCTTCTCCTCGGCGAGCAGGTCCGGATAGCGCGCGTGGTGCGCGAGCCCGAAGTCGATCAGCGCGATCTCGCCGCCCGCCTTGAGGATCACGTTGTCGGGCTTGAGGTCGAGGTGGATCGCGTCCTGAAGGTGCAGGCCGTGCACGGCATCGGCGATCGCGGCGCCGATGCGCGCGACTTCCTGCACGTCGAGCGGCGCGCGCCGCAGCCTCGCCTCCAGGCTTTCGCCCTCGATCCATTCCGTCACCAGGTACGGCGTCTGCGCGAGATCCCCGGCGGCCACGAAGCGCGGCACGTGAGGACCGGAGAGCGCGGGCAGGATCATCGCCTCGGTCTCGAAGCTGATCAGATTCTCGGCAGGCTCCCCCGGCCCGATGCGCGGCAGCTTCATGACCGCCGGAAAGCCCTGCTCGGGCGCGGCGACGCGGAAGATCTGCCCCTGGGCGCCGGTGTGCAGGCACTCCCCGAGGCGGAAGCCGTCGATCACGCTTCCTGCCTGCGGCACTCGCTCGAGCATCGCGGGACCTCCGCTCAGACGCCGTGCTCGACGCGGTAGGCGTGGAACTCGGGCAGCCCCGCCTGCCGGATCTTGCGCGCCGCGGCCAGATGGTCGTAGGCGACGCGATGGAAGGTGAGCTCCTCGCGCGCCGCGTCGAACAGCGCGTAGGCGGCCGCGGTCCGGCCGTCGCGCGGCTGGCCGACCGAGCCCACGATCGCGAGCCAGCGCCGGCGGCGGCTCACCGGCACCGCCCGGCCGGGCGTCGGCCGGAACGCGGACCACCGGCCCTCCGAGCTTTCGAAGTACAGCACCTGCTCGTGCACGTGCCCCGAGAAGACGTAGGCGGCTTCCGCCGCCTCGGCGCTGCGCCGCGCCGCCGCCGGCGAGTCGACGTATTCCCAGCGCTCCGGATGCGCGCACGAGGCGTGCACGAAGCACAGCGGGCCGTCCGCGCGCTGCAGCGGCAAGGCGGCCAGGAAGGCCTTGTGCTCCGCGCCCAGCACCTTGCGCGTCCAGTCGATGGAGACCCGCGCGGCATCGTTCAGGTAGCCGGCGCTCCTGCCGATCGCCGCATCGTGGTTGCCCTGCACCGCGAGCGCGCCCTCCGCCGCGTAGCGCCGCACCGTGTCGGCCGCCGCCTGCGG
Organism: Pseudomonadota bacterium; assembly: GCA_021813275.1. Classification (GTDB taxonomy): domain Bacteria; phylum Pseudomonadota; class Gammaproteobacteria; order Burkholderiales; family SG8-39; genus JAKALD01. The sequence continues at coordinate 7,217 of JAKALD010000068.1, read as the reverse complement.
GTCGGCTCCGTAGCCGACCACGTCGCCGAGGAACGCGTAGCGCGCGGCGCCGCGTTCGCGCGCGTGCTTCAGGCAGGCCTCGAGCGCCTCGAGATTGGCGTGGATGTCGGAGAGCAGAGCGATGGCCAACCGGCCTCCGCAGAAGACCGAGCGCGGAAAATCATAGCAGCCGCGGCGAGGGGGCGCGGCGTGGAGATCGGGCCATGCGGCCTCCCGCTCGCCGGTTTCGCCTTTAAATCAATCTCCCGTGTTTCGGCATGTCGCCTCGGAGGCGACAAGCCGAAACACGGGAGACCATGGAAAGTCAAACCCGCGCACCGCCGGTGATGCAGCTCAACACTCCCCCTCAAATCTCGATGCGCGTCCCCAGCTCGATCACGCGGTTCGTCGGGATGTTGAAGAAGTCGGTGATGCTGCCGGCGTTGCGCGCCATCGCGGCGAACATGCGCTCGCGCCACAGCGCCATGCCGTCCACGTTGCCGCCGACCGGCACGATCTTCTCGCGGCTGAGGAAGAACGAGGTCTGCATCATGTCGATGGCGAGCCCCTGCCCCTTGCACAGCTCGAGCGCCTGCACGACGTCGGGCCGGTTCATGAAGCCGAAGCGCACGATGACGCGGAAGCAGCCGTGCCCGAGGCGCGCGACGCTCGCGCGCTCGCCGAACGGCACCCACGGCTCGTCGGTAATCATCACGTTCAGGAACACGACCCGCTCGTGAAGCACCTTGTTGTGGTTCAGGTTGTGCAGCAGCGCGTGCGGCACCGAGTCCGGCGTCGCGGTCAGGAACACCGCGGTGCCCGGCACGCGCGGCGGCGGGTCGGTGAACAGCGACTCGAGGAACGCCTCGAGCGGAACGGAATGCAGGCGCAGCCGCGCGAGCAGGATCTCGCGGCCGCGCCGCCAGGTGGCCATGATCGCGAACACGATCGTGCCGATCGTCAGCGGGAACCACCCGCCCTCGTGGATCTTCAGCAGGCTCGATGAGAAGAAGCCGACGTCGAAGGCGACGAAGGCGCCCGTCGCCGCGACGCACAGCGGCAGGTTGAGACCCCAGCCGAAGCGGATCACGAAGAAGGTGAGGAAGGTGTCCACCAGCATCGTGCCGGCGACCGCGACGCCGTAGGCCGAGGCGAGCGCCGAGGACGAGCCGAAGCCGAGCACCGCGCCGATGGTGGCGAGCAGCAGCACCGCGGTGATGCCCGGCAGGTAGATCTGGCCGATCTCCCTCGCCGAGGTCTGCACGATATTCATGCGCGGCAGCAGGCCGAGCTGGATCGCCTGCTTGGTGAGCGAATAGGTGCCCGAGATCGTCGCCTGGGAAGCGATCACCGTCGCCGCCGTGGCGAGCCCGACCATCGGGTAGAGCGCCCACTCGGGGAAGGCGTGGTAGAAGGGGTTGGCGATCGACTTGGGGTCGGCGAGCAACACCGCGCCCTGGCCGAAGTAGTTGAGCGTGAGCGCCGGCAGCACCAGCCCGAACCAAGCCGTGCGGATCGGAACCCGGCCGAAATGCCCCATGTCGGCGTACAGCGCCTCGGCGCCGGTGAAGGCAAGCAGCACGGAGCCGAGCACGACGAACGAGGCGAAGCCATGGCCGGTGACGAAGCGCAGCGCGTGCGCCGGGTCGAGCGCCGCGAGCACGACCGGGTTGCCGACGATGCCGCGCACGCCGACCGCGGCGAGCGCCAGGAACCAGATCACCATGATCGGACCGAACAGCGCGCCGACTGTCGCGGTGCCGTGGTGCTGCAGCGCGAAAAGGCCGATCAGCACGCCCACCGAGATCGGCACCACCAGGTGGCTGAGCGCGGCGGTGCCCACGCGCAGGCCCTCGATCGCCGAGAGCACCGAGATCGCCGGGGTGAGCACCGCGTCACCGTAGAAGAGCGACGCCCCGAGCAGCCCGATCATCGCGATCGGCACGCGCCACTGCGGGTTCTTGCGCACCGAGGAGCTGGCGAGCACGAGCAGCGCCATGATGCCGCCCTCGCCCTTGTTGTCCGCGCGCATGATGAGCGTCACGTACTTGAGCGAGACCGCGATCATCACGGCCCAGAAGATCGTCGACAGGCCGCCCAGGACGTTCTCGACGTTGAGCGGGATGCCGTGATCCTCGCCGAAGCTCTCCTTCACCGCGTACAGCGGGCTCGTGCCGATGTCGCCGAACACGACGCCGAGCGCGGCGAGGGTCAGTGCGGCTCGCGAGGACTGGTGCCGCTCGGCTTCCTTCTGCAATTCGGGCCTCGAAGATGCGGCGTCAGGGCGCGAACGGTAACCCGAGCGGGGAGCCGATGCAAACGCGAGGAGGAGCTATGCGGCCTGCCGGGCGCAGGTTTGTCTTTTCATGGTCTCCCGCATTTCGGCATTTCGCTCCGTAGGAGCGAATTGCCGAAATGCGGGAGATTGGTTAAAAGCAAGACCCGCGTGCGGGCGGCGGCACCACCCGGATCCCCCGTCGCTCGAATCGCCCGGGCGCAGATTTTGCCTTTAATCAATCCCCCCTTTTGCGCATTGCGCCGCTACGCGGCGCAATGCGCAAAAGGGGGGACAACGCAGCGGCAAACCCGCGCTCGGGCAGCCGCACGGCCCGGAACCCGCCCCTCAAATCTCGACCTGCGTCCCCAGCTCGATCACTCTGTTCGGCGGGATGTTGAAGTAGGCGACCGCGCTGCCGGCGTTGCGCGCCATCGCCGCGAACAGGCGCTCGCGCCACAGCGCCATGCCGCGCGGCCCCGCGGCGCTCGGAACGAGGGTCTCGCGGCTGAGGAAGAACGAGGTCTCCATCATGTTCACCGGCAGCCCCTGCGACCTGCACAGCTCGGTGAGCGCCTGCGTCACGTCGGGCCGGTTCTTGAAGCCGAACTGCAGGATCACGCGCCAGCATTCGTGGCCGAGCGGCTCGAGCGCGACGCGCTGGTCGAACGGCACCCACGGCACGTCCTTCACCATCACGGTGAGGAACACCACGCGCTCGTGCAGCACCTTGTTGTGGTTCAGGTTGTGCAGCAGCGCGTGCGGCACCGCGTCGGGGGCCGCGCTCAGGTACACCGCGGTGCCGGGCACGCGGTGCGGCGGCTCGATGAACAGCGACTTGAGGAACGGCTCGAGCGGCACCGAGCCGCTGCGCAGCCGTGCGAGCAGCAGGCTGCGCCCTCGGCGCCAGGTGGTCATGAGCACGAACACGCCGGCGCCGAGCGCCAGCGGAAACCAGCCGCCCTCGTGGATCTTGAGCAGGCTCGAGGAGAAGAACGCGGTATCGACCACCATGAAGAAGCCGGTGGCCACCGCGCACAGCGCCAGGTTGTAGCCCCAGCCGAAGCGGATCACGAAGAACGTGAGGAAAGTGGTCACCAGCATGGTGCCCGTCACCGCGACCCCGTAGGCCGAGGCGAGCCGCGAGGACGACTCGAAGCCCAGCACCGCGGCCACGATCACGACGAGCAGCGTCCAGTTCACCGCCGGCATGTAGATCTGCCCGAGCTCCTTGGCGGAGGTCTGGATGACGTTCATGCGCGGCAGGAAGCCGAGCTGGATCGCCTGGCGGGTGAGCGAGTAGGTGCCCGAGATCGTCGCCTGCGAGGCGATCACGGTCGCCGCGGTGGCGAGCGCCACCATCGGAAACAGCGCCCAGGACGGGTAAAGCAGGTAGAACGGGTTCGCGATCGTCTTCGGGTCGGCGATCAGCAGCGCGCCCTGGCCGAAGTAGTTGAGCGTGAGCGCAGGAAACACCAGCCCGAACCAGGCAGTGCGGATCGGGCCGGCGCCGAAGTGTCCCATGTCGGCGTACAGCGCCTCGGCGCCGGTGAAGGCGAGCAGCACCGAGCCGAGCACCACGAACGAGGCGAAGCCGTGCTCGGTGACGAAGCGCGCCGCGTGCACCGGATCGAGCGCCGCGAGGATCGCGGGATGCATCGCGATGCCGTAGACGCCCACCGCCGCGAGCGCGAGGAACCAGGCCACGGTGATCGGCCCGAACAGCGCGCCCACCCTCGCCGTGCCGAAGCGCTGCCCGACGAACAGCCCGACCAGCACGCCCACCGAGATCGGCAGCACGTACTCCTGGAACGCGCTGGTGCCGACCGCGAGTCCCTCGACCGCCGAGAGCACCGAAATCGCCGGGGTGAGCACCGCGTCGCCGTAGAAGAGCGATGCGCCGAACACGCCGAGCAGCAGGATCGCGCCGCGCCAGCGCGCCTGCTGGCGCACCGAGGAGCTGGCGAGCGCGAGCAGCGCCATGATGCCGCCCTCGCCCTTGTTGTCCGCGCGCATGATCAGCGTCACGTACTTGAGCGAGACCACGATCATCAGCGACCAGAAGATCGTGGACAGCCCGCCGAGCACGTTCTCGGGCACGAGCGGAATTCCGTGACCCGCGCCGAACGTTTCCTTCACCGCGTACAGCGGGCTCGTGCCGATGTCCCCGTAGACGACGCCGAGCGCGGCGAGCGTCAGCGCCGCGCGCGAGTGCTGCTGGGAGGTGCCGTTGGCCATGCGGGCTGGACGGGACGCGAGGGCGCGACCCTACTACCGCGCCGCACAAATTGCAAACGGCTGTTCGGGACCGACTCCTAAAGGTAGCGCGACCCCCGGGGGCCGGTCCGCCCGCCCGAGAGCACGCGGTCGGCGACGTAGGGATTGCTCGCGCGCTCCGCGCCGAAGGTGGACATCGGGCCGTGGCCGGGAATGAACGAGACGTCCTCGCCGAGCGGCCAGAGCTGCGTGGTGATCGAACGGACGAGCGTCTCGAGATCGCCGCGCGGGAAGTCCGTGCGCCCGATCGAGCCGGCGAAGAGCACGTCGCCCACCAGCGCGAGGCGGCTCTCGGGGCAATAGAAGATCACGTGCCCGGGCGTGTGCCCCGGGCAATGGCGCACCTCGAGCGTCACTTCGCCGAAGCGCACGGTGTCGCCGCCTTCCAGCCAGCGGTCGGGCTCGAACGCCTCGACGCGCCCGAAGCCGAAGCGCAGGCTCTGCACGGGCAGCTGCTCGATCCAGAAGCGGTCCTCGCGCTGCGGCCCCTCGACCGGCAGCCCGGTGAGGCGGCGCAGCTCCGCGGTGCCGCCGCAGTGGTCGATGTGGCCGTGCGTGAGCAGGATCTTCTCGAGCTCGGCGCCGGAGCGCTCGACCGCCTCGAGGATGCGCTCGACCTCGCCGCCCGGATCGACCACGGCGGCCTTGTTGGTGCGCTCGTCGACGAGCAGCGCGCAGTTCTGCTGGAACGGCGTGACAGGAAGGATGGCGACCTTCACGGCTGGTACAGACCCTTGGCCGCCGCCTCGTTCGCGGCGAAATGGCCGCCGACCGCGCCGGCGCCGAAGATGCGGATGCGAAGGGTCACGTCTACAAACCCATCAAACGAAACGCCCCGAACCGCTCGCGCGGCCGGGGCGCGTACTGCCGGGCGGTTCCGGCTAGCTTGCGAAGCTCCCGGTCCCGCGAGTTGATCCGCTGGTGGAGCGTTGCCCGCCGGTGCCGCCTTGGTCGACTCTCACTGGATCACCTCCTTTCGTGGTTGCCAGCCCGCAGTCTAGCAGCCGGCCGCGCGTCCGGCAGCTGGAAATGCCACAATAGGCGCGCACTCCCCCCGTCGCGGCGCTTCGCTCCGCGGCGCTGGGACGCCTTTCGAACCGCAGCCGAGGCCGCCATGCACATGACCCCCGAGGAGATCAAGGAGTTCTGGCGCGATTTCTGCGAGCGCCACGGCCTGGCGAAGGACCTGGTCGCGAAGGGCGAAGCGAAGATCGACGCCGATCCCGAGTACTGGGCCGACCAGACGATGTGGCGCCTGCGCGACGCGCTCTCGGAGCCGCGCGGCAAGCGCAAGTAACTCAAGGGGGGTGCGGGGGTCAGGCGCTTTTCACCCCCGCAGCACCGGGGTGCGGGGGTCAGGCGCTTTTCACCCCCGCAGCACCAGACCCCTACTGCAGCACCGGCGGCGCCTCGAAGGAGTGGTACGGCGCGGGCGTCGGCAGGTGCGTCCACTCGAGCGAGTCCGCGCCCTCCCACGGCTTCTCCGGCGCCTTCGCGCCGCTGCGGATCGCGCTCACCAGGATGTACAGGAACAGCAGCTGCGCGAGCGCGAAGCCGAACGCGCCGATCGTCGAGATCTGGTTCCAGGTCGTGAACTCCGGCGCGTAGTCCGCGATGCGGCGCGGCATTCCCGCGAGGCCGAGGAAGAACTGCACGAAGAAGATCATGTTGAAGAATATGATCGACAGCCAGAAGTGGATCTTGCCGAGCGTCTCGTTGTACATGCGCCCAGTCCACTTCGGCAGCCAGAAGTAGATCCCCGCGAACGCCGAGAACAGCGCCGCGCCGACCATCACGTAGTGGAAGTGCGCCACGACGTAGTAGGTGCCGTGCAGCTGGATGTCGATCGGCGCCAGGGCGAGGATCAGGCCCGTGAAGCCGCCGATCACGAACAGGAACAGGAACCCGCAGGCGAACAGCATCGGCGTCTCGAAGCTGAGCGACCCGCGCCACATGGTCGCCACCCAGTTGAACACCTTCACGCCGGTCGGCACGGCGATCAGGGTGGTCGTGTACATAAAGAAGAGCTGCGCGGTCACCGGCATGCCGACGGTGAACATGTGGTGCGCCCAGACCATGAACGACAGGATCGCGATCGCGGCGGTCGCATACACCATCGAGGTGTAGCCGAACAGCGGCTTGCGCGAAAAGGCGGGGATCACCTGCGAGACCACCCCGAACGTGGGCAGCGCGATGATGTACACCTCGGGATGGCCGAAGAACCAGAAGACGTGCTCGTACAGAACCGGGCTGCCGCCGCCGGCGGCGTTGAAGAACGAAGTGCCGAAGTGCCGGTCGGTGAGCGTCATCGTCACCGCGCCCGCGAGCACCGGCATGACGGCGACCAGCAGGTAAGCGGTGATCAGCCACGTCCAGCAGAAAAGCGGCATCCTCATCAGCGTCATGCCGGGGGCGCGCATGTTGAGGATCGTGGTGATGATGTTGATCGAGCCCATAATCGAGCTCAGGCCGAGCAGGTGGATCGCGAAGATGGTGAAGTCCATCCCGGGGCCCATCTGCACCGTGAGCGGCGCGTACATCGTCCAGCCCGTGCCCGGCGCGCCGCCCGGCGTGAAGAACGAGATGACGAGCAGCGAGGCCGCGAACGGCAGCAGCCAGAAGCTGAAGTTGTTGAGCCGGCCGAAGGCCATGTCGGGCGCGCCGATCTGCATCGGGATCAGCCAGT
>JAKALD010000331.1 GCA_021813275.1 Pseudomonadota bacterium | reverse complement strand
CGGCGCCGAACTCGCACATCAGCCAGCCGCGCCCCGCGGGCAGCCGCGCGACGTCCTCGAGCTTGAGGCGCCGCTCGCGCAGCCCGCCGACGATCTTGTCATCGAGCCCTTCGCAGGCGATCGGCGCGGCGCGCAGGATCTCGGGCACGACGTCGCCGGCCGCGTAGATGTCGGGAAAGCCGAGCACCAGCAGCACGCGCTGCGGCGGGCTCTGCACGAGCCGCACCTCGGCGCGGAGCGTGAGCGCGCAGGTGCCTTCCGAGCCGACCAGCGCACGCGCCACGTTGAAGCCGTTCTCGGGCAGCAGCTGATCGAGGTTGTAGCCCGAGACGCGGCGCTTGATTTTCGGATAGCGCGCGCGGATCAGCTCGCCGTACCGGTCGGCGAGCGCCTTCAGGCGCGCGTAGATCTCGGCTTGGCGCCCGCCCGCGGCGACGATGCGCGCGTATTCGCCCTCCCTCGTCGGCCCGCACCAGAAGCGCGCGCCGTCGTAGGTGAGCACCTCGAGGCGCTCCAGGTTCTCGACCGTCTTGCCCGCCATCACCGAGTGCGGCCCGCAGGAGTTGTTGCCGATCATGCCGCCCAGCGTGCAGCGCGAGTGCGTCGCCGGATCCGGCGCGAAGGTGAGGCGGTGGCGCTCGGCGGCGTCGCGCAGCGTGTCGCACACGGTGCCGGGCTCGACGAGCGCGCGGCGCGCTTCGGGGTCGACCGACAGCACGCGATCGAGGTACTTCGAGCAGTCGATCACCACCGCGACGTTGACGCTCTGCCCGTTCTGCGCCGTGCCGCCGCCGCGCGGCAGGATGGGAGCGCCGTGCGCGCGGCAGGCGGCGACCGCGGCCACCACGTCCTCGAGCGTGCGCGGCAGCACCACGCCGATCGGGACCTGGCGGTAGTTCGAGGCATCCGCCGCGTAGGCGGCGCGCGCGCCGGGATCGAAGCGCACCTCGCCCGCGACGGCGCGCCGCAGCGCGGCTTCGAGGATGGCGGGATCGGGGTTTCGCGCGCTGGCGGACGATGCGCTCATGAGCTGGGCGCGTGCCGCGCCTCTCCTTCGCGGCCGATTATAGCGGCGCGCGGCTCAAGCCTTGAGCATCGCGGGGTCGACCGCCTCGATGACCGGCGGCAGCGGGCAGTCGAGCGTCGCCGCCACCGCGCGCACCAGCTCCACGTCGGCGATGCGAAACGCGCCGTCCGCGCCCGCCGCCGCGACGCAGGCCTTGAGCACGCGCGGCTTGGCGAGCGGCGCGAGCAGCCGCAGGCGCTCGAGCGATTCGGCGACGCGCGGCATCGAAAGCCCGGCCGCCGGCAGCGGCGCGTCGAGGGCGAGACCGAGCTCGGCCGCGCCCTTGGCGAAAGCCTGCGCGGTGTCGCCGCCGGCCGCGTGCGCGACCATCGAGAGCACCACGTGCGCGTCCGCGGCGATCTCGCCGACGTTGCGGTAGCGCACGGGGATCGCCCGGCCGGCGTCCGCGCGCAGGCTCTGCCCGAGCAGCGTCGCGAGCACGAGCTCGTGCAGCGTGACGCGCTGGTCGGCCTCGATCAGCGCCCGGTAGTCGCCGAGCAGCGCGTCGCGCTCGGGCTGCGCCAGGCGCTTGAGCGCCGGCATCGCGAGCTCGAGCACCGGCAGATCGTGCGCGCGAGCGAGCGTGCTCGTCTGCGCGTACGCGGCGAGCACAGCCTGCGCGAAGGGTGCGCCGCGCCGTTGGCCGAGCACCGCGAGCTCCCGGGCGCGCGCCTCGTCCGCCGGCTCGAGCGCGAGCGCGCACACGACCTGCGCCGCGCCATCGGGCGTCGCGAGGCGCTCCTTGAGCGAAGCGGGCAGTGAGCCGAGGAGCTGCGCCGCATAGTCGACGTGCTGCGGCTGCGGAGCGCCGACCGCGCTGCCAAGCACGGCCACCGCGGTCGCGGCGCGTGCCGCCGCGCCCGGGCCCGCTGCCTGTCCCCAGGCCCCACCGCCGATCGTCTTCACGACGTTGCCCGCCGCGTCGAGCACCGCGACCGGCGGGGCCGGGGCCCTCGCCGCGCGCTCCTCGCGGTAGCGCGTGCGCTGAAAGCCCGGCCGCACCCGGCGGATTCGCTCGTCGACCGGCGGATGGGTGTCGAGCAGGCTGCCGAACCAGTTCGCGACCGCCTGCGCGAAGAACATGTGGCTCAGCTCCTCGGCGTGCAGGTTGGCGACGCGGCTGCCGAGCGGCCAGGCGGCGATCGTGTCGAGCGCCCCCGCGATGCCGTCGGGGTTGCGCGTGAACTGCACGCTCGAGGCATCGGCGAGGAACTCGCGCTGGCGCGAAACCGCGGCCTTGATGAGGCTCGCGAACGCGAGCCCGAGAGCGCCGACGAGCGCGAGGATCACGCCGAGCACGGCCATCGCCGCCGACGCGCGCGCGTCCTCGCGCTGCCGGCCGCGGCCGCCCCGCATCGAGGCGCGCACCAGGAACTGCCCCACCTGGCCGATGAACAGGATGCCGAAGAGCACGCCGAGCAGGCGCACGTTGAGGCGCATGTCGCCGTTCAGGATGTGGCTGAGCTCGTGCCCGAGCACGCCCTGCAGCTCGTCGCGCGTGAGCTGCTCGAGCGTGCCGCGCGTCGCGATCACCACCGCCTCATTCGGCGCGTAGCCGGCGGAGAAGGCATTGATGCTGCGCTCCTCGTCGAGCACGTACACCGGCGGGACGTGAATTCCCGAGGCGATCGCCATCTCCTCGACGACGTTGAGCAGCCGGCGCTCGAGCGGATCGCTGCTGCCGCCCTCGATGCGGCGCGCGTCGAGCAGCTCGGCGATCGCCGTGCCGCCGCGCGCGAGCTGCGATACCTTGAAGGCCGTGGCGCCGCCGATCGTCGCGAGCGTCACGCCGGCGCTCCACAGGTAGACCTTGGGGGGAACCCCGTGCAGCATGATGCCGAGCAAGGAGGCGGCGACGTGCTCGGCGTCGAAGCGCACTTCGTGCGCGAGCGGCGCGAGCCCGTAGAGCGCGTACATCGCGTAGGTGACACCCACCCCGGCGCACACCGCGAGCACGATGCCCGCCACCGCTAGCAGGTACAGCAGCAGCAGCCAGCGGGTGCTGCGCCGCGCCTCGTGCTGCAGCTCGAAGAAGTCCATCGCGCGCGCGCGGCGCGCCTAGCGCTCCGCCCCGCCCCGCCTCACTGGAACGAGACCTTCGGGGCCTTGCGCTCTTCGGCCGACTCGGTCGCCTGCAGCAGCTCGGCCGGCCCGAAGCCGAACCCGCCGGCCATCATGTTCTGCGGGAACGTCTCGCGCCTGGTGTTGTATTCCATCACCGCGTCGTTGTAGGCCTGGCGCGCGAAGGCGATCTTGTTCTCGGTGCTGGAGAGCTCCTCCTGCACCGCGAGCACGTTCTGGTTCGCCTTCAGGTCCGGATAGGCCTCGAACACCGCAACCAGGCGTGACAGCGCGCCCGTCAGCCCTGCCTCGGCCTGCGC
>JAKALD010000067.1 GCA_021813275.1 Pseudomonadota bacterium | reverse complement strand
GTGCGGGCCGCGCAGCAGGAACGCGGTCGACAGCGTCCCGGCGAAGGCGTCGCCGAGCTTGTAGAGCACGATCAGCGCGAGCAGCGCCCAGGCGCCGTCGCGCGCGAAGAACTCGGCGAGCGGGTCGCGCACCGACTCGCGCAGCGTATGCGGCGCGCGCGGCGGGATCTCGGGCTCGTCGCCGAGCAGCACCGCGGCGCTGCCGACGAGCATGAGCAGCGCCATGAGCCAGTAGGTGCCGCTCCAGCCGAGGGGGCCGGCCGCGAGGATCAGCGCGAGGCCGCCCGAAACGAGCATCGCGATGCGGTAGCCGAGCACGAACACCGCCGCGCCCGCGCCGCGCGCTTCGGCGCCGAGGATGTCGGTACGGTAGGCGTCGACCACGATGTCCTGCGAGGCCGACAGGAACGCGACCGCGAGCGCCGCCGCGGCGAGCAAGCGGGGCGAATCGTTCGGTGAAATCGTTCCCATCCAGGCGAGCACGCCGAGCAGCGCGAGCTGCGTGAGCACCAGCCAGCCGCGGCGCCGGCCGAGGAACGGCAGCGTGAAGCGGTCCATCAGCGGCGCCCACAGGAACTTGTAGGTGTACGGCTGCCCGACCAGGGCGAACAGGCCGATCAGCGCGATGTCGAGACCTTTCACGGTCAGCCAGGCCTGCAGCGTCCCGCCGGTGAGCGCGAGCGGCAGGCCGGAGGAAAAGCCGAGCAGGAGCAGCACCAGCATCTTGCGGTCGCGAAAGACCGCGGCGTAGGTCGAGAGCGGCATGCGGGCGGGCGGGCGGCTGGGCGCGCCGATTGTAACCGCCGCGGTTGCCTGGCCCCGCAAAACTCGGTAGCCTGTTTGCTCGCGGGACGCTGCGCCACCTTGCGCCCGCGGATCGCCTCCCCACCCCAACTCCAAGAGCAATCCCATGGCCACGGAAGTGTCGAAAGAGAAGCTCGTCGCCGATCTCAAAGTCCTGGTTTCCGACACGGAGGAACTGCTGCGCGCCACCGCCAGTCACGCTGGCGAGAAAGCCGCCGCCGCGCGCGAGCGCATGCAGGCCTCGCTGGCCGCCGCGAAGGTGAAGCTGGCCGAGGCCGAGCACGCGCTCGTGGACCGCACCAAGCAGGCCGCGCAGGCCACGGACCAGTACGTGCACGAGCACCCGTGGCCGGCGGTCGGCATCGGCGCCGGGATCGGCTTCCTGCTCGGCCTGCTGATCGGCCGCCGCTAGCTCGAGCGGCGCGCGCCGGCCGCCCCCGATGCTCGGCTCGCTCAGGGAACTGGCCCGCACCCTCGTCGCGTTCGCCGAGACGCGCACGCGCCTGGCGGGCGGCGAGCTCGAGGAGCAGGCGCTGCGCTGGTACGAGATCGCGGTCTGGACGCTGCTCGCGCTGTTCTTCTTCGGCCTCGCCGCGGTGCTCGCCGTGCTGCTCGTCGTGCTCCTCTTCTGGGACGGGCACCGCGTGCTCGCCGCCGCGCTGCTCACCGCCGCGTTCGGCGGCGCGGGGGCACTGGCGCTCGCGCTCGTGCGCAAGCGGCTGCGCGAGCGGCCGGGCTTCTTCGCCGCCACGCTCGCCGAGCTCGCGAAGGACCGCGAGCGGCTGGAGCGCGGCGGCCCCGCCCCCGGGGAGCCGCATGCGTGAACGGCTCATCGCGCTGCGCGAGCGGCGCGCCCGGCTCCTCGCGCGCGCGAGCGCCGAGCGCGAGGCGCTCGCCGGCCTGCTCAATCGCGCCGATTCCGCCACGGCATGGCTCGGGAAGGTCGCGCGGCTGCTCGCCGAGGCGCGCCTGCGGCCGGTGTGGATCGCCGCGGCGGTCGCGGTGCTGGTCGGGTTGCGCCCCAAGCGCACGCTCAAGTGGCTCGCGAGCGGCTGGACGCTGTGGCAGGCGTACCGCGGCGCGCGGCTGTGGCTGCGACGCCTCGCGCCGGTGATCGCCGCGTCGCTCGCGCCGCGGCGCGAGGGCTAGCATGCAGCTGCGACTCGGCAACGGCCTGCGCAACGCATTCGTGTTCGCCGAGCGCGAGCGGCGTGCGCTGCTCGCCGAGCTCACCCAGGTGAAGGGACTGATGCCGCTGCTCATGAAGCGGCGCAACGGCCAGCGCTGGACCCATACGGAGCTCGCCGAGCTGCGCGGCCAGCTGCGGCGGCTGCGCAATCTCTCGCCCTATTTCGTGGCGCTCGTGATGCCCGGAGGGCTGGTGCTCCTCCCGGCGTTCGCCTGGTGGCTCGACCGGCGCCGCCGGCGCTTCGCCATCGTGCCGCTCGAGCGGCGCAGCCGCTAGGCGCGCGGCACTTCGCGCCCCGGACGCAATAGACCATGCGCGCCGGAGGGCCCATGATCAGGCGAATCGTCGCACTCGTGCTCGCGGCGTGGACGTGCACCGCGCTCGCGCAGCTCGGGCAGATCACCAACAGGGATGCCGTCGCGGGCTTGAAGGCGGCGCTCGAGAAGGGCACCGGCGCCGCGGTCGGCGTGCTGGGCAGGACCGACGGCTACTTCGGCAACCCGGCGGTCAGGATCCCGCTGCCGGAGTCGATCAGGCGTTACGAGGGCCTGATGCGCAGCTTCGGCCTCGGCAAATACGTGGACGAGCTCGAGCTCACCATGAACCGCGCGGCCGAAGCCGCCGTGCCGCAGGCGAAGACGATTTTCGTCAATGCGGTGAAGAACATGAGCGTGCAGGACGCGAAGGGCATCCTCACCGGCGGCCCCACGTCGGCTACCGACTACTTCAGGCGCAAGACCAGCGATTCGCTGCGCGCCAAGTTCCTGCCGATCGTGAAAAGGGAGACCGCGAAGCTGAAGCTCGCCCAGAAGTACGACGAGTTCGCCGGCAAGGGCGCGCGCTTCGGCCTGGTGAGCAAGGAGGACGCGAGCCTCGACGGCTACGTGACCCGGAAGGCGCTCGATGGCCTCTTTTACATGGTCGGCCAGGAAGAGCGGAAAATCCGCCAGGACCCGGTCGGCGCGGGCAGCGCCATCATCGAGAAGGCGTTCGGCGCGCTGAAGCGGTAGTCCCGCGGCGGCTCGCCGCCGGCGGCGCGCTCAGTCGCCCTTGACCTTGATGTCGTTCGCCACCGACGCGACCCCGCTTACCGAGCGGGCGATGTGACCGGCGCGCAGCTTCTCGGCGCCGCTCTTCGCGACGCCGCTCAAGCGCACGTGGCCCATCGTCGTGGTGACGTGGATGTCGAGCGCGCTGACCGTCTTGTCGGTCGCGAACTCCGCCTTGATCTTGCTCGTGATCGCGCTGTCGTCGACATACTCGCGCGCCTTCGTGCCCGCGCACCCGGCCACGCTGCCGGCGAGCACGGCGCCGCCGAGCGCCACGAAAAGACGTCGCGAACGGCGGGACGATTCGCTGTCGGCTGCACGCATGCTGCCCTCCTGCGGTCGATGAGAAGAGATTGGCCGGGGCCCTCGCCGGGCCCGCACCGGCGCCGTGCGGGCTATTGGGGCGGCCACTCGATATCGTAGTCGATGGCGAGCGGCGCGTGGTCGCTGAAGCGCCCCTTCTTGTAGATCGACTCCCGCCGCGCCTTCGCCGCGATGCCCGGGGTGGCGATCTGGTAGTCGATCCGCCAGCCCACGTTCTTCGCCCAGGCTTGGCCGCGGTTCGACCACCAGGTGTACTGCTCCGGCTTGTCGTTCAACCGCCGGAACACGTCCACGAGGCCGGCCTCGTCGAACACCTTCGTGAGCCAGGCGCGCTCCTCGGGCAGGAAGCCCGAGTTCTTCTGGTTGGCGCGCCAGTTCTTCAGGTCGATCTCCTTGTGCGCGATGTTCCAGTCGCCGCACAGGACGACCTCGCGGCGCGCGCGCCGCAGCTTTTTCAGGTGCGGCAGGAACTCGTCGAGGAACCGGTACTTGGAGGCCTGCCGGTGGGGACCGCTCGACCCCGAGGGCAGGTAGAGCGACACGACTGCCAGCTTGCCGAAGCGCGCCTCGAGGTAGCGCCCCTCGGGATCGAACTCGCGGCTGCCGAAGCCCTCGATGACCGCGTCCGGCCGGCGGCGGCTGTAGAGCGCGACCCCGGCGTAGCCCTTCTTCTCGGCGTGCGAGAAGGCGGCGAAGTAGCCTTTCGGCGCGCGCATGGTCGCGTCGAGGTCCGCCTCCTGCGCCTTGATCTCCTGCAGGCAGACGACGTCGGCGCGCTGCCCGGCGAGCCAGCGGTAAAAGCCCTTGCGCGCCGCCGAGCGGATGCCGTTGACGTTCAGCGTGACGATGCGCACGGCAAGCCCGGTGTGCGCCCCGCGGCCTCAGGACGCCGGGAAGCTCGAGGCGCCGCCGTGGGCGGCGGACCAGGCGGCCGGCGCGTGCAGGAACTTCTCGATCTCGCCCACCTGTACGGCCGGGAGATGGCCCTCGCGCTTCACCAGCGCGAGCACGTCCCACCAGGTCGCGAGCGAGTGCAGGCGCACGCCGAGCTCGGCGAGGATCCGCTTCGACTCGGGGAAAATGTCGTAGTAGAAGTTGACGAACACGTGCTCGACGATCGCACCCGCGTCGCGCAGCGCCTTGCAGAAATTGATCTTCGAGCGGCCGTCGGTGGTCAGGTCCTCCACCAGCAGCGTCCGCGCTCCCTCGCGGATGTCGCCCTCGATCTGCGCGTTGCGCCCGAAGCCCTTCGGCTTCTTGCGCACGTACTGCATCGGCAGGCCGAGCCGCTCGGCGAGCCAGGCGGCGTACGGAATTCCCGCGGTCTCGCCGCCGGCGATCACGTCGAACTGCTCGTAGCCAACGTCGCGCGCGAGCGTCGCCTCCGCGAACTCCACCAGCTGCGCGCGCACGCGCGGGTAGAAGATGAGCTTGCGGCAATCGATGTACACCGGGCTCGCCCAGCCCGAGGTGAAGATGAACGGCTTGCCCTCGGAAAACAGCACCGCCTTCACCTCGAGCAGCATCCTGGCGGTGGTCGCGGCGATGAACGCTTTGTCGGAGGAGTGCACGGTCGGGCGCGGGCCGGGAGGTGGCGCGGATTCTAGCGCAACTGCGCGCCGCGACGGCGGGCTGCGGCCCGCGCTACAATGGCGTGCGTCGCCATCGAGGAGAAGCCGATGCTTCGCACGCTGCTCGTCACCGCCCTGGCGCTCGCCTTGGCGCCGCTCGCCGCGCGCGCCCAGACCTACCGCTGCGTCGACAAGAACGGCAACAAGCACTACAGCCAGACCATTCCGGAGGCGTGCGTCGGACAGCTGATCGAGGAGCTCAACTCGGAGGGCATCGTCATCCGCCGCATCCTGCCGCCGCCGACGCCGGCCGAGCTCGAGGCGCAGAAAGCCGCGGCCGAGAAGAAGAGGCAGGACGCGGAGGCGGCGAAGGAGCGCGAGCGCCGCGACAAGGCGCTGCTCGCGAGCTACACGAGCGTGCAGGACATCGAGGACGCGCGCGCCCGGGCCCGCAAGGAGAACGACCGCGCGATCGGCGAGATCAGCAAGCGCATCGCCATTCTCGAGAAGCGGCGCGCCGACCAGCAGAAGGCGCTGCAGGCCTATGCCGGCGGCAAGACGCCGCCCGAGCGGCTGACCGACGAAATCAAGAATACCGAGTCGGACCTTGCCTCGCAGAAGGGCATGCTCGCCTCGCGGCAGCAGGAAGCCGCGAAGCTCGACGCCCGGTTCGACGCGGAGAAGAAGCGCTACCTGGAGCTGACCGGCGGCTCGGCGGCGAAGCCGTAGCGCGCCCCTAGCCGGCGAGCCGCACGCGCAGCAGCTGGTTCACCTGCGCCGGGTTCGCCTTGCCGCGGCTCGCCTTCATCACCTGGCCGACGAGCGCGTTGAAGGCCTTCTCCTTGCCGCCGCGGTAGTCCTCGACCAGCTTGGCGTTCGCGGCGAGCACTTCGTCGACCAGCTTCTCGATCGCGTCCGAGTCGCTGATCTGGCGCAGGCCGCGGCGCTCGATGATCTCGTCGGCGCTGCCCTCGCCCGCCCACATGGCGTCGTCGACTTCCTTGGCGAGCTTGCCGGAGATCGTGCCGTCCGCGATGCGCTCCACGAGCTGGCGCAGCTGCTCGGGGCTCACCGGCGCCCGCTCGATGCCGATGCCGCGCTCGTTCAGCTTGGCGCTCAAGGGACCGGTGATCCAGTTGGCGATCGCCGGGGCAGTCCCGCGCGACGCGCCCTCGAGCGCCAGCCCTGCGTACGTCGCGAGCTCGATGCTGGAAGTGAGCTGGGCGGCTTGCGTCGCCGGAATTCCGCGGGCGATGAATTGCCTGCGCCGCACGTCGGGCAGTTCCGGCAGTTCCGCGCGCACGCGCTCGATCTCCTCTTCGGAGACGACGAGCGGCAGCAGGTCCGGGTCGGGGAAATAGCGGTAGTCCTGCGCCTCCTCCTTGGAGCGCATCGCGCGCGTCTCGTCGCGCTCCGGGTCGTACAGCCGCGTCTGCTGCTCGACGCGCCCGCCATCCTCGAGGAGCGCGATCTGGCGCCGCGCCTCGAACTCGATCGCGCGCTCGATGAAGCGGAACGAGTTCAGGTTCTTGATCTCGCAGCGCGTGCCGAGCGGCTCGCCCGCGCGGCGCACCGAGACGTTCGCGTCGCAGCGAAACGACCCTTCCTGCATGTTGCCGTCGCACACGCCGATCCAGCGCACCAGCGCGTGCAGCGCACGCGCGTAGGCCACGGCCTCGTGCGCGCCGCGCAGGTCCGGCTCGCTCACGATCTCGAGCAGCGGCGTGCCCGCGCGGTTGAGGTCGATTCCCGACATGCCGTGGAAGTCCTCGTGCAGCGACTTGCCGGCGTCCTCCTCGAGGTGCGCGCGCGTGATGCGGATCGTCTTCTCGCCCTCGGCGAGCGCGATCG
This sequence comes from Pseudomonadota bacterium, assembly GCA_021813275.1. GTDB lineage: Bacteria > Pseudomonadota > Gammaproteobacteria > Burkholderiales > SG8-39 > JAKALD01. The sequence goes on along the minus strand of JAKALD010000067.1, from coordinate 8,772 downwards.
CGAGCGTGCCGCCCTGCACGATCGGCGCCTCGTACTGGCTGATCTGGTAGCCCTTCGGCAGGTCGGGGTAGAAGTAGTTCTTGCGCGCGAACACCGAGCGCCGGTTGATTCGCGCGCCGATCGCCAGCCCGAAGCGCAGCGCCAGCTCGACCGCGGCGCGGTTGAGCACCGGCAGCACGCCGGGCAGCGCGATGTCCACCGCCGAGGCCTGCGTGTTCGGCGCGGCGCCGAACTCCGTCGACGCGCCCGAGAAGATCTTGCTGCGGGTGCGCAGCTGCGCGTGGGTCTCGATGCCGACCACGATCTCCCAGCTCATAGCGGCGCGTCCTTCGGCACGCGCGCGTGCCAGTCGGTCGCCTGCTGGTAGCGGTGCGCGACGTTGAGCAGGCGAGCTTCCGAGAAGTAGTCGCCCATCAGCTGCAGCCCGACCGGCAGGCCCTTGTCGTCGAAGCCGCAGGGGATCGAAAGGCCGGGCAACCCGGCGAGCGGCGCGGGAATCGTGAAGATGTCGTTCAGGTACATCTGCACCGGGTCGTCGCTCTTCGCGCCGAGCGCGAACGCGGTCGAGGGCGAGGTCGGGCCGGCGATCACGTCGCAGCGCGCGAAAGCCGCTGCGAAGTCCTGCGCGATCAGCCGGCGCAGCTTCTGTGCCTGCACGTAATAGGCGTCGTAATAGCCGTGCGAGAGCACGTAGGTGCCGATCAGGATGCGGCGCTTGACCTCGGCGCCGAAGCCTTCGGCGCGGGTGCGGCAGTACATGTCGAGCAGATCGTCGTACTGCGCGGCGCGATGGCCGTAGCGCACCCCATCGAAGCGCGACAGATTCGACGAGGCCTCCGCGGGGGCGAGCACGTAGTACACCGGCACCGCGAGGCCGGTGTTGGGCAGCGACACCTCAAGCGTGATGGCGCCCTGGCGCTCGAGCTCGCGGACCGCCTCGCCGACCGCCCGCCGCACCCCTGGCTCGAGGCCGTCGCCGAAGTACTCCTTCGGGAGCCCCACGCGCAGGCCGGCGAGCGGCCGGTCGAGGTCGCGCCGGTAGTCCTCGGGCGCGCGCTCCACGCTGGTCGAATCGCGCGCGTCGAACCCCGCCATCACCTCGAGCAGCAGCGCGAGGTCCGCGGCGCTCTTCGCGAGCGGTCCGCCCTGGTCGAGCGAGGAAGCGAACGCCACCATGCCATAGCGCGACACGAGCCCGTAAGTGGGTTTGAGCCCGGAGACGCCGCACAGCGCCGCCGGCTGGCGGATCGAGCCGCCGGTATCGGTGCCTGTCGCCGCCGGCGTCATGCGCGCAGCGACCGCCGCCGCCGAGCCGCCCGAGGAGCCGCCCGGCACCAGGCGCCGGTCCCAGGGGTTTCTCGCCGGGCCGAAGTGCGAGGTCTCGTTGGACGAGCCCATCGCGAACTCGTCCATGTTGCACTTGCCGAGCAGCACCGCGCCGGCGCGCGCGAAGCGCTCGACGACGTGCGCGTCGTACGGGCTGACGTAATTCGCGAGCATGCGCGAGCCGCAAGTCGTCAGCATTCCGCGGGTGCAGAAGATGTCCTTGTGCGCCACCGGAATCCCGGTCAGCGCAGCCGCGCTGCCGGCGGCGCGGCGCGCATCGGCGGCGCGCGCCTCGGCGAGGCTGCGCTCCTCGTCGACCGTGATGAACGCGTTGAGCGCGTGGTTCAGCGCCCGGATGCGATCGAGAAAGAGGCGCGTCAGCTCGGCGCTCGAGATCGCCTTCGTCGCGAGCGCGGCGGAGATCTCCGAGAGCGAGGCGTTGAGCATGGGAGCGGGGCCTGGGGCGCACGTCCGGAGGCCGCGCGCACGGGGCGCTCGGCCCCGGGGCGCCGGCCTGGGCCGGGAACTATTCGATGACCTTGGGAACCAAGTACAACCCGCGCTCGACCGCGGGCGCGACCGACTGAAACAGGGCGTGCTGGTCGCGCTCCGTGACGGAATCCTCGCGCACCCGCTGGCGCAGGTCGAGCGCATGGGCCATGGGCTCGACGCCGCGCGTGTCGACTTTCTGCATCTGCTCGATGAGCTCGAGCACGCGGTTCAGCTGGGCGAGCACCGCGTCGGTCTCGCCCGGGCCCACTGCGATGCGGGCGAGCAGCGCGAGGCGCTGGACTTGGTCGTGGGAGAGGGACATTGCGGCGCAGCAACCGCCCCGGCAGCTTATCCGGGGCTTGTCGTTAGAGTATCATAGTGACCTCCGCGCAGGGTGCGGCAGGCGTTCCGAACCCCAGCGGCGACACAGTCTTAGCAGGCGAAGTTAAGGCGCAACGGCAAAACAGCTTCAAGAGGGATGCGGCCACGTCCATGCTCGGATTTCTGCGCAGCTACTTTTCGAACGATCTCGCGATCGACCTCGGAACCGCGAACACGCTGATCTACGTGCGCGGCAAGGGGATCGTGCTCGACGAGCCCTCCGTGGTCGCGATCCGCCAGGAAGGCGGGCCGAACGCGAAGAAGACCATCCAGGCGGTCGGCAAGGAGGCGAAGCAGATGCTCGGCAAGACGCCGGGCAACATCACCGCCATCCGCCCGATGAAGGACGGCGTGATCGCCGACTTCACCGTGACCGAGCAGATGCTCAAGCAGTTCATCAAGAAGGTGCACGACTCGCGGCTGTTCTCGCCGAGCCCGCGCATCATCATCTGCGTGCCCTGCGGCTCGACGCAGGTGGAGCGGCGCGCGATCCGCGAGAGCGCTATCGGCGCCGGCGCCGGCCAGGTCTACCTGATCGAGGAGCCGATGGCGGCGGCGATCGGCGCGGATCTGCCGGTGGCCGATGCGACCGGCTCGATGGTCGTCGACGTCGGCGGCGGCACGACGGAGGTCGGCGTGATCTCGCTCGGCGGGATGGTGTACGCCGGCTCGGTGCGCGTCGGCGGCGACAAATTCGACGAGGCGATCATCAACTATATCCGCCGCAACTACGGCATGCTGGTGGGCGAGACCACCGCGGAGATGATCAAGAAGGAGATCGGCTCCGCGTTCCCGGGCAGCGAAGTGCGCGAGATGGAGGTCAAGGGCCGCAACCTCGCCGAGGGCATTCCGCGCAGCTTCACCATCAGCTCGAACGAGATCCTCGAGGCGCTCACCGAGCCGCTCAACCAGATCGTGTCGGCGGTGAAGTCGGCGCTCGAGCAGACCCCGCCCGAGCTCGGCGCCGACATCGCCGAGAAGGGCATGGTGATCACCGGGGGCGGCGCGCTGCTGCGCGACCTGGACCGGCTGCTCATGGAGGAGACGGGGCTGCCCGTGATCGTCGCCGACGATCCGCTCACCTGCGTGGTGCGCGGCTCCGGCAGGGCGCTCGAGAAGATGGAGCACTTCGGCCCGGTATTCACGAATGACTGAGTGAAGGGGGCCCGTCCCCCTCGCGAGGGAAGCTCCGCGCAGCTCGCCTAGATGGAGCACACCCCACCGCCGTTCTTCAAGCGTGGCCCGGCCCCCGTCGTTCGACTCGCGTTCTTCGCCTCGCTCTCGATCGCGCTGCTGCTCGTCGATGCCCGCTTCCGCACCCTGGACGAGCTGAGAAGCGTCCTCGCCACCGCCGCCTATCCGCTGCAGAGAATCGCGACTGCGCCGGTCGAGCTCGCCGAGCGCGCCGCCGGGTTCTTCGCGAGCCAGACCGCGCTGCGCTCCGAGAACGCCGCGCTCAAGGCGCGGCTCCTGCAGGAAGCGCAGACCGCACAGCGCTACGAGGCCGCGGCGGCCGACGCCGTGCGCCTGCAGCGCCTGGCCGGCGCGGCCGAGCGGCTGCGGGTGCGCAGCACGCCGGCGGAGATCCTCTACACGGGGCGCGATCCGTTCGCACGCACCATCATCATCGACAAGGGCACGCAGCAGGGCGTGCGCGCCGGCAGCCCGGTCGTCGACGACGTCGGCGTGATCGGCCAGGTGACGCACGCCTACCCGCTGGTCTCGGAGGTGACCCTGGTGACCGACAAGGACGAGGCCGTGCCGGTGCAGGTCGTGAGAAACGGCCTGCGCGCGATCGCATTCGGCGCGGGCGACTCGGGAATGATGGACCTGCGCTTCATGCCGCCGAACGTCGAGATCCAGGCCGGCGACCAGCTGGTCACCTCCGGGATCGACGGCACCTATCCGCCCGGGCTGCCGGTGGCGACCGTGGTGAGCGTCGAACGCGACGCGACGCGGTCGTTCGCGCGCATCGCGTGCCGGCCGGCTGCGGGCGTGGACCGCGGCCGCTACGTGCTGGTGCTCACGGACGAGGCCAAGCTGCCGCCCTACCCGGCGAAGGAGCGGGAGCGGGCGCGGCCCCCGCGCCCCGCCCGGGAGCCGCACAGGAAATGACGCGGTGACGCCCGACAAGCCCCAGCACATCCTGCGGCCGGTGCGCGTGCGCACGATCGTGGCGTCGTTCGCGCTCGCGCTGGTGGCGGATTTCCTGCCGTGGCCGAACGTGTCGCTCGCGCCGGATTTCGTCGCCCTGGTGCTCGCGTTCTGGTGCGTGCACCAGCCGCGCCTGGTCGGGCTGGGCGTCGGCTGGGTGCTCGGGCTGCTGAACGACGCGGGCAACGGCGTGCTGCTCGGCCAGCACGCGCTCGCCTACGCGCTGCTCGCCTTCGGCGCGATCACGCTGTCGCGCCGCATCCGCTGGTTCTCGGCGCCCGGCCAGATGCTGCACGTCGCGCTGCTGCTCGCCGCCGCCCAGGCGGTCGAGGTCGCGGTGCGCCTGGCGGCCGGCGCCGAGTTCCCGGGCTGGCAGGTGTTCGTCGGCCCGCTCGTCGCGGCGCTGCTGTGGCCCGTGGCCGATCTCGCGCTGCTCGCCCCGCAGCGCCGCCCGGCGGAGGCCGATGAAGCGCGCGCGCTCTAAGCCATGCATCCGGCCGAGCTGAAGGACCACGAGCGCGAGCTGCGCCGCTTCCACGTACGCCTGGGCGTCGCCGCGGTGGCGGTGCTGCTCGCGTTCGGCGCGCTGCTCGCGCGCTTCTTCTACCTGCAGGTGCTGCAGCACGCCTACTACCAGACCAAGGCCGAGGACAACCGCATCGCCCTGGTCCCCGTGCCGCCCAACCGCGGGCTGATCCTCGATCGCAACGGCGTGGTGCTCGCACGCAACTACTCCGCCTACACGCTCGAGATCTTCCCGCGCAAGGTCGCCGACCTCGAGCACACGATCGACCGGCTCTCGCAGCTGATCGAGATCGGTCCGCGCGACCGCGCGCGCTTCCGCAAGCTGCTCGGCGAGACGCGCGGCGCCGAGAGCCTGCCGATCCGCACGCGGCTCAGCGACGAGGAGGTCGCCAGGTTCGCCGCCAACAGCTTCCGCTTTCCGGGCGTCGAGATCCGCGCACGGCTGTTTCGCCAGTACCCCTACGGCAAGCTCGCCTCGCACGTCATCGGCTACATGGGGCGCATCAACGAGCGCGACCAGGAGGCGCTCGAGAAGAAGGGCGTGGCCGCGAACTACCGCGGCACCGATTTCATCGGCAAGTCCGGCATCGAGGCGAGCTACGAGCAGGCGCTGCACGGCGTCACGGGCCTCGAGCAGGTCGAGATCGACGCCGCCGGGCGCGCGGTGCGCACGCTGTCGCGCACCCCGCCGCAGCCGGGCGACAACGTCGTGCTCACCATCGACATGCATCTGCAGCAGGTCGCCGAGCAGGCCTTCGGCAATCGCGACGGCGCGCTGGTCGCCATCGAGCCGAGCACCGGCGCGGTGCTCGCGCTGGTGTCCAAGCCCGACTTCGACCCCAACTTGTTCGTGGACGGCATCGACCCGGAAAACTGGGAGGAGCTCAACACCTCGCCCGAGCATCCGCTCACCGACCGCGCGATCGCCGGCCTGTACCCGCCCGGCTCGACCTTCAAGCCCTATCTCGCGCTCGCCGCGCTCGAGCTGGGCAAGCGCACCGAGAAGCAGACGATCTTCGACCCGGGATACTTCATGTTCGGAGGACGGCGCTTCCGCGACGACAAGCCCGGCGGCCACGGCACGGTCGACATGCGCAAGGCGATCGTCGAGTCCTGCGACACGTACTTCTACATGCTGGCGAACGACCTCGGCATCGACGCGATCGCGCGCTCGGTCGCGCCTTTCGGCTTCGGCTCGCGCACCGGCATCGATCTGGACGGCGAGGCGGCCGGCGTGCTGCCCTCGCCGCAATGGAAGATGCGGCGCTTCCACACGGCGGAGCAGCGCAAGTGGTACCCGGGCGAGACGATCTCGATCGGCATCGGCCAGGGGTACAACGCCTATACCCCCATCCAGATGGCGCTCGCCGTGGCGACGCTCGCCGAGAACGGCGTCATGTACCGCCCGCACCTGGTCGATCACATCGACAATCCGCGCACCGGCGAGCGCCGCTACGTCGAGCCGCACGTCGTGCGCCGCATTCCCCTGGACCGGAATTACGTCGACTTCGTGAAGAGCGCCATGGCGGAGGTGAACGTGGACGGCACCGCCGCGCACGCCTTCGCCGGAGCGCAGTACACCAGCGCCGGCAAGACAGGCACCGCGCAGGTCGTGGCGATGAAGGAAAACGCGCGCGACTACGACAACGGCAAGGTCGCCGAGCGCTTTCGCGATCACTCGCTGTTCGTCGCCTTCGCGCCTCTCGAGAACCCGCGCATCGCGCTGGCGGTGGTGGTGGAGCACGGCGGCTTCGGCGCGCACGCCGCGGCCCCGATCGCGCGCACCGTGCTCGACTACTACCTCCTCGGCAAGCTGCCCGAGCGTCCCGGGCAGCCCGGGCCCGCGAGCGAAACGGCGCAGGCGACGCCATGACGCAATTGCAGCGCTTCTCGCTGCGCAGGCTGCTCGCCGGGCTGGTCGAGGGCATCGACGGCCCATTGCTCGCGATCGTGCTGCCGCTCGCGGCGATAGGGCTGGTGACGCTGTACTCGGCGAGCCACGACGTGCCCGCGCGCGAGGTCACCCAGGCCGTGAACTTCGTGGTGGCCTTCGTCCTGATGTGGGTCGCGGCGCGCACCCCGCCGCAGACGCTGATGCGGCTCGCCCTGCCCGCATACCTCGTCGGGCTCGCGCTGCTCGTGGCCGTCGCGCTCGGCGGCGACGTGGTGAACGGCGCGCGCCGCTGGCTGCACGTGGGGGTGACGCGCTTCCAGCCCTCCGAGATCATGAAGATCGCGATGCCGCTCATGCTCGCCTGGCACTTTCACCGCCACGAGGCGACGCTCAGGCTGCGCGATTTCGCGCTCGCGGGCCTCTTGCTCGCCGTGCCGGTCGCGCTGATCGCGCGCGAGCCCGACCTCGGCACCGCGCTGCTTGTCGCGGCCGCGGGCTTCTACGTCATCTTCCTCGCGGGCATCAGCTGGAAGGTGCTCGGCGTGCTCGCGCTCGTCGTGCTCGCGAGCCTGCCACCGCTGTGGGGCCTGATGCACGACTACCAGAGGGAGCGCATCCTCACGCTGCTCGACCCGAGCCAGGATCCGCTCGGCGCGGGCTATCACATCATCCAGTCGACCATCGCCGTCGGCTCCGGCGGAATCGGCGGCAAGGGCTGGCTGCACGGCACGCAATCGCACCTCGAGTTCATTCCCGAGCGGCACACCGACTTCATCTTCGCCGTGTTCTCGGAGGAGTTCGGCCTGGTCGGCAACTGCGTGCTGCTCGCGCTCTACGCGCTGCTCATCGTGCGCGGCATGGTGATCGCGGCGAAGGCGCCGAGCTTCTTCACGCGCCTGCTCGCGGGCTCGATCACGCTCATCTATTTCACCTACGCTTTCGTCAACATGGGCATGGTCGCGGGCATCGTGCCGGTGGTCGGCGTGCCGCTGCCGTTCGTGTCCTACGGCGGCACCGCGCTCGCCACGCTGTTCATCGGCGTCGGCATCCTGATGAGCATTCACCGCCACCGCACGCTGGTGCAGACCTGACCGTTGCTGCAGCGCACCAACCTCCTGAAATCGCCCACCGCATGGCGAAACATGGGCGTGCTAAGTCATTGTAAGCAACTGTTTCCAGCCTGGTTACCCCGGCCCCCATCTCTTATTGCTGCGCGCCATCGACCTGCGATAAGGTCGTAGGCGAGCCGCTGCCTATGCGGAGGACCGCCGGGCGAGGGCCGTTTCCGAGAACTCTAGACAGGGGACCGAGACGTGAACCAACGAGAGCATGAGATCGCTGCGCTGAAGAAGGACTGGGCCGATAACCCGCGCTGGAGCGGCATCCGCCGCGGCTACGGCGCCGAAGACGTGGTGCGGCTGCGCGGCAGCGTGCGCGTCGAGCATTCGCTCGCGCGCTGCGGCGCCGAGAAGCTGTGGAAGATGATGCACGAGCGGCCGTTCGTGAACTCGCTCGGCGCGCTCACCGGCAACCAGGCGATGCAGCAGGTCAAGGCGGGCGTGCCCGCGATCTACCTCTCGGGCTGGCAGGTGGCGGCCGACGCGAACGACTCGCTCACCATGTACCCGGACCAGTCGCTGTACGCGGTCTCGAGCGTGCCGAACGTCTTGCGGCGCATCAACAACGCGCTGCTGCGCGCCGACCAGATCCAGTGGATGGAAGGCAAGGGCGAAACCGATTTCATGGCGCCGATCGTCGCCGACGCGGAGTCGGGCTTCGGCGGCGTGCTGAACGCCTTCGAGCTGATGAAGGCGATGATCGAGGCGGGCGCCGCGGGCGTGCACTTCGAGGACCAGCTCGCCTCCGTCAAGAAGTGCGGCCACATGGGCGGCAAGGTGCTCGTGCCGACGCAGGAAGCGGTGCAGAAGCTCGTCGCCGCGCGGCTGGCGTCCGACGTCCTGGGCGTGCCCACGGTGCTGCTCGCGCGCACCGACGCCGAA
>JAKALD010000330.1 GCA_021813275.1 Pseudomonadota bacterium | reverse complement strand
GAGGTGCGCGCCGAGGCGCGAAAGCTCCTCGTCGACGTCGGTCTTCATGCCGAACATCGCGAGCTCGGCGCGGATGCGCTCGTCGTCCCCCGTGCCGAGCGCCTCGCGCAGGCGCTGCGCGAGCTTTTGCTGGTAGGCGGCCAGCGCCTCCGGCACGAGCGGCGCGAGCTCCGCGAGGCGGCGGCGCATCTCGGCCACGCGGGCGGCGACGAGCGCCGCGAGCTTCGCGCCCTCCCGGCCGCGCGCGGCGCACAGCTCCTCGAGCGCATGCTCGGCGAGCGCGGCCACCGCGGCGCGCAGGCGCTCCTCGTCGAGCGAGGCCTCGGCGAGCACGCCCGGCCAGCGCAGCACGTCCGCGACGCGCAGCGGCGCGGCCTCGGGGAAGGCGCGCCGGACTTCCGCGGCGAGGCGCATCAGGTTCTGCAGCGCGGCCGGGTCGCGCCCGGCCGCCGCGCCGGCCGCCGGCGCGGCGGCGAAGAACATGCGGCAATCGATCTTGCCGCGCGCGAGCCGCGCCGCGATCAGCTCGCGCAGCAGCGGCTCGAGCATGCGCAGCTCGTCGGCGAGGCGGAACTGGATGTCGAGGTAGCGCGAGTTGACCGAGCGCAGCTCGAGGTTGAGCGTGCCGCGCGGCAGCTCGGTCGCTGCCGCGGCGTAGCCGGTCATGCTCTGAATCATCGGAAGGCGTGCGCCGGTTGTGACAAAGTCCGCAGGGGCCGCGGCGCGATTTTGCGAATGAGGAAGCAGGTATCATAGGTTAGATGTCCGCCCAAGCCAACCTGCCGCTGCCGGAAGGCTACCAGCTGCTCAACTACCGACTCCTGCGGGTGCTCGCCTCGGGCGGCTTCTCGTTCGTCTATCTCGCGCACGACGAGAAGGACGCGCCGGTCGCCGTCAAGGAATACCTGCCTTCCTCGCTCGCGCTGCGCGTGAACGGCAGCGCGGTGCCGGTCGTCCCGGAGGAGAATCGGGCGACGTTCCGCTATGGCATGAAGTGCTTCTTCGAGGAAGGGCGCGCGCTCGCGCGGCTGATGCATCCGAACGTGGTGCGGGTGCTCAATTTCTTCCGCGCCAACGAGACGGTGTACATGGTGATGCGCTACGAGCGCGGCCGGACGCTGCAGGAGCACATCCGCGCGCACCGCGGCGCGCTGCCCGAGGCCTGGATCCGGCAGATGTTCGCCGCGCTGCTCAACGGGCTGCGCGAGGTGCACTCGAACGAGCTGCTGCACCTGGACATCAAGCCGGCGAACATCTACCTGCGCAACGACGGCACGCCGCTGCTGCTCGATTTCGGCGCGGCGCGCGACGCGCTGAGCGGCGAGGCGCTGCGCCTGCAGCCGATGTACACGGCGGGCTTCGCTTCGCCGGAGCAGCACGCCGAGCGGCACAACCTCGGGCCCTGGAGCGACATCTACTCGGTCGGCGCGAGCCTGTACGCCTGCCTCGCGGTCGCCGCGCCGCAGCCGGCCAGCGCGCGGCTCGAGGAAGACCAGCTCGTGCCCGCGCGCAAGGCCTGGGCGGGGAAATACTCCGGCGCGCTGCTCGAGCTCATCGACCGCTGCCTGCGGCTCGATTACCTCGAGCGCCCGCAGAGCGTGTTCGAGCTGCAGAAGGCGCTGCTCTCGGGGATGCAGCCCGTCCGGGCGCGCCTGCCGGCGTTCGTCGAGCGGCTGAGGAGCGGGCTGCGCCGGCTCGCGCAGCGCGCGCGCTGAGAGGACCCGTGCGCTTCTCGATCGTGCAGGAGAGCCGCATCGGCGCGCGGCGCGTCAACCAGGACCGCCTGGGCCACTGGCGCACGGGCGAAGCGCTGCTGTTGGTGGTTGCCGACGGCATGGGCGGGCACCCGCGCGGCGAGGTGGCGGCCGAGCTCGCGGTCGCGCACTTTGCGAGCGCTTTCCGCGCCGACGCGCGGCCGCGGCTAGCGGACCCGGCGGCTTTCCTCGCGCGCGCGTTCGCCGGCAGCCACGCGGCGATCGTGCGGCGCGCCGCCGAGCTCGGCCTGCCGGACTCCCCGCGCACCACGGCGGTCGCGTGCGTGGTGCAGGACGGGACCGCCTACTGGTCGCACCTGGGCGATTCGCGCCTGTACCTCGTGCGCGGCGGCCGGATTCTGGCGCGCACCCGCGACCACACCCCGGTGCAGCGGCTCGTCGACGCGGGGCGCATCCGCGAGGAAGCCGTGCCCTCGCATCCCGACCGCAACAAGCTGCTGCAGTGCCTGGGCGGCGACCCGCCGCCGGAGCTCGAGCCGGCGACGAGCGCGCGACTGGCGAAGAACGACATCGTGCTGCTGTGCTCCGACGGCCTGTGGGGCCCGCTCACGCCGCGGCAGCTGCTTACGACCCTGCTCGGCACGGAGCTGCGCACCGCCGTGCGCGAGCTGGCCGAGCTGGCCGAGTCGCGTTCCGGCCCGGAATGCGACAACGTGTCGGTGCTCGCGATGTCGTGGGGCGAGGACGAGCGGACCGAGCAGGTTGCCGCACGGCGCCAGGAGCCGCCCACGGTCGCGCGCGACTTCACCGCGACCGAGCCGGATTTCCTGCGCACCAGCGACGCCGAGATCGAGCGGGCGATCGCGGAGATCAAGACCGCGCTGCAGAAGTATTCGCGCAAGCCATGAGGCCCAGCGGCAGGCGACCCGACGAGCTGCGCGCGGTGCGGATGCACCGCGGCTACAGCAAGCACGCCGAGGGCTCGGTGCTGATCGAGTGCGGCGCGACCCGGGTGCTGTGCACCGCGAGCGTCGCCGAGGGCGCGCCGCCCTTCCTGAAGGGTAGCGGGCGCGGCTGGATCACTGCCGAGTACGGCATGCTGCCGCGCTCGACCAACACGCGCACCGAGCGCGAGGCGGCGCGCGGCCGGCAATCGGGACGCACCCAGGAGATCCAGCGCCTGATCGGCCGGGCGCTGCGCGCGGCGGTCGATCTCGCGCAGCTCGGCGAGCGCACGATCCACGTCGACTGCGACGTGCTGCAGGCCGACGGTGGCACGCGCACCGCGTCGATCACGGGCGCCTTCGTCGCGCTGCACGATGCGCTCGCCTGGCTGTGCTCGCGCGACGCGGTCGCGGCGCCGCCGGTGCGCGAATTCGTCGCGGCGGTATCGGTGGGCGTCTACCAGGGCGTCGCCGTGCTCGACCTCGACTACGCCGAGGACTCGGCCTGCGACACCGACATGAACCTGGTGATGACTGGCGGCGGACGCTACGTCGAAGTGCAGGGCACCGCGGAGGGCGCCCCGTTCGCGCGCGCCGAGCTCGAAGCGATGCTCGCGCTCGGCGAGCGCGGCATCGCCGAGCTGGTGCGGCTGCAGCGGCAGGCGCTCGGACCGTGAAAGGGCTCGGGCGGCTCGTGCTGGCGAGCAACAACCCGGGCAAGCTGCGCGAGATCGGCGCGCTGCTCGCGCCGCTCGCGATCGAGGTCGTGCCGCAGTCGGCGCTCGGCATCGCCGAGGCCGAGGAGCCGCACTT
>JAKALD010000329.1 GCA_021813275.1 Pseudomonadota bacterium | reverse complement strand
GCCGTTCTTGAGCTCGATCGTGAGCGCCCCCTTGGAATCGCGGATCGCGATCGCCGCGACGTTCGCCGCCTCGAGGTGCTTGAGCAGCGGCTGGCCGAGCGTCGCGAGCTCGGAGGGCCGCTGCGACGCGCCATGCTCGTAGACGAGCAGCGCGCCGCCGCCGAGCACGACGAGCAGCACGAGCAGCGCGAGGGCGATGCCGCGGCTCATTCCGCGGACTGCTTCCTGCGCCGCACGAGCGCGACGCCCACGCCGAAGATCGACACCAGGATCGGCATGAGCGCGATGTTCACCACCTTGGTCCAGAACACCAGGCTCTCGGCGTCGCGGCGCAGGCGCTTGCGCAGCTCCTTGAGCTCGAGCTTGGTCTCGGCCACCTGGGTGCGGAAGCGATCGAGCTCGGCCTGCTCCTGCGGCGTGAGGATCTGCGCCGATCGCGCGCCCGGGCCGCGCGCCCTCTGCAGCTGCGCGAGCTTCGCGCTGGTCTGCTCGAGGTCGGCCTGCAGCGCCTGGATCTTGCCCAGGTACTGCTTCTGCGCGTCGGCTTCCATGCGCCGCACGACGGTGAGCGGGCGGAAGGACGACGCCCGGCTGCGCAGCGCGATCAGCGCGTCGCCCGAGGCGAATTGGTCGACCAGGTCCTCGGCGAAGGCCAGGTTGCCGTTGGAGGGCACGATGATCTTGCGCCCGAACACCTCCTGCACGTCGACCGCCGCGCCGTCGGCGAGCATGTCCGCGTCGCCGACCACCACCACCGAGTTCTCCTTGGCCGACTCCTTGAGCTGCGCAACGGCCGGGGCGCCGGTCTTGTCCTTCCCGCCCGCGGGCGGCGGCCCCGAGGGAAACGCGGTCCTGAACCGGCCGGTGAGGCGCAGCGCGAGCGGCCACTCCTTGCCGCTCGGCTTGAAGTCCTTCGTCGCGGCGTCGCCCGCCGCGGTCGCCACCGAGTCGCTCACCAGCATCGAGTTGCGCGAGCTGTGCACCAGCACCGTCGCCTTCAGCCCCGCCACCGGCTTGACCGTGAACGCCCCGCCGAACGGGTAGAGCAGGCTGTCGATCTGGCTGGTCACGACGTCATGCGGGTCGAACGCCGTGCGGTCCAGCCCCAGCACCGTGGGCGTGCGGCGCGGCCCCTGGCCCGCGGCGTAGTCGAGGTCGGCGACCACCTTGTCGGTGGACATGTCGAGCCCCCAGGCCTTGAACAGCGCCGGCAGGCTGGAGCTCGTGGGCTGCCCCGGCATGCCCGGCATCACCTGCTGCTGGTCGAAGTAGGCGTACGGATCGACGAACGCGATGAGCTTCCCGCCGCGCAGCACGAACTGGTCGAGCGCGTACTCGGTCTGCGGCGTGATGTCGCGCGGGTGGATCACCAGCAGCACGCCGATGTCGGGGTCGATGCTCGTCGCCGACACGGGCACGTCCTTCACGTTGTAGTCGCGCTTCAGCTCGCTCGCGAGCACCCAGGGCTCGGAGCCCTGGCCGGTGAACGGGCTGGCCTTCACCCCGAGCACGGGCATCGCGCTCATCACGCCGATGGTCGGCTTGACGGCCTGCGAGACGCGCACCACCGCCTTGATCAGGTCGTACTCGAGCAGGTTCTCGCGCTGCGGCGAGAGCGCGGGCAGCACCTGCTTGCGATCGAGCTGGCTGACCGCCGCGCCGAGGTAGAACTGCTCGCCCGAGAGCGTCTGCTGTGGCTCGACGCCGTCGAGCTGCGCCGCGTCCTCGGCCTCGGAGTCGGGCTGCGGGTTGTAGGTCTCGACGATCAGGTTGCGGCCGGCGATCGCCTTGAACTCGCTCACCATGTCCTGGACGCGCTGCGCGAAGCCGCGCAGCTGGATCGGCACGCCGTTGTCGCCGCGCGAGATGTACAGCCGGATGCGGACCGGGGAGGGAAGCTGCTCCAGGATCTTCCTCGTCGCCGGCGACAGCGTGTAGAGCTTGCCCTGCGTGAGGTCGATGCGCGCCGGGACGGACGCCGCGAGGAAGTTGAGCGCCACCAGGACGAGGAACAGCGCCGCCAGTCCGACGGCCGAATAGATCAGGGGCTCATACTTCTTCATGGCTTCAGCCGGCGCGGTGGCTGCGGATGATGACGCCGGTCGCGAACAGCGCGTAGCCGATGACCGAGAGGAAGAACAGCAGGTCGCGCGAGTCGATCACGCCCTTCTCGAAGCCGCTGAAATGCGTCATCACCGAGAACGCGGCGACGGCGTCGACCAGCGCCGGGCTCGCCCAGCGCACGAGCAGGCCGGTGACGGGCGCGAAGCCGCACAGGATGAGGAACAGGCAGATGACCACGGCCAGGATGAACGCCACAACTTGGTTGCGCGTCATCGCCGAGGTCATGCAGCTGATCGCGAGGTAGGCGCCGGCGAGCAGCACGCTGCCCAGGTAGCCCGCGGCGATCACGCCGTTGTCGGGGCTGCCGAGATAGTTCACCGTCAGCACCACCGGGAAGGTGAGCGCCAGCGCGATCGCGAGGAACAGCCAGGAGGCGAGGAACTTGGCGAGGATCGCCTGCCAGGTCGCGACCGGCATAGTGAGCAGCAGCTCGATCGTGCCCGCGCGCCGCTCCTCGGACCACAGGCGCATGCCGACCGCCGGCACGAGCACCAGGTACAGCCACGGGTGCCAGACGAAGAACGGGGTGAGGCTCGCCTCGCCGCGCTCGAAGAAGGCGCCGACCGTGAAGGTGAAGAACCCGGTGAGCAGCAGGAAGATCACGAGGAACACGTACGCCACCGGCGAGATGAAATAGCCCGCCAGCTCGCGCCGGCCGATCGTCCAGATCGTGCGCCAGGCCCCGCTCACGCCGCTTCCTTCGTGCGGACGGTGTCCGGCAGCGTGATGCTCCTGAACACCTCGTCGAGCTGCCCTTCCTCGGTGCGCAGCAGCTCGATGCGCCAGCCCTCGCGCGCGGCGAGCTCGCCCACGGCGCGCGCCAGCTCGCCCGAAAGGCGCCGGTCGCGCGGGTAGGCGCGCAGCGCGCCGTTCACGGTCTCGCAGCGCGCGACGCCGCCGACCCGGGCGAGCAGGCTCTGCATGCGCGCGGCGTCCGCGCCGCTCGCGCGCAGCGTGACCGCCCCCGCGACCCGCGAGAGCGCGCGCAGCTCCTCCGGCGTGCCGTTGGCGACGATCCTGCCGCGGTCGATGATGATCGCGCGCGTGCACGCCGCGTCCACCTCCTCGAGGATGTGCGTCGAGAACACCACCGCCTTCGTCTGCCCGAGCTCGCGGATTAGGTTGCGCACCTCGTGCTTCTGGTTCGGGTCGAGCCCGTCGGTCGGCTCGTCGAGCACCAGCACCTCGGGGTCGTGGATCAGCGCCTGCGCGAGGCAGGTGCGGTGCTTGTAGCCCTTGGAAAGCGTGTCGATCGTCTGCTGCAGCACGGAGGACAGGAAGCACAGGTCGACCACGCGCTCGACCGCCTTGCGCCGCGCCGCGCCGTCGATGCCGCGCAGCGCGGCGACG
>JAKALD010000066.1 GCA_021813275.1 Pseudomonadota bacterium | reverse complement strand
GACCTGCTCGCTCATCAGCATCACCCGGTCCTTCGGGCGCAGCACGCCGTCGACCACGCGCACCAGCATCACCACGCCGACGTAATTGTCGAACCAGGAGTCGATCACCAGCGCCTTGAGCCGCGCGCGCGGGTCGCCGCGCGGCGCCGGCACGCGCGCGATGACCGCCTCGAGGATGTCCGGCACGCGCTCGCCGGTCTTCGCGCTCGCGCGGATCGCGCCGTGCGCGTCGATGCCGATCACGTCCTCGATTTCCTGGATCGCCTTGTCGGGGTCCGACGAGGGCAGGTCGATCTTGTTGAGCACCGGAATCACCTCGACGCCCTGCTCGATCGCCGTGTAGCAGTTGGCCACCGTCTGCGCCTCGACGCCCTGCGAGGCGTCGACCACCAGCAGCGCGCCCTCGCAGGCCGCGAGCGAGCGGCTCACCTCGTAGGAGAAATCGACGTGCCCCGGCGTGTCGATCAGATTGAGGAGGTAGGTCTCGCCGTCCGCGGCAAGGTAACGCAGCGCGGCGGTCTGCGCCTTGATGGTGATGCCGCGCTCGCGCTCGAGCTCCATCGAGTCGAGCACCTGCTCGGCCATTTCGCGTTGCGGCAGCCCGCCGCACAGCTGGATGAAGCGGTCCGCGAGCGTCGACTTGCCGTGGTCGATGTGCGCGATGATGCAGAAGTTCCGGATGCGGTCCTGGGCCATAAAACACAAAAAAGAGGGCGCCGCTTCGCGAAGGGCACCCTCGATCGAACCGCTTATTTTACCGCAAGCCGCTCGCGCAGCGCCGCCTCGTCCAGGAAATAGTGGCAGATCTCGCGCCCCTGCGCGTCGACCAGCACCGGGACCCGCTCCCCGTGCAAACGCTCGAGGGTCTCGTCGGTATCGACGTCGCGCAGCACGAGGCGGAAGCCGAGCTCGGGCTGCAGCCGCTCGAGCGCGCGCACCATGTCCTCGCACAGGTGGCAGTACGCGCGCCCGTACAGCGTCAGATCCAAGTCAGCCCTTGTCGGGGAAGCCTTCGACCGTCACGAACGAGCTGCCGTCCCCACGGCGCACGTAGAAGGTGATCGCCGCGTTGCGCTCCAGGCCCGCGAGCAGCTTGTCGAGCTGCGCCGCCGAGGTGAGCTCGGTCTGCCTGCCGCGGATCACGAGGCGCAGCAGGATGTCGCCGCGCCGCAGGTCGCCGCGCGCGTTCGGGCGCACGTCGGTCACCACGAGCCCGTGCTCGAGGCCGAGCCCCTTCTTCTGCTCGGGGCTCAACTCGCTCACCGCGATGCCGAGGCGGTTGGGGGTCGGCTCGGCGGGCTTCTGCGCGCGCGGCGCTTCGGGCGCCGCCGCGCGCTCCTCGCGCAGCTCCCCCACGGTGATCGAGAGCGTGCGCGCCGCGCCGTCGCGCCACGCCTCGAGCTGCGTGCGAGTGCCCGGGCGGGTCGCTGCCACGATGCGCGGCAGGTCGCTCGAGGAGTGGACCGGCTTGCCCGCGAAGCGCGTGATGATGTCGGCCGGCTGCACGCCGGCCAGGGCGGCCGGGCCGGTCTTGTCCACGCTGTTGACCAGCGCGCCGCGCGGCCGGTCCAGGCCGAAGGAGTCGGCGAGCGCCTTGGTCACCTCCTGGATGACGACGCCGATGCGCCCGCGCGACACGTGCCCGCTCTCGCGCAGCTGCTTCTGGATGTCCAGGGCCAGATCGATCGGGATGGCGAACGAAAGGCCCATGAACCCTCCGGTGCGGCTGTAGATCTGCGAATTGATGCCCACCACCTCGCCGTTCATGTTGAACAGCGGCCCCCCCGAGTTGCCCGGGTTGATCGCCACGTCGGTCTGGATGAACGGCACCAGGTTCTCCTCGGGAAGCAGCCGCCCCTTGGCCGAAACGATCCCGGCGGTGACCGTGTTCTCGAAGCCGAACGGCGATCCGATCGTCACCACCCATTCGCCCACCTTAAGGGCGGCGGGGTCGCCGAAGCGCACCGTCGGCATGCCCGCGGCGGCGATCTTGATGAGCGCGACGTCGGAGCGCCGGTCGACGCCGATTACCTTCGCCTTGAACTCGCGCTTGTCGGTGAGGCGCACGTCGATCTCGTCGGCGCCCTGGACGACGTGCGCGTTGGTCAGGATGTAGCCGTCGGAGCTGATGAAGAATCCCGAGCCGAGCGAGCGGCTCTCGGGCCGCGGCGCGTCCTCCGGGGCGCGCTGCAGGAAGCGGCGCAGGAACTCGCGCAGCTCGTCGTCCTCGATGCCGGGCACCTGCGGCAGCGCGGCACGGCGCAGCGCCTGCGTGGTGCTGATGTTGACCACCGCGGGGCCCTGCTCCTGGACGAGCCGCGTGAAGTCCGGCAGCGCGCGCGCCTGCGCGAGCGCCTGCCCCGCGCACACGAGCAGCCACAGGGCGAACAGCCTTCGGATGACCTGCATGGGTTCGACTCTCCCTCGATCCGGCGCCCGGGCGCCGCGCCTAGTGCGGAGGATGGTACTCCACGCTGTCGCCGATGCGCTGCACGCTGACGGCGGGCGCCTCGCCGACCACCGTGACCAGGTGATCGGCGACCTCCCGGGTGTAGATGTTGGTGGCGCCGGTCCGGGAGAGGCCGGGATGCACCTCCGCGGCCGCCGCCGGCATGGGCTCGATGAATACCGACACTGCCGCCATGCCGTCGGAATAGACCACCTGGTCGACGAGGTGCGTCGCGCGCAGCTTGCGCTTCACCTCGGCCACCTTCTCGAAGCCCGGCAGATCGGCGTCGACGCGCCATCCCTCGGCCGCGAGGTCGACGGGCTGCACACTGGAATCCTCGACGCGCCAGCCCGGCGGCACGGGACGCACCCGCACTTCGCCGCGGGGCACGGGGCCGATCCTGAGCTGCGTGAACGTGAACTGCTCGAGCGTCTCGCCCTTCGCGTTGAAGGTGCGCGCCTTGAGCAGCATGCCGCTGCGCCGGTCCGCCCACAGCCGGTAGCCGTAGCGGTAGCGATCGTTCGGGCGCAGCACCACCTCGCGGCATTCGTAGCCCGCGATGCGCGCCGTATCGCCGAAGGACACGG
Organism: Pseudomonadota bacterium; assembly: GCA_021813275.1. Classification (GTDB taxonomy): domain Bacteria; phylum Pseudomonadota; class Gammaproteobacteria; order Burkholderiales; family SG8-39; genus JAKALD01. The sequence continues at coordinate 12,668 of JAKALD010000066.1, read as the reverse complement.
TGTAATTGCGCGCGAGGCCGCTCAGGCGCTCGGGCAGCATGGCGGGGAAGCCTCGCCCGCGGTCTCTGGGACCGACGGTGCGCCGGTCCACCTTGAGCGTGCGGGCATCGGGCAGGTAGGACTGCACCGTATCGCGCGTGCGCACGATCTCGCGCCGCGCGCCGTCGAGTGCCTCGAGCTTTTCAATGCCTGTGCCCGTGCCCGCCACGTGCACGATGCGCGAGGCCTCGGTCTCGTCGCCGCGCTGGTAGACGAAGGTCCCCGTGTAGGACAGCCGCTGCGTGGCCTGGTAGATCTTGCGCAACCAGGCGAGCGCATCGGAGCTTGTCTGCGCGTGCGCGAGCGTGGCCGAGGCGGCGAGCGCGGCGCCGAGCGTCCGCGCGAACAGCAGCACGCCCGCGCGCGTCACGGTCTGCCCGCGACGTTTTCCACGGCCACCGTGCGGACGTACGGCATCATTCCCTGCAGCGAGCTGCGCAGCGAGTAGCTCTGGTGCGCGAGCAGATAATCGTCGGCTTCGCGCGGCAGCGGGACGCGCGCCGGTGCCTTGGCGGCAGCGGCGACGGCCATCGGGGGCGCGGCCCGCACGGGTGCCTGCGCGATCTGCACCGGAGCCGTGCCCACGCCGCCCTGCGGCGCCAGCGAGAGCCAGCCGACCAGCGCCGCCGCAGCGATGCTCGCCGCCGCGGACAGCGCGATCCAGCGGCGCCGCTCGGGCTGCGCCCTGGCGGCAGCGGGAGCCAATACCGTCGGCTCGGCGGCGAGCCGCTGCGCGAAGCGCGCGTTGAACGCCTCCGAGAGCGGGCGGGTGCCGCACAGCGCGTCGCCGACGATGTGGTAGAGGCACCAAGCCTCGTAGGCCTCGCCGTCGCGCGCTCCGATCGCCGCGAGGGACGCCGCGAGCTCCGAGCCCTCAAGCTCGCCGTCCATCAAGGCCGATATCTTCGCTCTCATGGCGCTACCACCTCTTGTCCTTGCGCGTTCCGAGCAACGGCCGCAACCGCTCCGCGATCGCTTCCCTCGCCCGGAAGATGCGCGAGCGCACCGTCCCGATCGGGCAATCCATGATCCGCGCGATGTCCTCGTAGCTCATGCCTTCCAGCTCGCGCAACTGGATCGCGGTGCGCAGCTCTTCGGGGAGCGCCTCGATCGTGTCGGTCACGGTCGCGCCGATCTCCTTCGACAGCAGCAGGCTCTCGGGGGTGTTGACGTCGCGCAGCTGCTCGCCCGCCTCGAGCGCTTCCGCGTCCTCGGCTTCCACCTCGGTCGAGGTCGGTGCCCGCCGGCCCATCGCCATCAGGTAATTCTTGGCGGTGTTGATACCGATGCGGTACAGCCAGGTGTAGAAGGCGCTGTCGCCGCGGAACGCGGGTAGCGCCCGATACGCCTTGATGAAGGCCTCCTGCGTCACGTCCTCTACCTCCGCCGGATCCCGGATGAAGCGCGCCAGCAGCCGAGCGAGCTTGCGCTGGTACTTCTGCACCAGCAGCTCGAAGGCCTGCTTGTCGCCGCGCTGCGCCCGCTCGACCAGCTGGCGGTCGACGTCGCGGTCAGGCATGGCGCCGCGCCGCCGCCCGCCCGGCTGCACCCGCCCGGGGACCCACCCGCCCCGGACTCCGGTTGTCTCGCCTATTTGCCACAGACACGGCCCCTTGGAAATAGTTCGAGCACGCCGCGGGCGCGCCTCAGGCGGAGTGTGGGGCGCGCGCCACGCCGGGCATCCTCCCCCACAGCGCCCAAAGCCGCAGCGTGCGAAACGTCTCCGGCTCGAGCATGTCCGCCGTCACGAAGAGCGTCCGACGCGCGCGCAGCCGTACGGGCAGCGCGACCCAGAAACGATTCACACTTCCCCGCCCCGCGACTCGTGTCGAGAACCGTTCCCCGTTACGCAGCTCGATCGTCGCCTCGTCAGCCCCGGTCGGCTCGATCGCGCGCACGGCGCGGGCGCCGCGCAGCAGCGCGCGGTCCCACGCCGCGGCGAGCCCCAGCGCGAAGAGGGCCGAGCCCAGGACGCCGCCCCACGGCGCCGGAAGCGCTGCCGCCACGCACGCCGCGCCCAGACCGTGCACGAGCAGGATGGCCCCGGTCAGTGCACGCGATGGGGAGAGCTCGATCCGGCGGGAGCGCGCGCCGCTCAAGTCCTGGCCAAGACCAGCGTGCCGTTGGTGCCGCCGAACCCGAAGGAATTGGAGAGCGCGGCGCGAATCGGCATCTTGCGCGCCGCGTTCGGCACGTAGTCGAGGTCGCACTGCGGGTCGGGCGTGTGCAGGTTGATCGTCGGCGGCGACACCTGATGCTGCAGCGCGAGCGCGGTGAACACCGCCTCCACCGCGCCCGCCGCGCCGAGCAGGTGACCGGTCATCGACTTGGTCGAGTTCACCGCGAGCCGGGGCGCGTGCTCGCCGAACAGGCGCTTCACCGCCACCGTTTCGGCAATGTCCCCGAGCGGCGTCGAAGTGCCGTGCGCGTTGACGTAGTCGATCGCGTCGGGCGCGAAGCCCGCGTCGCGCAGCGCGATGCGCATGCAGCGATAGGCGCCGTCCCCGTCCTCGCATGGCGCGGTGATGTGATGCGCATCCGCGGATGCCCCGTAGCCGGCGAGCTCGCAGTAGATGCGTGCACCGCGCGCCCGGGCGTGCTCGTACTCCTCGAGCACCACCGCCCCCGCGCCTTCGCCCAGCACGAAGCCGTCGCGCCCGGCGTCCCACGGCCGGCTCGCGCCTGCCGGATCGTCGTTGCGCGTGGACAACGCGCGCGCCGACGCGAAGCCGCCCATGGCGAGCTCGGTCACGGTCGCCTCGGCGCCGCCCGCGATCATGACGTCCGCCTCGCCGTAGCGGATCGACTTGCCGGCCTCGCCGATGCAGTGCGTGGAAGTGGTGCACGCGGTCACCATCGCGAGGTTGGGTCCCTTCGCGCCGAGCATGATCGAGAGATTGCCGGCGATCATGTTGATGATCGTGCCCGGAATGAAGAACGGCGAGACGCGGCGCGGCCCGTTCTTCACGAGCTCGTCGTGCATCGACTCGATCAGCGGCAGCCCGCCGATGCCCGAGCCGAAGTTGACGCCGATGCGCTCGGCGTTCTCTGGACTCACCGTCAGGCCGCAGTCGCGCCAGGCCTGCAGGCCAGCCGCCATGCCATAGTGGATGAACGTGTCCATCCTGCGCGCCTCCTTGGGCGACAGGTACTGCGACACGTCGAAGCCCTTCACCTCGCCGGCGATCTGGCTCGACAGGCGCGAGGGATCGAAGCGGGTGACGCGGCTGATGCCGGACTTTCCGGCGAGGCAGTTATCCCAGGCTTCCTGGACCGTATTGCCGATCGGGCAGACGATGCCGAGCCCGGTGACGACGACTCTGCGGCGGGACAACTTCGCTCCGTCGGGGACGCTTCAGGACTTCGAATGGCTCTTGATGAAGTCGATGGCCTGCTGGACCGTGGTGATCTTCTCGGCCTCTTCGTCCGGAATCTCGGTCTCGAACTCCTCCTCCAGCGCCATCACGAGCTCGACGGTATCGAGCGAATCCGCGCCCAGATCATCGACGAACGAGGACTCGTTCTTGATTTCCGCCTCGTTGACTCCGAGCTGCTCGGCGATGATCTTCTTGACGCGTGGTTCGATGTTTTCCATGCACTTCTCCTTCCCTGTGGGGGCCGAGAGGGCCCGTATTCTACCAAAAGGATCGTGCCGGCCCGCGACCGGAACGCCCTGTGAAATCAAGGCCCAAGAGCGCTCAGGCCATGTACATCCCGCCGTTGACGTGCAGCACCGCGCCGGTGACGTAGCCGCCCGCCGGCGAGGCCAGATAGGCCACCGCCGCGGCGACGTCCTCGGGCGCGCCGAGGCGTCCGAGCGGGATCTGCGCGAGCAGCGCGGCGCGCTGCGGCTCGCCGAGCGCGCGCGTCATGTCGGTGTCGATGAAGCCCGGCGCCACGCAGTTGACCGTGATGTTGCGGCTGCCCAGCTCGCGCGCGAGCGACTTGGTCATGCCGACCACGCCCGCCTTCGCCGCGGCGTAGTTCGCCTGGCCGGCGTTGCCCGCCGCGCCGACCACCGAGGTGATGTTGACGATGCGCCCCCAGCGCGCCTTCATCATGCCGCGCATCACGGCGCGCGACAGGCGGAACACGGCGCGCAGGTCGGTCTCGATCACCTCGTCCCAATCGGCATCCTTCATGCGCAGCGCCAGGTTGTCGCGCACCACGGCGGCGTTGTTCACGAGGACCAGGACGTCGCCGAACTCTTTCTGTACTTCCGCGACCAGGGCATCGCAGCGCGCCGCGTCGCGCACGTCGAGCACTCTGCCCGCGCCCCCGAGCGCGGCGCCCGAGAACGCCTGCGTGATCGTGCCCGCGCCCTGCTCGCTGGTCGCGGTGCCGACGACCGTGGCGCCCTGCTTCGCCAGCTCGAGCGCGATCGCGCGCCCGATGCCGCGCGAAGCGCCGGTGACGAGCGCGACCTTGCCTTCCAGCATGCTCATCCCCCCTTGAGCGCCGCGAGCGCCTGCTCGAGCGAGGCGCGATCCGCGAGCGCGAATCCTGCCAAGCCGGCCTCGATGCGCTTTGTCAGCCCCGCGAGCACCTTGCCGGGCCCGCACTCGAACACGTGCGTCGCGCCCATGCCCGCCATGCGCCGGATCGTGTCCGTCCAGCGCACCGGCGAAGCCGCCTGGCGAACGAGCGCGTCGCGGATCGCCGCCGGCTCGCCGGGCGCCTCGACGTCGACGTTGTTGATGACTGGGATTCTCGGCGTGCCCACTGCGACCTTGCCGAGATAGCCGCGGAGGCGTTCCGCGGCCGGCTGCATCAGGCTGCAATGAAACGGCGCGCTCACCGGGAGCGGCAGCGCGCGCTTTGCGCCGCGCGCCTTGCACGCCTCGATCGCGCGCGCGACCGCGGCCTTGTGGCCGGCGATCACGACCTGCCCCGGGGCGTTGAAGTTCACCGCCTGCACCACCTCGCCCTGCGCAGCCTCGGCGCAGGCCGCGCGCGCAGCCTCGTCGTCCAGGCCGAGGATCGCAGCCATCGCCCCTTCGCCCTCGGGCACCGCCTCCTGCATGGACTGCGCACGGAACCGCACCAGCGGCAGGCAATCCGCGAACGAGATTGCGCCGGCGGCGACGAGCGCCGTGTACTCGCCCAGGCTGTGCCCGGCCAGCACCGCCGGCTCGGGGCCGCCGAGCGCGCGCCAGGCCCGGTACGCGGCGATCCCAGCGGTGACCATCGCGGGCTGGGTATTGCGCGTCGAATTGAGGGCCTCGACGGGGCCTTCGTCGAGGAGCCGCACGAAATCCTCGCCGAGCGCGGTCGCGGCCCCACGCAGCACCTCGTCCACGCCGGGCAGGCCCGCGTAGCCGCGCAGCATGCCGACCGACTGCGAGCCCTGGCCGGGAAAGACCATTGCCAGCTTCATGCGCGATTCCCCCGCATCAGAGCGTCGCCAGGACGGCGCCCCAGGTGAAGCCGCCCCCGACGCCCTCCATGAGCACGCGGTGGCCGGCGCGGATGCGGCCCGCGCGCACGCACTCGTCGAGCGCGAGGGGCACCGAGGCGGCCGAGGTATTGCCGTGATGCGACACGGTCACGACCATGCGCTCGGGCGGCAAGCCGAGCTTCTTGGCGGTCGCATCAAGAATGCGCGCGTTCGCCTGATGCGCGACCAGCCAGTCGACGTCGCCGATCGTCATGCCAGCGGCCGCTAGGGTCTCGCGCGCCACCTCGTCGAGCACCCTCACCGCGAACTTGAACACCTGGCTGCCTTGCATCTGCAGGTACGGAGAGCCCTCGATGCGCCCGCCGCAGATGTTGCCGGGCACCGCGAGGATGTTCGCGTGGCTGCCGTCGGCGTGCAGCACCGAGGCGTGGATCCCGGGACGCTCGCCCGCGGCGAGCACCACCGCGCCGGCGCCGTCGCCGAACAGCACGCAGGTCGAGCGGTCGTTCCAGTCCAGGATGCGCGAGAACACCTCCGCGCCGACCACCAGCGCGCGCCGGTAGGCGCCGGAGCGGATGAAGCTGTCGGCAGTCGCGAGCGCGTAGACGAAGCCGCTGCACACCGCCTGCACGTCGAACGCGGGGCAGCCCTTGACGCCGAGCTTCGCCTGCAGCAGGCAGGCGCTGCTCGGGAACACGTAGTCCGGGGTCGACGTGGCGAGCACGATGAGATCGAGCTCGGCGGCGCGCACGCCGGCCGCCTCGAGCGCGCGCCGGCTCGCCTCGAGCGCGAGGTCGCTCGTCGTCTGTGATTCGTCGGCGATGTGGCGCTGCGCGATGCCGGTGCGCTCGCGGATCCAGGCGTCGCTCGTGTCCAGGCGCTTGGCCAGGTCGTCGTTGGTCACCACGCGCGGCGGCAGGTAGCCGCCGGTGCCGACGATGCGGGAATGGGTCATTCGCTCTCGGGCTCTCGGTTTGCGGGGGCTGGATGCAGCAACGCCATGCGCTGGGTGATGCGCTTGACCACGTCGTTCTGCACTTCGTCCACGGCGCGCTGCAACGCCTGGCCGAAGGCGAATGCGTCCGCCGAGCCGTGGCTCTTGATGACGATGCCGCGCAGCCCCAGCAGGCTCGCGCCATTGTAGCGCCCGGGGTCCATGCGCCGCCGGAACGCGTTGATCGCCGGCAGCGCGGCAAGCGCCGCGAGCCTGCGCAGCGGGCTGCGCGTGAATTCATCGCGAAGCGCCGCGGCCATCATGCGCGCGACGCCCTCCGAGGCCTTGAGCGCGACGTTGCCGACGAACCCGTCGCATACCACCACGTCGGTCGTGCCCTTGTAGATGTCGTCGCCTTCCACGTTGCCGTAGAAATTGAGCCCGCTCGCGCGCAGCAGCGCCGCGGCCTGCTTGACGGCATCGGTGCCCTTGATGTCCTCGGCGCCGATGTTGAGCAGCCCGACGCTGGGACGCTCCTTGTGCTCCACCGCGGCGACGAGCATCGCCCCCATGATGCCGAACTGCAGCAGGTGCTCGGCGCTGCAATCGACGTTGGCACCGAAATCGAGCATGTAGGTGTAGCCGCCGCGCATGTTCGGAACGACCGTCGCGAGCGCCGGCCGGTCGATCCCCGGCAGCGTCTTCAGCACGAAGCGCGAGATCGCCATCAACGCCCCGGTGTTGCCGGCGCTCACGCAGGCGTGCGCCTCGCCGCTCTTCACCAGGTCCGCGGCGACGCGCATCGACGAGTCCTTCTTGTAGCGCAGCGCCTGGGCGGGAGGCTCGTCCATGCTCACCACCTCGCTCGCATGATGCAGCCGCAGCCGCGCGTCCGGACGCGCCCGGCGCGCCGCGAGCTCGGCCTCGACCGCGTCGCGCAGGCCGACCAGCACGACGTCGATCTCCGGACGGCGGCGACGGAGCTCGAGCACGGCGGGAACCGTGACGTGCGGGCCGTGGTCGCCTCCCATGCAATCCACGGCGACGGTGAGATTCATCGCAGATGCAGGCGCACCGCCGCCCGTCCGCGCGCCGCGGCCGGCGGCGCTCGGCTCGTGCGCGCGGACGGGCGGTTCGAGCGGCCCTATTCGCCCTTGGTCTTCGCGACCTTCTTGCCCCGGTAGAACCCGGTGGGGCTGACGTGATGGCGCAGGTGCACCTCGCCCGTGGTCGGCTCGACCGCGAGCGGCGGGTTCGTCAGGAAGTCATGCGCGCGGTGCATGCCGCGCTTGGAGGGAGACTTCTTGTTCTGCTGGACTGCCATGTTCAACTCCTAGAAAGATTCATCGCTTCCTGCCGCGCTTCCCGTGACCGGTCTCGCGGTCCCCGAGCAGCGCGCCCAATTTCACAAACGGCGACTGCCTTGCCTCGCGGCCCGCCGGCCCCCGCAACTCGCACTGCGTGTGCCGCGGTGCGTAGGGAACCGCGAGCAGCAGCTCGTCCTCGATCAGCTCGCGCACCGGGAGGCTCTTGCCGGCCAGGACCCGATCCGGGCTTTCCACCGTCAGCGGCTCGCCGTCGATCTCGCCCTGGCTGGCGGCCAGGACGAGCGTCGCGTCGATGTCCACCGGCAGCTCCACCGCCCCGAGGCAGCGCTGACACACCAGCTGCAACGCTCCGCGGACGCGCAGCCGCAGCGCCGGCCGACCCTGGGCGTCGCGCTCCCCGTGCAGCTCGTACTCGAGCGCGCCGGAGTCCGCGAACAGCTCGTCGCGAACGCGCGGAAATTCCGCCACCGGGCAGGTGCCGCGCAGACTCGCGCCAGCCCGCGCGAATTCCAGGGCGTCGATGACAGGCTGATGCGGCATGAAAACGTGAAATAATAGCATCCCGCAAAAAGCGCCGTCAAAACAAAGTCATGCCCGCACCACGTCCGCTCGTTCTGGCCTCCACGTCGCGCTACCGGCGCGAGCTGCTCGCGCGCCTCGGCCTGCCGTTCGAGTGCGCGAGCCCGGGCGTCGACGAGTCGCCCCTGCCGGGGGAGAGCCCGTCGGACACTGCGTTGCGGCTCGCACAGCTCAAGGCGCAAGCGGTAGCCGCGCGCTTTCCCGACGCGCTCATCATCGGCTCGGACCAGGTGGCCTCGTACGGCGGCGCGCGGCTGGACAAGCCGGGCGGCTACGACAATGCGCTGCGCCAGCTCGAGCTGCTGAGCGGGCGCACCGCCCAGTTCGACACGGCGCTCAGCCTGCTCGACGCCCGCAGCGCGGCGGCGCGCTCGCGCCTGGTGCCCTGCGAGGTCACATTCCGGGCGCTCGGCCGCTCGCAAATCGAAGCGTACCTGCGCCGCGAGCAGCCTTACGACTGCGCCGGCAGCGCCAAGTCCGAGGGCCTGGGCATCGCGCTCATCGCGCGCATCGCGACCGAAGATCCGACCTCCCTCGTCGGCTTGCCGCTCATCGCGCTGACCGAGCTGCTCGCCGAGGCCGGAATGCCGGTGCTCGGCTGATGCCGGCTGCGCTGTACGCCATTCCGACCCCGCTCGGCGGCGCACCGCTCGGTGCGCTGCCCGGTCCAGCCCTCGAGGCCGTGCGCGGGCTGTGCGATTTCGTGGCCGAGAACCCGAAGAGCGCACGCGCCTTTCTGGCCGCCGCCGGCATGCCCCGGCCGCTGCGCGAGCTGCGCATTGCGACGCTCGACGAGCACACGCCGCCCGCGGCGATCGGCCCGCTCCTCGAGCCGCTGCGCGCCGGGCGCTCGCTCGGGCTGCTCTCGGAGGCCGGTTGCCCGGCCATTGCCGACCCGGGCGCGGCGCTGGTGGCGGCCGCGCACCGCGAAGGCTTCCGCGTGGTGCCGCTGGTCGGACCTTCGGCGCTCGTGCTCGCCATGATGGCTTCGGGCTTGGAGGGCCAGCGCTTCGCCTTCTGCGGCTACCTGCCGCGCGACAAAGCCGCCCGAGAGGCGCGCGTCCTCGAGCTCGAGCGGCGCTCGCGGCGCGAGCGCGAGACCCAGATCTTCATCGAGACGCCCTACCGCAACGACGCCTTGCTCGATTCCGTGCTCGGCGTCTGCGCGCCCGCGACGCGGCTGTGCGCAGCGATCGAGCTGACGCTGCCGGGCGAGCACATCGTCAGCCGTACGGTCGGGGAGTGGCGCGCCGCGCCTGCGACGATCGGAAAGCGCCCGGCCGTATTTCTGCTGCTCGCCTGAAGGCACGCAGGCGTCAATGCGCTAGGGTTTCAATCAATCTCGGGGTTTTGCGCATTTCGCTCCGTAGAGCGAAATGCGCAAAACCCCGAGACCAAATAGAAGATCAAGAACGCGCAGCCTCCGAATGCCCCCCGGGTGCCCGCCGCAGCGAGAGAAGCTACCTCACCGTCATTCCGTCGTAGCGCAGCGCAATTCCCGCCAGCGCGCTCGCCGCCCCGGCGCCGAAGCGCCGCGCCAGCTTCTCGGCGAGCGATTCCTTCTGCGTGTAGTCGACGACTTCCTTCGCGCCGATCACGTCGCGCGCCACGTAGCCCAGGCCCCCGAAGCCGTCGGCGAGGCCCAGCTCGACGCCCTTGCGCCCGGTCCAGATCAACCCCGAGAACATGTCGGGCGTCTCCTTGAGCCGCTTGCCGCGCCCCTCGCGCACCGCGCGGATGAACTGCTGGTGGATTTCCTCGAGCATGCCGAGCGCGTACTCCTTCTGCTTCTCGTCCTCGGGCAGGAACGGGTCGAGAAAGCCCTTGTTGGAGCCCGCGGTGAGCAGGCGGCGCTCGATGCCGAGCTTCTGCATGAGCCCGGTCAGGCCGAAGCTGTCCATGCGCACGCCGATCGAGCCGATGATGCTGTTCGGGTTGACGAAGATCTTGTCCGCGGCCACCGCGACGTAATAGCCGCCCGACGCGCAGATGTCCTGGACCACTGCGTAGAGCGGAATGCCCGGGTACTTGCGGCGCAGGCGCAGCATCTCGTCGTGGATGTCCTGCGCCTGCACCGGGCTTCCGCCGGGCGAGTTGATGCGCAGCACGACGCCCTGCGTGTTCTTGTCCTTGAACGCGGCGTCGAGCGCCGCGATCACGTGATCCGCGCTGCCGTCGGTGCCGGGCGCGATCAGACCGTCGAGCTCCACCAGCGCGGTGTGCTTGCCGGCCACCTCGGGCTTGCCCTTCCAGTCCACGGCGAGCATGAGGATCAGCGCGAGGAAGGCGAATGTGAGCAGCTTGAAGAAGATGCCCCATTGCCGCGCGCGGCGCTGCTCGCGCAGCGCCGCCGTCGCGAGCTTCTCGATCACCTCGCGTTCCCACCGCCCGTCGCTGTCAGCCATCCTCGAGCCCCATGAAGTAGACCTTGCCGCCGCGCTCTTCGGCCTCCAGGCGCACGAGCGGCGTTCCGCTGCATGGCCCGCCCAGGCACCGGCCGGTCGCGGCGTCGTACGTCGCGCCGTGCGTCGAGCATATCAAATGGCGCTTCTGGAAATCGAAGAACTCTCCTGCCTGCCAGTCGAGCTCCATCGGCAGGTGTGCGCAGCGGTTCAAGTAGGCCCGCACGTGCCCGGCGTGGCGCACCGCGAATGCCGGCAGGCGCTCGCCGCGCCATTCGACCTCGAAGCGCACGCCGCGCCCGCCCTCGGCGAGCGCCGCCGAAGCGCAGATCAGCCGTTTTCGTCGAGCCACGCGGCAAGCTCCGCCACGCTCGCGACGCAGCCGCGCGGATCGAGCGCGCGCAGCGCCTCGGCCGGATGCGCCCCGTAGGTGACTGCCACCGCGTCGACCCGGGCGCCGCGCGCCATTTCGAGGTCGTGCGAGGTATCGCCGACCATGAGCGCGCGCTCCGGCTGCACCGCCAGCTCGTCCATCAGCTCGAGGAGCATCGCCGGGTGCGGCTTGGGATGGGTCTCGTCGGCGCAGCGTGACGCCGCGAATCGGCCCTCGAGCCCGCTCGCCTGCAGCGCACGGTCCAGGCCGCGCCGGCTCTTTCCTGTGGCGACTGCGAGCAGGCGGCCGCTCGCCTGCAGCCGCCCGAGGAGCTCGTGCACCCCCGCGAAGAGCGCCATCGCGTCCTCGCGCGCGAGGAAGTGCTTGCGGTAGAGCGCGGCGAAGTCCTGGTAGCGCTCGGGCGGCAGCGCCGGCGCGGCGCGGCGCAGCGAGTCCTGCAGCCCGAGCCCGATGACGTGGCTCGCGGTCCGGTCGTCCGGCACCGGCAGCCCCATGTCGCGGCTTGCCTGCTGGATGCACTCGACGATCGTGGCCGCGGAATCGATGAGGGTTCCGTCCCAGTCGAACACGATCAGCCGGTAGCGTGCCTCAGAGCTCATGGTCCGGAAAGTGCGCGGCGATGAAGCGCCGCAGGTCCTCGGGGAGCGGTGCGACGAAGCGCACCGGCGCGCCCGTCACGGGGTGAGCGAACGACAGGCGATGCGCGTGGAGCAGAAGGCGCTTCACGCCTTCCTTGGCGAGAGATCGATTCAGCTCGAACTTCCCATACTTGTCGTCGCCGAGGATGGGATGGCCGACGTGCGCGAGATGCACGCGAATCTGGTGCGTGCGGCCGGTGAGCAGCCGGATTTCTAGCAGGGTGACCCTTTCGCCGAGCGCGAGCGGACGCACGCGCGTCACCGCCTCGAGGCCCTCGCGGTCCACGCTCACCCGCCGCTCGCCGCTGGCGGTCGTGCGCTTGCGCAGTGGCGCACGGATCTCGCGGGCACCGCCCGCCCACCGACCCGCGGCCACCGCGAGATAGGTCTTCTCGACCTCGCCTTCCCGCAGCATCCGGTGCAACTCGAGCAGCGCGCCGCGCTTTTTCGCCACGATCAGCAGGCCCGAGGTGTCACGGTCCAGACGATGCGCGAGCTCGAGCACCTTCGCCTGCGGGCGCGCGGCGCGCAGCGACTCGATCACGCCGAAGCTCACGCCGCTGCCGCCGTGCACGGCGACGCCGGCGGGCTTGTCCAGGACGACCAGGGCGGCGTCCTCGTAGACCACCGGCAGCTCGAGCGCCCGCGCGCTCGGCCGGCGTTCGGGCGCCTCGGGCCTGCGCATCGGCGGGATCCGCACCCGGTCACCGATGCGCAGGCGGTAATCCGGCTGCACCCGCCCGCTGTTGACCCGCACCTCGCCGCTGCGCAGCACGCGGTAGACGTGGCTCTTCGGCACCCCCTTGAGGCGCCGCAGCAGGAAGTTGTCAATGCGCTGCGCGGCGCTTTCCTCGCCGACTTCGAGCACGGTCGCGCGAGCTTTACTTAACTCGTTCATTTTCCGTATAATCTGTGCACTTGCTTCGAGCTGCGAGGCACAGGCGTACCGAGGCGCG
>JAKALD010000328.1 GCA_021813275.1 Pseudomonadota bacterium | reverse complement strand
CCTCGACGCGGATCACGCGCCAGCCGAGCTGCGCGAAGCGCAGCGTCGCCGAGGGCAGCGAGAGCGCCTGCTCGAGGCTGAGGACGGTGCGGCGCTTCACTCGGCGATCCAAGCGGGCGGCTGCGCCGCGCCGTGCAGCGCGCGGTACACGCGCTCGGGCGTGAACGGCAGCGCGGTGATCCGCACCCCGGTCGCGTTGTAGATCGCGTTCGCCACCGCGGCGGCGATGCAGATCGCCGGCGCCTCGCCCACGCCCTTTGCGCCCTGCGGGCCCTCCCCGTCCATCGTCTCGATGAATGAGATGTCCATTTCCGGGATCTCGGGCGCCGTGACCAGCTTGTAGTCGCGGAAGTTCGGATTGCGCACCACGCCGCCTTCGACGATCAGGTTCTCGGTGAGCGCGTAGCCCTGGCCCATCACGATGCCGCCCTCGATCTGGCCCTCGATGCCGAGCCGGTTGAGCACGCGGCCGACGTCGTGCGCTCCGGTGATTCTCAGCAGGCGCACGATCCCGGTCTGCGTGTCGACCTCGACCTCGGCCACCTGGGTCGCCCACGCGTACGCGGCCGAGACGTCGCCCTTGAACTCGCGATCCTGGTGCTTGGAGGGCGGCTCGTAATAGAAGGTGGTCATCACGAGCTCGGCCTTGTCCGAGAAGTGCAGCGAGCGGATGAACTTGCCGAGCTCGAAGAGCGGCGCGCCGTCCGCCTTGTCGACCACGAATCCGCCGCGCAGCTCGAGCGCATCGGCGCTGCGGCCGGCCTTGGCGGCCGCGGCGGCGAGGATCTTCGCCTTGGCCTTCCTCGCCGCGCCGATCGCCGAGTTGCCGGCGATGAAGGTGGTGCGCGAGGCGTGCACGCCCACGTCCCAGGGCGTGATGTCGGTGTCGTTGTTCACCACGCTGACCGCGCTGAGCGGCAGGCCGAGCTCCTCGCACACCAGCTGCGCGAGCACGGTCTCCGAGCCCTGCCCGATCTCGGAGGCGCCGGTGATCAGCGTCACGTGCGCGAAGTCGTCGATCTTGAGGATCGTGCCGCAGCCGTCGGACGGGTAGATCTTGGCGCCCCCGCCGACGTGCAGCATCGAGGCGATGCCCACGCCGCGCTTGATCGGGCTCGGGTCGTTCCAGCGCGCGCGGTTGGCGCGCTCCTTCGCCTGGTAGTCGCTGCGCGCCGCGGCGGTTTGCAGGCAGTCCTTGAAGCCGCAGGACCTGAAGTGCATGCCCTGCGGGGTCACCTCGCCGGGCTCCTGCGCGTTGCGCAGCCGGAACGCGAGCGGATCCATGCCGATCGTCTCGGCGAGCCGGTCCATGTGCGCCTCGACCGCGAAAGTCGCCTGCAGGTTGCCGTAGCCGCGGAACGAGCCCGCGTACGGGTTGTTGGTGTAGACCGCGCGCGTGCGGTACTTGCAGTGCGGCACGCGGTACAGCGACGAGACCGTCTGCATCATGACGAACGGCGTGGTCGCTCCCCAGGAGGTGTAGGCGCCGTTGTCGTGCAGCGTCTCCACCGACCGGAACGCGAGCGTGCCGTCCTTCCTGCAGCCCGAGCGCATCCTGAGCAGCACCGGCTGGCGCGTGGGCGAGGCGAGGAATTCCTCCTCGCGGGTGAACACGAGCTTCACCGGGCGGTGCGTGAGCTTGGCGAGGAAGATCGCGATCGGCTCGAACGGGTAGATGTCGAGCTTCGAGCCGAAGCCCCCGCCGATGGGCGGCTGGATGATGCGGATCCGCCCGGGGTCGATGCCGAGCAGCTCAGCGAGCTCGCGCTTGTGCAGGAACGGCACCTGGGTGTTGGAGTACAGCAGCAGGTTGCCGCTCGCGTCGAATTCGGCGATTACGCCCGACACGCCCATGCAGCAGTGCGTCACGTAGTGCAGCCAGAACACGTCCTCGACCACCGCGTCGGCTTCGCGCTCGCCCTGCGCGACCTCGCCCTGCTCGTACTCGAAGGTCATCGCCACGTTGTCGGGAGAGGCCTTGTGCAGCACTTCGCTCCTCCCGTCGAGCGAGCGCCACACCAGGTCCTCGCCGTGCAGCAGCGGCGCGCCGGGCTTGAGCGCCTCGGCCACCGAGGTGAGCTCGGGCAGCGGCTCGTACTCGACCTCGATCAGGCGCAGCGCCTCTTCGGCGATCTCCACGCTGTCGGCCGCCACCGCGGCGATCTCGTCGCGCGGGCTGCGCACCCGCTCGCCTTTGAGCGGCAGGTGGTCCTTCGCCACGCCGATCGGGCGCTGCCAGGGCACGTCCGCCGCGGTGATCACCGCGTGCACGCCCGGCAGGCGCTTCGCCGCCGCGGTGTCGATGCCCACGATGCGCGCGTGCACCCGGCCGGAGCGCAGGATCTTCGCGTGCAGCTGCCCGGGCAGGTTGATGTCGTGGATGTAGCGCGTGCGGCCGCTCGCCTTCTCCGGCGCATCGAGCTTCGGGATGCGCTTGCCGATCAGCGATTCGCGCGGCAGCGCTTCGGGAACGGCAGCCATGTCGCCTCCTATTCGCGTCGCGCCGCGTGCTCGATCGCCTCGACGATCTTGCGGTAGCCCGTGCAGCGGCAGAGGTTCCCTTCGATGCCGCGCTCGACCTCGCCGTGCCCGGCGCCGGGATGCGTGTCGAGCAGGTGGCTCGCCTGCACCACGAGCCCCGGCGTGCAGAAGCCGCACTGCACCGCGCCGTGCTCGACGAAGCTGCGCTCGAGGCGCTCGCCCTGCGGCGTCGCCGCCAGGCCTTCGATCGTCGTCACGTCCCGGCCGCCGCAGTCGACCGCGAACATGAGGCAGGCGTTCACCGTCGTGCCGTCGACGAGGATCGTGCACGCGCCGCACTCGCCCTCGCCGCAGCCGTACTTGGTTCCGGTCAGGCCGAGCGGACCGCGCAGCATGTCGAGCGCGCTCATCTGCGCGGGCACGCTCAGGCGCCGGCTGACGCCATTCAGGCGGAATTCGATCTCAATGTTCACTGACACGGGCGATGACCCTCCGCAGGATGTTGCGCACCAGCTCGCGCCGGTACCAGCCGGACGCGCGCACGTCGTCGATGGGATGGATCTCGGCCTCCGCGGCAGCGAGCGCCGCGTCGACCGCGGCCTCGTCGGGCACGCGCCCTTCGAGCGCCGCCTCGGTGCGCGGCGCGCGCAGCGCAGTCGGCGCCACCGCGCCGAAGGCCACGCGCACGCCGCGCAGTACCTCGCCCTCGCGTACCGCCCCCACCCCGATCGAGATGGTCGAGATGTCGAGCGCGGGCCGAGCGCCGAACTTGTGGAACCCGCCGCGAAACCCCGGCGGCGGCGCCGGAATCTCGACCGCGACCACCAGCTCCGAGGATGCCCGCGCGGTGCGGCCCGGGCCGGTGAGAAACTTGGCGAGCGGCAGGGCGCGCGATCGGAGCGCGCCGTCCGCCTTGCTCGCGAGCAGCACGCGCGCCTCGAGCACGAGCAGCGGCACGAGCATATCGCCCGCCGGCGAAGCGTTGCACAGGTTCCCGCCCACGGTCGCGGCGTTGC
>JAKALD010000065.1 GCA_021813275.1 Pseudomonadota bacterium | reverse complement strand
CACCCGCTCGGGCGCGAGCGCGTGCTCGTCCTGCGACACCGGCATGATCCCGTAGGGAACCGGGAAGTCCGCGCCGGTGAGCACCAGGTGCACGCCCGGATGGCTCTTCGCGCGCGACACGCCGATCGACTCGATGACCGCGTGCGGCAGCGGCGAGCGCAGCAGCTTGCAATGCAGCATCCGCGGCAGCACCAGATCGTCGGCGAAGCGCAGCTGCCCGATCACCTTCGCGCGCCCGTCCACGCGCCGGCGCGGCTTGCCGACCGTGTCGAAGCGCTGCTTCTGGAACGGCTTCTGCGGGGCGTTCATTCCTTACCCTCCCGCATGACGCGCGCCGCGTCCTCGATCGCCTCCCAGATCTGCTGGTAGCCGGTGCAGCGGCACAGGTTGCCGGAGATCGCCTCCTTGATGCGCTCGCGGCTCGGCGCCGGCTCCCTGTCGAGCAGCGCCTTGGCGGTCATCAGCATGCCCGAGGTGCAGTAGCCGCACTGCGAGCCGCCGTGGTCGGCGAACGCCGCCTGCAGCGGATGCAGCTCGGTGCCGCTGGCGAGGCCCTCGACCGTCTGGATTTCGCGGCCCTCGCAATCGACCGCGAGCTCGAGGCAGGAAAGCAGCGGCTCGCCGTCCACGAGCACCGTGCAGGCCCCGCACTCGCCCAGCTCGCAACCGTGCTTGGTGCCGGTGAGGCCGAGGTCCTCGCGCAGAACTTCGAGCAAGGTCTTGTAGGGGGCGAACGAGACCGGCTGGTCCTCGCCGTTCACCCTCAGCGTCATGTGGACGCGATCGGGCACTGCGCTCATTTGGTCAGTCCTCTCACGAGATAATCGGCGAGCGATTGCGCCACCTCGGCCGACCTGAGCTTCCCGTCGGGCCGGAACCAGCGCGCGCTCCAGTTGACCGCGCCGAGCATGGCGCGCGTGACGAGCGCCGCGTCGGCCTTGGCGAGCTCGCCGCGCTTCATGCCCTCGGCAACCAGCGCGCGCACTTCGTGCTCGTAGCGATCGCGCTTCGCGATCATCGCCTCGCGCATGCCCTCGGGCAGCGCCTCGACCTCGAGGTGCGCGGTCGCCCCCTCCAGCTCGCCGAGCATGGCCTGCACGTGCGCGCGCAGCACGGCGCGCAGCCGCTCGGGCGTCGAGGCGGGCGTCGCGCGCGCCGCCTCCGCCGCCGCGAGCATGTGCTCGAGCGTGCGGTCCTGGCAGTACTGCAGGATCTCGTCCTTGCCGCTGAAGTAGTAGTAGAGGATGCCCGGGGAGAGATCGGCCTCCTCGGCGATCTCGCGCATCCCGGCGGCGGCGACCCCTTTCCTGCGGAACACGCGCGCCGCGGCGCGCAGGATCTCCGCCCGGCGCGCCTCGGTCTTGCGCTGCGCCCGCGGGCTCGTCCGGGTGGAACCGCGATTCAGAATTTGAACCATCGTTCAAATTCTAGGCGCACGACCGCCGCAGTGCAATGGTTTTATTTATTGCGATGCGACAAGGCGCCCTCTCCGCGCAAGGCGCCCCGCTGCGAAGGTGATGCCGTCAGCTTCGCGTTTTCCTTTGTCGCTTGTGCAGTTGGCGCAATGTCCTGCGAATCTTCTGCATGCGCCTGCGATTGCGGAGATCGCGGTTGGTGTGTCTGCCCATTGCCCTGCCCCCCCGACCCGATCAAGCGAGCGCGAGGTACGCCGCGAGAAGGAATCCGGCGATCGCCACCGCGAACGCGAGAACGGAAGCGAGCCACGGCACCGGCAGTGCCGGTACGTCCTCGGGCGGAAGCGCGCCGATGAACGCGCGGTGGTTCTTCAGCGCGCCCAGGATCGTCGCCGACCCGAGCACGACGAGGCCGATGCCGAGCGCCGCCGAAAGCCCGTGAGCATGGGGCGCGGCTCCGGCGGCGCCGCGCGACGCCGCGAGCAGGGTCAAGAACAGGCCGAAGCGCGCGACCACGAAGCCGAGCGCCATGACCGTCAGGCCCGAGCGCAGCCACGCGAGGAGCGTGCGCTCGGCGGCGAAGAAGATGCGCGGATCCGGCATGGCGTGAGCGGGCGGCGGCGAATTGCGTTCGGTCCCGCATCGTACCCCACTCCGGAAGGCGGAGGCCCTGCCCCGGCCTCGCCAGCGCGCTACCATTCACCTCGTATCGGATTCGGGGGCGGGGTCGCGCCGGTGAGCAGCATCGATCTCAAGCAGCGCCTGGCGGCGATCCTCGCCGCGGACGTCGCCGGCTACTCGAGGCTGATGGCGGCGGACGAGCGCGCGACCGTCGCCGCGCTCGACGCGGCGCGCGCCACGTTCCGCACGCGCATCGAGTCCAGCCAGGGCCGGGTCATCGACATGGCGGGCGACTCGGTGCTCGCGGTCTTCGAGACTGCCGCCGGCGCGGTGTCGGCCGCGCTCGCGATCCAGAGCGAGCTCGATCGTTCGGGGAAGGACTCTCCCGAGGAGCGGCGCATGCGCTTCCGGATCGGCGTGCATCTCGGGGACGTGATCGAGAAGGCCGACGGCACGGTCTACGGCGACGGCGTGAACATCGCCGCGCGGCTGCAGGCGCTTGCCGAGCCGGGCGGGATCGCGGTGTCGGAGTCGATCCGCACCGCCGTGAAGGGCAAGGTCGGTGCGGCGTTCGAGGATCGGGGCGAGCAGCAGGTGAAGAACATCGCCGAGCCGGTGCGCGCATACCGAGTCGTCCACGCAGGAGCCACCAGCCTCGCGGCCGAAACGGTCGAGCCCGAGCTGCGGCTGCCGGACAAGCCGTCGATCGCCGTGCTGCCGTTCACCAACATGAGCGGCGACGCGGAGCAGGAATACTTCGCCGATGGCATCACCGAGGACATCATCACTGAGCTGTCGCGCATCTCCGGGATGTTCGTGATCGCGCGCAACTCCTCGTTCGTATTCAAGAACCGGGCCGTCGACGTGAAGGAGGTCGGCCGCAAGCTCGGCGTGCGCCACGTGCTCGAGGGCAGCGTGCGCAAGGCCGGCAGGCGCGTGCGCATCACGGCGCAGCTGATCGATTCCGCCACCGGCGGACATGCCTGGGCGGAGCGCTTCGACCGCGACCTCGAGGACATCTTCGCGGTGCAGGACCAGGTTGCGCGCCATATCGTCGACGCGCTCAAAGTGGAGCTCACGCCGCCTGAGCGCGCGCGCCGCGCGCCACGCGGCAGAGTAAACGCGGAAGCGTACGACTACCTGATGCGCGCGCGTGCCTGCCTGCTCCTGTTCACGCCCGAGGGCGCGGACGAGGCTCGCGCCATGCTGCAGCGCGCGCTCGAGATCGACCCCGGCTTCGCGCCCGCGCACGCGCTGCTCGCGCTGCTGCATGCCACGGAGTATGCCAACGGCTGGCCGCAGGTCGGCGCGGACCATCTGCAGCGGGGCATGAAGGCCGCGCGCGAGGCGCTCGACCTCGATCCGGACCTGGCGCTCGCCTACCAGGCGACCGCGGCGCTCGAGCTGTGGCAGAAGAATCACGCCCGCGCCGAGCAGGCGGCGCGCAAGGCGGTCGAGCTCGCACCGAGCGAGGCGGTGGGATACCTCGCGCTCGGCCAAGTGTTCGACTTCGAAGGGCGACACGAGGCCGCCATCGAGGCGCTCGAACAGGCGCTGCGCCTCGATCCGGGGCTCGACTTGATCCTGCATCTGATCGGGCGCGCGCAGTTCGGCTTGGGCCGGTATGACGAAGCGGAGGCGAGCTTCAGGCGGCGGCTGATCCGCAATCCGCGCTCGGACATGAGCCGCGCCTACCTTGCTTCACTGTACGGCGCGACTGGACGTGCGGAGGAAGCACGTCGGCTCTGGGGCGAGCTGCTCGAAATCAATCCGCAGTTCTCGGTCGAGCGCCTGCGCGAGATCCTGCCCTACAAGGACCCGGCCTGGTTCGAGCGCTTCGCCGACGGCCTGCGCAAGGCGGGCCTCGCAACATGATCAGCCGGGCGGCAGGGGGTTGCCGCTGCCCGGGGCTGAAACTTGCGCCGGGAACGCGCTGTCTCAGCCTCCTATGGAGCGACCCGGGTACCTGAAGGGCGTGCGCCTGCCCAGGCTCGAGCGCGCGCTCGCTTCGCGCCAGCAGTCGCTGCGCGAGCTGATCGTGCGGCAGCGCGAGGCGGTCGAGCCCGACTACCCCGCGAGCGAGCCCGCCGGCGATGAAGCCGACCAGGCGCAGGACCGCGAGCGCAAGCTGATCGGCGGCGACCTGCTCGACCTGTACCTTGCGGAGCTGGGCGAAGTCGCGGCGGCGCGCGAGCGCATCGCCACGGGAACCTACGGCCTGTGCGCGGACTGCGGCGAGCCGATCTCCGCCAGGCGCCTCGAGGCGCAGCCGACGGCGCGGTGCTGCCTCGCCTGCCAGGCGCGGCGCGAGCGCTTCAGCGCGATCGCGCCTCAGATCAGATAACGCTTGCCGACCGCCGAGGGCACAAGCTCCTCGCCGAGCTCACGCGCCAGCGCCGCGAGCGCGCGCCAGCCGGTGCAATGGCCGGGCGCGAGCAGTTTCAGGCCGAGCTTCTTCAGGTCCACGACGGTGTCCGGAATCGCCTTCTCCGTCGCGCCCGAGAGGTGCAGCCCGCCTATCACGCCGTAGAGTGGCACTTCCGGGAACGTCTCGCGCGCGTGCGTCAGCACGTTGATCAGCCCCGCGTGCGAGCAGGCCGAGAACACGAACTGGCCCTTGTCCTTCACTCGCACCGACACGAAGCGCTCGTCCATGAGCAGCGGATCGGGCTCCCAAGAGTGGCCGTCGACCGCCCGACGCACGTGGCCCGGCAGCCCGACCTCGTAGGCCGTGCGCCGCGGAATCTCGCCGCTCAGGTAGAACGCGCCGCCGCCGAGCACCTGCGGCTCGCGCGTGTTCACCACCCGCGCCCCGGCTTGCGCGAGCATATCGGGAGAAGGCACCGGCTCGAACACCGTCAGCTCCCCAGTCGGGCGCTGCAGCGCGCGCTGCGCGAACATTCCCGGGTGCACGTAGCACGCGACGTCCCCCGCAGCGCGATCGCGCGCGATCGCCTCCACAGCCGCGAGCAGGCCGCCCGCGTGATCCCAGTGGCCGTGCGAGAGCACCACCGCCTCGATCGCGCCGAGCTCGACGCCGAGGATCCCCGCGTTGCGCAGCAGCGTCGCCGACTCCGGGCCGGCGTCGAAGAGCAGCGTGCGCTTCTCCCCGCCCGCATGCGCGGTGATGAGCAGCGACAAGCCGTGGTGCGCGCAGCAGATCGCCGCGCCCGAAAGGATGTGCATGCGCCCGCCCGTGACCAGCCCGGTCCATTCGGGCACCACGTTCTTCGGCGTGGTCGACAGGCTGTCGGTGAGGTTGTCGACGAGCACCAGCACTTCGAGACGGTCGGCGGCGACGATTTCGCTCATGAGCTCTCCTCAGCCGTTGTCCACAGGGGCGCGGGCGCCCGCGAGCGGCTCAGCGCTCCCGCCCCGCCTCGTGGAAGGCCTTCTGCACCGGCGAGAGCAGGTATTCGAGCACGCTGCGGCGCCCGAGGTGGATCTCGGCGACGACCTGCATGCCCGGGGCGAGCGCGTAGCGACGGCCCTCGGACTCGAGCGACTGGCTCTTCAGGTCGACCAGCGCGCGAAACGCGAGCGGCGCCGCCGGCCGCTCGCGCCCGGCGAGCGAGCCCGAGCGCGTGTTGGGGTTGGGTGCCTCGCTCGCGTCGGCGCTCACCTGCGCCACCTCGCCGTCGAGCATTCCGTACTTCTGGAACTGAAAGGCCGCGAGCTTGAGCTTCGCAGGCTGCGCCGCGCGCACGAAGCCGATGTCCTCGTTCGACACCCAGACTTCGGCCCGCAGCCGCTCGGCGCGCGGCACGATCGTCATGAGGATCGTGCCCGGGGCGACCACCGTGCCCGGCGTGTGTGTGGCGAGGTCCTTGACGACCCCGTCCTGCGGCGCGCGCAGCTCGAGCAGGCCCTCGCGATGCACCTGCTTGGCGAGCTCGCTGCGCGCCTGCTCGAGCTGCGGCACGACCTCCGCGCGCTCCGTCTCGAGCTGGCGGCGGTAGTCGGCGCCGATCTGCGCGAGCCGCCTTTCGGACTGCGCGATGCTCGCGCGGGCCGCGCCGATGACGTGCTCCTGCGTCTTCAGGTCCTGCTCGTGCTCGACGCGCTCGCGCCGCTTGTCGGTGTAGAGCAGTCGCCCGGCGAAACCATCCTTCGCCAGCTTCTCGAAGGCGCGCTCCTGGTCGCGATAGTGCGGAAGCACCTCGACGAGCTTTGCCCTCGTTTCTTCGGCCGCCGCGAGCTCTTGCCGCGCCTTCTCCAGGACACTGCGTTCCTGCGCCAGCGCGCTGCGGTAGGCGTCGACATTGGCGCGGTGTTGCGCCGCCGCCTGCGCGTACAGCTCCGGCGGGTCGTCGGCGGCACGCTCGAGCGGCTTTTCCGCGAGCTGCGCGTCGATGCGCCGCAGGGCAAGCCGCCGCGTATGGTGGTTGATCGCAAGCACGCGCTTGTCGGCTTCGGAGATCACGGCATCCATGCGCATCAGCACCTGCGCCTCGCGCACCTCCTCGCCTTCCTGCACGAGAATCTCGTGCACGACACCTTGCTCGCTCGGCTGCACGATCTTCAGGTAGCTCGATGGCACGAGCTTGCCGTCGGCGACCGCGACGACGTCGAGCCTCGCAAGCGCGGCCCATGCGAGCGTCGCCACTACCAGACCGAGCGCCGCGTACAGGACAAGCCGCCCGAGCGGCGAAGGCCGCTTCGCCTGCACGCGCTGCAGCGCCGGCAGAAAATCCGCCGGATCGGCGTCGGCGAGGCGTCTCACAGTCTTGCAAAGCCCTCGCGCAGGCCCTCGAGCGACTTGAGGCCCTCGGGTCCGCGCGACGCGGCGACCGAGGCCTCGAAGCCGAAGCCCTGCGGAGCACTCGCAGCGGCGAGCAGCGGCCAATCGGACGCTCCGCGCCACAGTACACCGTGCGCGTCGTCCGCGGGATCCTCGAGCGCGCTCGCATAACCGGCCACTGCCAACCATTGCCTGCGCAATTCATCGCGCGGGCGCGACGTCTCCGGTGCGCCCTGCCCGAGATCCCGCAGCAGCGCGTCGAAGTCGAAGCGCGCCGCCTTGGCGAGGCGTCCGCGAGCGGCGTCGCACGCACGATCGTCCGCCTTATCGTGCCCGGCTTTCGGATGCCCTTTGTCGCTGCTCGAGTGACGCGGCTCGTTGTCATCGTCGTGGCCATGGTGGAACGGCGGCCCGCCGGCGCATGCGTCTTCGCTCCTTGCGTGCGCGCGGATCGTGGCCTCGTCCCAGGACTTGCCGTCGGCGAACTCGACGCGTTCCACGCGCGCCTCGTCGGCGCCGAACCAACCCCTCATCGTCACGCTTCCATGGCCATCTTTCAGGTCGAGCACCAGGTCGTCACTCAGCCGCCGAACGCTCAGCATGTTCGCGCGGACGCCTGCGCCGAAGCGCAGAACGTCGATCTCGCTCCCGCGTCCTGCTTCCACGATCACGTCGTCGCCACCGCCGCGCTCGTACATGTACGCATCTGCGCCGGCACCTCCGGAAAGCAAGTCGTCTCCGCGACCGCCGTCAAGCAGCTCGTCCGCTGAGGTGCCGTTGAGGACGTCGTCCCCCTTCGCGCCGACGATGCGCTCGCCGTCGGCGAAGGAGTCGAGCACCGTGAGCGAAAACTCGGTCGAGGCCGTCGCGCCGGAGGAATCGGCGGCCGTGACGCGCACCAGGTACTCGCCGCCGTCGGCGAGGCCTGGGGTGCCCGCAAATGCAGCGCTCGTCGCATCGAAGCCGAGCCATGCGGGAAGCGTCTTGCCCTCGGCGAGCGCGGCGGAGTACGTCAGCGAATCGCCCTCATCGATGTCGCTGAAGGTGCCGGATGGGAGAGCGAGGGCGAATGCCTGGCGCTCGCGCCCGGTCTTGCTGCCGATCGGCTCGGCGAGCACGGGCGCGTCGTTTGCACCGCTGATCGTCATCGCCACCCGCGCCTCGGCCGTCGCGCCTGCCGAGTCGGCGATGGTGTAGCCGAAGCTGTCGACGACGGTCGCGCCTTCACCGAGGTCCTGAAAGAGATTGCCCGGGTCGTACACCACGTCGCCGTCAGCGACCCTCACCGCCGCACCCGCGTCAGAATCCGTCACGCCGATGATTGTCTTCGTGTCGCCGGCGTCGCTGTCGGTGTCGTTCGCGACCAATGCCACCGCCGGCAGGATCACCGGGCCGCCGTCTTCCCGCGCCGCGCCTGTGTCATCGTGGGCGATCGGCACGTGGTCCGCCGCCGCCGCGAGCGCGATCGGCTGCGGCGCGAAGCCGAAACCGGGGTCCGCGAGCACCGTGCGCAGTTCATCGACGGACAGGCCGGCGCCGCCCGCGGTCGCGTACCGCCAGGCGATCGCCCCGCCGATTGCGTCGGTCTGGCTCGTTGTCACCTCGTGCGCCGCAAGCACCGCCCCGAGCGGAAGCACGAAGTTCGGGTCGCCCGCGGCCTGCGCTTCGTAGTCGGCGATCACCGCGTTGAAGTCGTACTCATGCACCGAGCCGAACATCTGCAGCGTGATGGCCGGCCACGCCGTGGGGTCCGCGTCCCACTGACGGGTCAGACGGATCGAGTCTGTTCCGGCCACGTCGATCAAGAGGTCGGTGCCGTCCTGGCCGAGCGAGAGGTCGCTCGGCAGGACTCCTCCGCCGATCGACAGCGTGAACGTCCCCACCGCGTAGACCGTGTCGTTGCCGTCGCCGGGGTTGAAGGCGATCAACGAGCCCGCGCCGTAGGCGTCGATCCAGTCGTCGCCCGCGCCGCCCGCGATGAAGCTCGCGCCCTCGGCGTAGAGGTAGTCGTCGCCCGGACCGGCGTCGACGAAGTTGCCGGCGCCTCTCCAGACTTCGAGGTCGTCTGCTCCATCTCCGCCGAACAGCAAGTCGTTGCCGTCGTTCGCCTCGATGTAGTCGTCGCCACCGCCGCCGTAGAGCGTGTCATGCCCGTAGAAGTCGTAGAGCTCGTCGTTGCCGCCGAGGCCGTCGAGCACATCGTCGCCCCAGGTGCCATAAATCAAGTTGTCGCCCTCGGTCGCCACCGGCGCCGGGAGCATCGCTGCGATGGCCGCTCCGTCCCACACCGTGCCGTCGGCGAACTGGAGCGCCTCCACCGAACCGCCCTGCGTGTACAGCCAGTTCTGCAGCGTAAGCTGGTCGCCTCCTGCCCCGAGCGTGACCACCAGAGCGCCGCGGTTCTGCGAGACGGTCACATCCTGCGGCGCCACGCCGGCATCGAAGCGCACGACGTCCGAGCCGCCCGCGCCGTCCTCGTTGATCGAGTCCGTTCCGTAGCCCGCGCCGAACGCATAGATATCGTTGCCCGCCCCGCCCCACAGGTCGTCGTCGCCCGGCCCGCCGTCGAGCAGGTCGTTGCCGTCGCCACCATCGAGGAAATCGTTACCGTCGAGCCCGTGGAGCGCGCTTGCGAAGCTGGGATCCGCTTCGAGGAAGTCGTTGCCCTCGCTGCCGTACTGCGTCAGGCTGAGGCGCGTCACCGCGTCGGCATCGAGCACCGTGCCGTCGCCGAAGGAAAACGACATCGGAGGCACCGCCGCGGGGTCGGCGTACCAGCCGGCGATGCGCCCCTCAGCGGAGCCGTCGGTGAGCCGAAATACGAGGTCCGTGCCCACTTGCTCCGCCGTCACCTCGGACGGATCGACGTCGCCTGCGAACGCGACTCCACCCCAAATCGGGTCGATCACCTGGCTCCCCGAGCCGCGCAGGAACGGATAGCCATAGAGCTTGACGAGCGCCGCCTGCTGCAGCACCTGGTCGAGCGTGTAGGTGTTTCCGTCTGCGAACCGAAACAGCTCCACGCTTTCGCCGAGCCGGTACGCGCCTGCGGGGTCTGCCGTGATTTGCGAACCCGTGAAGCCGTATTGGACATCCGGCACGCCGACATAGAACCCTGCCCCGCTCCCCCAGCGCACCGAGAGCGTCCCACCGCCGTAGGACGGGAGATCCGGGTGCGCGTCGGCAACTTCCCCGGGCACGCTAAGCCTCAGCTCGAGGTCCGCGAGCGATACGCCTGGACCGAACTGCACGATGTCCAATGGCATCACGCCCCCTTGCGCGAGCGCGCTGATGCTTGCCGCGTCGTCGCGTCTGACTACGGGCGCGCCGAAGGGGAGCGGCTCCACGTAGCCGATCTCCCAACCTGGGAAAAATGCTTGCGCCTCGGCGAGCGAGTCAAAGTACCAGCGGCCCTCCCCATCGACGTAATACTGCCCGCCGTGCTCGGAGCTTTCGCGCCAGTCCGCGATGCCCTGCGCCGTATAGAACCAGCCGAGGTACTGGTCCGAATACGTTGCGGTCTCGGACACCTTATCCAGGCCCACCTCGGTCGCGGTGAAGACGAAGCGGCTGTCGCCCTCCCCAGCGAGGGTGTCGCTGCCGTCGCCGCCGATGAGCGTCGCGCCGCTCGCGGTCAGCGTGTCGCTGCCGGAATTGCCGTAGAGCAGGTCGCCGCTCCTCCCGTAGACCGTGTCATCACCCGCCCCGCCATCCACGAGCGTGGTCAAGCCGAAGGTGCCGTAGCTCCCTGAGCCCGAATAGATGAGATTGTCCGAAGCTCCGGCGAAAATCTCGTTCACGTTCAGGTACCGGCTCTCGGACTTCGTCATGTCGACCAGGACCCGGTTCTCTACGATCTGATCGACCGCAGCGGTCCATCCCGAGGTGTCCTCCGTCACGTTCCTGACCGTCGCAGACTGGTTGTAGTGGAGGACGTCGTAATCGTACGTCACGTTTGCGGACACGATTTCAGTACCCGTGTCGTAGCCCACCACGGAGCCGGAATTGCTGTACTGCGTGCTCTGAACGTTCAACAGCGGGAGCTGGCCGGAGAGCGTGAGAATTGCCTGCCCGCTCGTCACGGTGCTCGGCAATGAGAGCCCCGCGCCGTAGATCACTGAGGCATCGCTCGCCGCCGACCCCGTCTCGAGGCCAAAGAGGGGAAGCTGAAAGCGCGAGCCCGTCTGCCCCTCGAAGGCGAGCAGCCTGTCGTCGACGCTCTGCGTCGTGTTGCTCGAGAGCACGTCGTACGGGGGGCTTGTCCGCGTGAAGGTTTCGAGCGTCGTCTGCGCGTCGTGCGCGATCCAGGCGCGGGAGAGAAACCCTTGAAAGAGCGCGTCGCCCGCCGGGGTCCAGCCGATCTGGTAGGCCGCCCCCACCGAGCGCGCCACTTGGCCGAGCTTCGCGTCGCGCCACAACTGCGCGACGAGGTCCCCCGCATAAGGGTCGGGGGTCGCGAGGACCGTGTCGAGCGGCGTGTCGTTGCCCCCGAAGTCGCGCGCGACCCAGTCCTGCGTGCGCGTGAAATAGTCCTTGAGCGTGAGCGCGTCCTCGAGTCCTCGGAAGCCGATCCTGAGATCGTCGCCCGCCTGCACCGCGTACAGGTTCTCGAGCGCGAGGCCCGCGCCGAGCTGAAGCACGTTCGTCTCGCCCGCTTCGCCGTCGGTCGCCGTCTCCTGCCCCATTCCGCCGTAGAGCAGGTAGGAGTCCGTCCCTGCGCCGCCATTCAGTACGTCGTCTCCGGCGCCTCCTTCGAGAAGGTCGGCGCCGTCGCCTGCGTCGATGACGTCGTTGCCCGGTCCGCCCGAAAATGTGTCGTCACCCGCGCCGCCGAGCAGCGTGTCGTCGCCATCGCCTCCGTCGAGCGCGTCCACGCCGTCGCCACCCTGCAAGTTGTCGTCACCCTCGCCGCCGTGCAGCGTGTCGTTCCCGGGACCCGCGTCCACCACGTCGTTGCCCGGCCCCGCGTCGATGGCGTCGTCGCCCTCGCCGCCGAGGATCGTGTCGTCGCCGGCCTTGCCTGTGATGGCGTCGTTGCCGCCCTTGCCGTTGATGCGGTCGGTCACGGCCGTGCCGTCGATCACGTCGTCGCCCTCGGTGCCGCCGATGTCGAAGCCCTGGTCGAGGATGTCCTGGTAGCTCATCGACGAGCCGTCGGCGAACTGGATCGAATCGATGACGGGCGTGGAGAGCGGGTCGTCGGGGTTGAAGCCGTTGAAGTGAATCTCATCGCCATCGCCCGCGTCGATGACGAGCGAGCCCGGCCAGTACTTAATCTGGTCGCGAACAATATCCGAGCCCATGACGACAACGCTGGCGTCGGCCACGCTCGCGGTGTCCGAAGTGTCGTAAACGTCTTCACGCCCGTCGCCACGGTTGAAGATGTAGGTGTCCTTGCCCGGTCCGCCGATAAGCGTGTCCCCGCCCGGGCCGCCCCAGAGCAGGTCCGCTCCTTCCCCGCCGACGAGAGTGTCGGCACCTTCGCCACCGACCAGGATGTCGTTTCCCTTGTTGCCGAAGAGCCGGTCGTCGCCCATTCCGCCGTCGAGGTAGTCGTCGCCGGAAAGCCCCGCGGAATCGTCCTGCGGCGAATCACCGCTGATAACGTCCTTTCCCGAGCCACCGACCAGGATGTCGTTTCCGGCGTTGCCGAAGATCACGTCGTCATCGACGTTGGCGTCCGAGGCGGTATTTCCTCCCTGCACGTAATCGTTTCCGCCGCCCGCGAAGACCCAATCCGCGCCCGCTCCGCCGTAGATCACGTCGGCCCCGTCGGTGGCGGGGTCGGCGGTGAGCGTGTAGTTCTGCGCGGTCACGAGGTACAGCGCGGTGCTGGCGTTCACGGTCACGCTCCGGACCGCGTTCCAATCGAGCGCCGATTCTGAGACACCGGAGTCGCCATAAATCGTGTCGTCGCCCGCGCCGCCGACGATGATGTCTTCGCCCGCCCCGCCGGTCAGCAACTCGTCCGTCGTTGCGCCGATGAGAACGTCCCGGCCCGAGTCGCCGGTCAGGAGATCCCCTTTGTCGCCCGACCGCAGGGCCGATTCGCCTGCCACGATCGCCTGCGCGAGCGTGAGCGTCCGGCCGTTGCTTGTGTCGGCGTACAGAACGTCGTCGCCCGCGTTGCCGGCGAGGATATCGCCGTCGGCGCCCCCCTCGACCCAGTCAGCGTTGCCGCCCGCGGCCAACACGTCACGGCCGGCGCCAGTCTCGACAAGGTCACGCCCACCGGCGGTCGACGTTACGCTGTTCGGTCCGTCGGCGTTAACCTGATCGTTGCCGCCCGCGGTGTGAAAGTGCTCGACCTCGTCCAAGGCGCTACCGCTGAACACGTCCACCCGGTCGGGGTCGGCGATGTCCGGCCGCCCGTCTTGGCCGTCGGCGCGCACGGTGTTGCCGTAGCCGTCGTCGACCCGGTCAATCACGTCGGTGGTCGCGGGGTTGGAGTCCCAGTCCTCCTTGTCGCCGAGGAAGGTGCGCACCGGGTCCTGAGGCGCGCCCGGCATGGCGTCCACCAACCGAATACCCATGGAGCCGCCCGCCCGGGCGCGCGCGAAGTCGAAGTCGTCCAACGTAATCGTGCCGCCCGCGTCACCGTTGATCGTCACGCCAAGCGAACCGTCGAAGTACTGGCTGTACGTGAACTTCCCGTCGGGACTCTGCCAATGCGTGTCATCGATCTTCACACCGATGCCACCCACAAGCCGGCTCTGAACCGTGTTAGGTCCGATATTCGTCTGCGTATACGTGTACCGGATGACCCCCTGGCCATCAGTGTCGCGGATCTCGTCGGCGCCGTCGTTCGTGAGATCGCCCAACAGGCTCCGTGCCGCGTCGTACTCATATAGGTCCAGGCCTGCGCCGCCTTCGAGATAGTCGTTGCCCGGTCCGCCCTGGAGAAGGTCGACTCCCGCGCTACCATAGAGGTGGTCGTTCGCCAATCCTCCCTGCAACCCATCCGCATTGTCCCCGCCAAAGCTCGCCAGTCGAGCGGGGCTCGACGGAGTCGTTGGGCCGCCAGACACTGTGACCAAGTAGTTCTGCGGGCGGTCCACGTATTTCCAGCTCTCGCCGCTGGAACCGTCGATCTGACTGGTGACGTCCGCGACGTTCGCGCGGGTCTTCCACTGCAGGAACACCGCGCGGTCCCCGATATAGCTTGCCGTCATACCGGCGGGGGCCGAGGCAGCGCCTACGTAAAGACTCAGCTCACCGCGCGCATTGTGAGAGGGGATTGCGCCCGATCCGTCATACAACGAATCCGGACCAAGTACAGCGAAAGGATTGAGTTCCTTCAACGCGTAGCGGTATGCCAGACCGTTCGGGGCCTGTCCTCGGGTCAAGAGGTCTGAAGCGCTCATACTCGTAAGATCCGCAATCGTCACCGTTCGAGGCACTGTATCGATGGCGCTGCGAAGCTTGCCCAAATTTGCGTGGTAGTCGACCCGTGACTGGCGCTGCGGTCCCGCACTGTCACCGCCGTCGTCTCCGACTGATGTCGCGATGACGTCCGGACCCAGGAATAGGCTCCTGAACGCATCGAGCAATCCCTCGTAGGAGGCCGCCATCTGATTGCTGCTTGCGCCCACAAGCGCCGAAAGCCTCATCAGATCAAAGGCCGGATCGACAATCTCAAGCACATCGCCAAGCGACAGGACATCCGTGAGCTTGTATATAAAGTGGTTCGAGATGCCGAGCTCCCTCACCTCCTTGACGCCGTCTTCCTGGAAGATCCCAATCCGCTCGCCGTATTGCGCGAAGCCGATCGGGTCCCAAGTGTTGGTCGCCACGTTGATACCGTTCGAGGCGAAGTAATTGTTCTGCGGGGCCACAAATGCGCCTAGACCGAGCGCCGGACCGATGACCTGCGCGATCTGACCGAATCCATCCTCGATGTTCGCCGATGCCACTCGGCTAAACCCAGCACTGTTGAAAGTGTTGACCCTCTCAATCGGCCAGCGCTGGCCGAACAAGCGCGCGAATGCGGTCGCGAGGTAGCCGCCGAGGCTATGCCCGTTAACCGATTTGATGGTGCCGATATCAATAAGGGTGCCGGTGCCTTGAAGGGGCGCTGCCGCCACAAAATCTCGTAGCACGAGCGGTGGTAACGGTAAGGGCTGCGGGATGACAGTCGTTTGAATGTCTATCTGGGGCGCAAGTCCAGTGGTGGTCTCCCGCAGCCACCAATTCACCATGTCGCGCAGCTGCTCGTGCGGCAGGCCCGTCGTCGCCAGATCAGCATCCTGAAAATAATCCACCCCTTCCTGAGTGCCTCGCATCGACACAAAGATGTTTCCGGTACTGTTTTCCCTCCAGACCGTGGCATCGAAACTCGAAGTCAGGCCACCAACTTGCGCGAGGACCGTGAAGTTGTCACCAATGTATTGCGCAAGGACGGGCGTCATGCGCCCCGTTAGAACTCGCGCAAGGCCGCTAGCCGTGTCACCTGGCTGCAGGTCATCCACGTAAGAAGCATCGGCCAGAAGCGCGTTGATGTATGCATTATGAATCGCCGTCATTTGGTCACTCCGGCATCCTTGGGGCGCTCAATTACCGTGATATGGAGATCTCTGAGTAAGTCGTTCGCAGTGCGCCGACTTCCGCCAGGCGCGCAGTAACCCTTGAATGTGAGTGGGGCTCCGCTGAGGTGCAAATACCCTGGCGCTGCCGCGAGCGTGTTGTAACTGATGACCGTGGCCCCCGTCTTCACATCGACATACCTCCACTCGGTAAGCGTCACCGGCACCCACGTTCCTTCAAGTTGTCTGTTCGGCACATCAGCCAAATAAACGGTCCTGCCTGCGGCCGTCGTTTGATCGACATGGATAGTCGCATTCTCTCGGCAGAGCTGTCTGAACTGAATTCCACCGACAATTTCATCGATGAGTGGAAGCGGAAAGACCGCTATGACCAGCAGCGCACGAAGAGGGGCCTTCCACCATCTGGGCGGGAGTTTCCTTGTTACCAAGACCACCAACCCGATAGCGATGGTTAGCCACACCACCGCGAGAAACA
>JAKALD010000064.1 GCA_021813275.1 Pseudomonadota bacterium | reverse complement strand
CGAGGGCACGCGGTTTCGCGGCGCAACGCGCATCCTCGAGGAGGCCGGAATCGAGGTCGGGCGGGTGCAGTTCGAGGCGCTGGCGCGCGCGCTCGGCCGCGCGCAGCAGATCAAGGCGGGGAGCTACGAGCTGACGGCGCCGCTCAAGCCGCTCGAGCTGCTCGGCAAGCTGACGCGCGGCGACGTCACGCAGGCCGAGCTGACGTTCATCGAGGGCTGGACCTTCCGCCAGTTGCGCGCGGCGCTCGACGCCTCGCCCGACCTGCGCCACGACACGCTCGGGCTGAACGACGCGCAGATCATGCAGGCGCTCGGGGCGCCGCAGCGGCAGGCCGAAGGGCTCTTCTTCCCGGACACCTACCTGTTCAGTCGGGGCGCGAGCGATCTCTCGGTCCTGCGGCGCGCGTACCGCGCGATGCAGCGGCACCTCGCGCTCGAGTGGGCCAGGCGGGACGCGAACCTGCCCTACAAGGACCCCTACCAGGCGCTCATCATGGCCTCGATCGTCGAGAAGGAGACCGGCCGGGCGACGGACCGCGCCATGATCGCCGGGGTGCTCGTCAACCGGCTGCGCGACGGCATGCTGCTGCAGGTCGATCCCACCGTCATCTACGGCATGGGTGAGCGCTTCGACGGCAACCTGCGCAAGAAGGACCTCACCACCGACGGCCCCTACAACACGTACACGCGCCCCGGGCTGCCGCCCACGCCGATCGCCATGCCCGGCCTCGCGGCGCTGCGCGCCGCGCTCCGGCCCGCACAGACCGACGACCTGTACTACGTGGCGCGCGGCGACGGCACGAGCGTGTTCTCGCGCACGCTCGAGCAGCACAATCGCGCCGTGGACCTATACCAGCGGCACGCGGCGCGCAAGCAGGCGGGAGCGTCGATCCGTCCATGAGCGAGCGCGGGAAGTTCATCACCCTCGAGGGCGTCGACGGCGCCGGCAAGTCCACTCACCTGGACTGGATCGCCGAGCGCCTGCGCGGCGCGGGGCACGCGGTGCTCGTTACCCGCGAGCCCGGGGGCACGCCGCTCGCCGAGCGGCTGCGCGCGCTCGTGCTCGCGGAGGCGATGGACCCGGTCACCGAGACTCTGCTCATGTTCGCGGCCCGCGCCGACCACGTGGCCCGGCTCATCCGCCCCGCCTTGTCGTCGGGGAAATGGGTGCTCTGCGACCGTTTCACCGACGCGACCGCCGCCTACCAGAGCGCGGGCAAGGGAGTACCGATCGAGCTCGTGGAGCAGCTCGCCGCCGCCGTCCACCCCGGGCTGCGGCCCGATCGCACGCTCGTCTTCGACTGCCCGTACGAGGTGAGCCAAGCTAGACTGCGCGGCACCGGGCGCCCGTTGGATCGCTTCGAGCAGCAGGACCGCGCGTTCTTCGAGCGGGTGCGCGAGTGCTACCTGCGGCGCGCGCGAACGGAGCCCGGCAGGATCCGCCTGATAGACGGCTCCGCCAGCCTGGACGAAGTTAAGAACTCGATCGAAAAAAACATCGCACTCGCCTGATTACATGAAATACCCTTGGCATGACTCGGCCTGGGAAGCGCTCTTGCGCAAGCTCGATCGGCTGCCTCAGGCGCTGCTGCTCTACGGCCCAGAGGGCATCGGCAAGCTGGCGCTGGCCGAGCATTTCGTCCAGCTGCTCCTGTGCGAGGCTCCCGCGCCGAGATCCGAGCCCTGCGGCGCCTGCCACGCCTGCCGCTGGTTCCTGGCCGGGCACCATCCGGACGTGCGCTTCGTGGAGCCCGAGGCGATCGCGCGCCAGCCGGCCGCCGCCGCGGACGAGGAGGGCGGCGCTGCGCCCAAGACAGGCAAGGCCAGCACCGAAATCAAGATCGACCAGGTGCGCGAGCTGGCGGACTTCCTGAACGTCGGCTCGCATCGGGGCGCGCGGCGGGTGGCGCTCGTGCAGCCGGCCGAAGACATGAACCTGCACGCCGCGAATGCGCTGTTGAAGAGCCTCGAAGAGCCCGCGCCCGGTGCGGCCTTCGTGCTCGTCTCGCATCGCCCCGCACGGCTGCTGCCGACGATTCGCAGCCGTTGCGTCGCTGTGCCCTTGCCGCTGCCGCGGCGCGACGCCGCACGCGACTGGCTCGCCGCACAGGGCGTGAAGGAATCCGAGCGCTGGCTCGCTTTCGCCGGCGGCGCGCCGCTGCGCGCGCTGGATTACGCGCAGGGCGAGGCCGGGGCCGCCCGCGTGCTCGACGCGCTGGCGAGCGGCGACGCGGACGCGCTGCGCGCCTGCGGCGATCGCGAAGAGCTGGAAGTCCTCGCCGAAGCGCTGCAGAAAGCCGCGCTCGATCGCGCGTTCGCCGCGCTCGCCGGCCGCACGAAATACGCGACGGGCGCCAAGCCCGCGGGCGCCGCACGCGGGGGCCGATGGCTCGCCTTTGCGCGGGAGATGGGTCGGCACCGGGCCCTTGCACGCCATCCGTTGAACCCGCGGCTGTTCGCGGCTGAGATGCTCGCCGGCTTCGCGGCTGCCGGGCGGGAGTGAGCCATGTCCAATGAGAAGAGTCCAGACGACTCGGCGCGACCGGCCGTCCTCTCGCTCAATATCCGCGAGCCGGCGGCGTTGCACGCGGCATTCATCCCGCAGCTCCGGTATGGGGGGATCTTCATTCCGACCAACCGACAGTACCGGCTCGGCGAGGACGTGTTCATGCTCATCACCCTGCCGGAGGACCCTGCGAAGCTTGCGGTCATGGGGAAGGTCGTCTGGCTGACCCCGGAAGGCGCCCAAGGAAAGAAAGTGCAGGGCATCGGCGTGCAGTTCGGGAGCGACGAGGCGGGTCAATCGGTGAAGCGCAAGATCGAGGCGATCCTGGCGGAGGTAGGCCAAAGCGATAAGCCTACTCATACATTGTGAGCGTAACCAACGGGTTGCAACGTTCACCTGATGTTCATGTGAAGATTGAGAAGGCCTTGTTAATCCCTATCGCTCCATTGGTTACGAGGATTTTCCAGATTGCACATAAATAGAGTACTACAACTTCTTCTTTTCACAATATTTGTAGTCATCCATGGAACCGTCGCGGCGCAGTCTCTCGATGAGGTCTTCAAGGCGGTACACGAGAACGATCGGAAGACGGTTGCGCAGCTGCTGGAGCGCGGTCTCGATGCAAATTCGACCGACCGGCAGGGGAACACGCTCCTCATGGTCGCGGCCAGGCTGGGCTATCGCGACCTGGTCGAGCTGCTGATCCAGCACAAGGCCGCGCTGGATCGCCGCAGTCCTTACGGAGACACCGCCCTGATGGCGGCCTCCCTCAAGGGGCACCTGGATATCGTGAAATTGCTCGTGGAGCACGGCGCGCAGGTCAATCGCTCGGGCTGGACGCCGCTGGGCTATGCCGCGTTCGGCGGAAACGCCTCGGTGGTGCGCTATCTGCTCGCCAAGGGCGCCGACAAGGACGCCGTTCAGCCGAACGGCGATACACCGCTGATGCTCGCGGTACGCAACGGCAATGCCGCTGCGGCCCGCGAGCTGCTCTATGCAAATGCAGAGCTCGAGCACGCGGGCCCGGACGGCGACACCGCCTTGAGCCTCGCCAAGAAAAGGGGCGACCAGGCCCTGATCGACTTGTTGAAGCGGGCCGGCGCGACGCGCTGAGCGTGGGACGCTCGCGAATGCGTTTCGGGCTACGCCGTGATTCTTTCACTTAATTTTACATAATACACATTATGCGACTTTCGCTCCTGAGCCGGCGGGCGCCTGGTCCCCCATGCGGGGGTCAGTTAAGGCTGCCGGAAGGCGGAACCGGAAGTCTCGCGACCGGGACGCCTTCGTCGACGAGGGACTCGTACTCCTCCCCGGTCGCGAGGCCGCGGATCGCGCGCGCCGGAATCTCCTCGTAGTACATGCGCCGCGCTTCGGCCGGAAATTCGGCGCCGACGTCCTCGGTCTTGGCGAGGATCTCGTCGAGCATCCGCGAAAACAGGGTCTGCGCGACCGCGAGCGGGTCCTTGTTCGGGGCGTGCTGGGCCGCAGCGCTCGGCTGTGCGGCCTGCTCGGCCCCGGCATTGAAGCGCGTGGCCGAGGGCACGCGGTCGATCGCGTGGCTCCCGCAGCTCGGGCATGCGAGGATGCCGCGCGCTTTCTGCGCGGCGAAATCGCCGGCGGTCCCGAACCACCCTTCGAAGCGGTGCCCGAGATCGCAGAGAAGGTCGAAAACGATCATGTGCGGGGATTGTACCGAATGCCCGTCGGGGCGCACGGGCCGCTAGCTTTCCTTGCGCGCCTCGAAAGCCTCGCTGAACGCCCCCAGCAACCGCTTGAGCGTGGCCACGTCGCGCTTGCCAAAGCCCTCGAGCACCCGCTTCTCGTGGCGCCGTGCCGTGGCGAGCACCGGCGCGATGCGCTTCCGGCCGCGCGCGGTGATCACGACCACTGACTGGCGCAGATCCTGCGGCGCCGCCTTGCGCCGCACCAGGCCGCGCGCTTCCAGCCGATCTACCAGGCGCGAGAGCGTGGGCTGCTTGCACAGCGCCACGCGCGCCAGCGCGCCGATCGTGTAGCCGCGCCCGCCGGAGAGCGTGGCGAGCACGCGCCATTCGAGCACCGGCATGCGGAAGCGCTTCAGCAGCGCGTGGAAATCGCTCAGGATCAGGAACGCGGCGCGCGCGACCACGTAAGGCAGGTAGTCGCCGTAGAAGGGCTCAGGCGTCGCCTGCCCCGGCTTCCGATTGCGTGCGTGGGCGTTCATTGACGCATGAATTATCATCAAATACGATAGATGGTTGCCGCCGGAGGAGCAAGCGCGATGATCGCGGATCGAATCGAGGGCAAGTGGGTCGATCTGTTCGCGCAGGTCTTCGAGCTGTGCAAGGTCGCGAAGGGCGACGCCTGCGCGATCCTCTCCGAGACGCAGTCGCGCGAGCTGAACGTGCGGCTCGCCGAGCTCGCGCTCGAGCGCCTCGGCGCACGGCCGTTCCACGTCGTGCTCCCCACCCCGCGGCAGTCCGCGCCGGTGCCGATCCGCTCCACGGGCGCCTCGACGGCGCTGCAGGGCCTCGGACCGGCGATCGCCGCGCTCGCCGCCTCGACATTCGTGGCCGACTGCACGGTCGAAGGCCTCATGCACGCGCCCGAGCTGGCGCAGATCCTCCAGGGCGGCGCGCGCGTGCTCTACGTTTCGAACGAGCATCCGGACGCGCTCGAGCGGCTCGCGCCCTCCCCCGCCGACGAGCAGAAGGTGAGGGCGGCGATGCGCATGCTCAAGGGCGCCAAGGCGATGAGCGTGCGCTCGGCCGCGGGAACCGAGCTCGAAGTGTGCGTCGAGGGCGCACGCGTGGGCGGTGTCTGGGGCTACACCGACAAGCCCGGCACGCTCTCGCACTGGCCGGGCGGGCTCGCGCTGTGCTTTCCGCGCGCCGCGAGCGTGAACGGCACCCTCGTGATGGCGCCCGGCGACCTCAACCTGACCTTCAAGCGCTACGTCGAATCGCCGATCCGCCTGACGATCGAAGGCGACTACGTCGCGCGCATCGAGGGCGACGGGCTCGACGCGGAGCTGATGCGCGAGTACTTCGCCGCGTGGGGCGATCGCGAGGCCTACGCGGTCTCGCACGTCGGCTGGGGCATGAATGCGCGCGCGCGCTGGGAGGCGCTCGTCCTGTACGACCGGCGCGACGTCAACGGCACCGAGCAGCGCGCCTTCGCCGGCAACTTCCTGTACTCCACCGGCGCGAACGAGGTCGCCGGCCGCTACACCCTCGGCCACTACGACCTGCCCTTTCGCCACTGCACGATCGCCCTCGACGGCAAGACCGTCGTGGAGAACGGCAGGCTGCAGGGAGAGCTGGCGTGACGGCGTTGGTCTTCCTGCACGGCGTGGGCGGTAGCCATCTCGCCTGGCAGCGCCAGCTGCCCTACTTCGCGGCGCGCGGCTACCGGGCGCTCGCCTGGGATCAGCCGGGCTACGGCGGCAGCCCGCTCGTCGAGCCCTACGATTTCGAGCAGGTTTCGCGAGCGCTCAAGCGCTACGTGGAGGAGCACGCCGCCGGGCGCGCCGTGCTGGTCGGCCACAGCATGGGCGGATTCGTCGCGCAGGAGACCTGCGCGCGCTTTCCGGAGCTGGTGCAAGCGCTCGCGCTGTGCTTCACCAGCGCGGCGTTCGGCGGCGCGAGCGGCGAATTCCAGCGGCAGTTCGTCCAGGAGCGCGTCGCGCCGCTCGACGCCGGAGATTCCATGGCCGACGTCGCCGCGCGCCTGATGCCGACGATGCGCGGCGCGCGCTCCGACCCGCAAGGCGTGGCGCTCGCGGAGCAGCTCATGGCCGCGGTGCCGCCGGAGACCTATCGCAAGGCCGTGCGCCTGCTCACCACGTTCGATCGGCGCGCGCTGCTGCCGGCGATCCGGGTGGCGACGCTGCTCGTCGCCGGAAGCGACGACAAGACCGCGCCGGCCGCGGTCATGGAGCGCATGGCGCAGAAGATCCCAGGCTCAGAGTACGTGCTGCTCGAGGGCTGCGGTCACCTCGGGCCGATGGATCAGCCCGAAGCCTTCAACGCGGCGCTCGCCGGATTCCTCGCGCGCCACAGCCTGTGAGATGCCCATGGACGTCACCGTTCCACCGATCGACCCGCGCTACTCGGTCACCGGCTCGAGCTACCCGCTCGGCGCGAAGCAAAGGGAGCTGATCGGCATCGCCGAGTCGCTCGGCCCGCGCTTCGCGCAGCGCGCGGAGCGCTACGACCGCGAGGCGAGCTTTCCGTTCGAGAACTACGCCGACCTGAAGGACGCCGGGCTGCTCGGCTTGTGCGTGCCGCAGGACTTCGGCGGCCAGGGCGCCGACTTGCGCACCTACTCGCTCGTCTCGGCCACGCTCGGCAAGTATTGCGGCGCCACCGCGCTCACCTTCAACATGCACGCCTGCTCGACGCTCTGGCCGGGCATCCTCGCCGACGCGCTCGACATGACGAAGGAGCAGCGCGCGGAGCACGAGCGCCACCGCGCGATCCACTTCAGGCGGGTGGTCGACGAAGGCGCGATCTACGCGCAGCCCTTCTCCGAGGGAAGCGCCGCCGCGGCGGGCAAGGCGCCCTTCGGCACGCTCGCGGCCAAGGTCGAGGGCGGCTGGCTGATCAACGGCAAGAAGATCTTCGCCTCGCTCTCGGGCGCGGCGCACTATTACGGCGTGCTGTGCACCGAGGACAAGGCCGAGCGCAGCATGCGCGACACGCTCTACATGGCGGTGCCGGGCAACGCACCGGGACTGACGGTCACCGGCGACTGGGATCCCCTCGGCATGCGCGGCACGGTCTCGCGCACCCTGCTCTTCAAGGACGTGTTCGTCCCCGACGAGGCGCAGATGATGCCGCGCGGCGTGTACTACCAGGCGGCGAGCCGCTGGCCGCACATGTTCACCACGCTCTCGCCGACCTACATGGGCATCGCGATCGCGGCCTACGAGTTCACGGTGCGCTACCTGCGCGGCGAGGTCGAAGGGATGCCGCCGGTGAAGCGCCGCATGTACCCGACCAAGCAGATCGCGGTGGCCGAGATGTTCGTGAAGCTCGAGCAGACGCGCGCCCTGTTCCTGCGCATGCTCGATGACGCGCGCCTCGACCCGCCCAAGGACGCGCGGCTGCGCGCCTACGCGACGCAGTACACGATCATGGAGAACGCCAACGACATCTGCCGGCTCGCGATCCGCACCTGCGGCGGACAGTCGATGCTGAAGAACCTGCCGCTCGAGCGCCTGTACCGCGACTCGCGCTGCGGCGCGCTGATGCTTCCCTGGACGGCGGAGCTGTGCCTGGACCGCATCGGGCGCGAGGCGCTCTACGAGCCCGGCGAAGCCGACGACTGAGAGGCGCCCGCGTTGAACCTGTCGCGCATCGTCGAGCGCTGGGCGGAGCACTTCCCCGCCAAGGTCGCGCTGCATTTCCACGGCGCCGACTGGAGCTACGCCATGCTGTGGGAGCGCGTGGAGGAGGCGACCCGAGCGCTCGCCGCGAGCGGCGTGGCGAAGGGCGAGCGCGTCGCGTTCCTCGGCACCAACCACCCCGACATGCTGGTGCTGCTGTTCGCGCTCGCGCGCCTGGGCGCGATCCTGGTGCCGCTCAACTGGCGCCTGACCGCCGCCGAGCACCGGGTGATCGTCGGCGACTGCGCCCCGAGGCTGCTCTACTACGAGCCGGAATACCAGGCGCACGCCGCGGCGCTCGGCACGCCCGCCCGCGTGCTCGACGGCAAGTGGCGCGAAGCGGGCGGCTCGCCCGCGCTCGAAGGATGCGATTCGGACGACGTGCTCATCGTCTACACCTCGGGCACCACCGGCCGGCCCAAGGGTGCGGTGCTGCAGCAGTCGGCGCTGCTGTGGAACGGCTTCAACTCGATCCACGCGCACGACCTGTCGCAGGCCGACCACGTGCTCAACGCGCTGCCGATGTTCCACGTCGGCGGGCTGAACAACCAGACGCTGCCCGCCCTGCTCGCCGGCGCCACGGTCACGCTGCACAAGCGGTTCGATCCCGGCCTGTGGCTCGCCGACGTGACGCGGCGCAAGCCCACCGTCAGCATCCTGGTTCCGGCCACCATGCAGGCGATCGTGCAGCACCCCGACTGGGAACGAACCGACCTCTCGTCGCTCAAAATGATCAACTCCGGCTCGATGGTAGTGCCGGATTCGCTGATTCGCGCCTTCCACGCGCGCGGCGTGCCCGTCGGGCAGATCTACGGCTGCACCGAGACCGCGCCGATCGCGGTGGTGCTGCTGAAGGAGGACGCCTACGCCATGGTCGGCAGCGCCGGCAAGCCCGCGCCGCACTGCGAGGTCAGAATCGCGGCCGACGAGCGCGGCGCCGAGGCGCCCGCGGACGAGGTCGGCGAGCTCTGGGTGCGCGGGCCCAACGTGATGCGCGGCTACTGGAACGATCCCGAGGCGACGCGCGCGGCCTTCGTCGACGGGTGGTTCAGAACCGGCGACCTGGCGCGCCGCGACGCGAACGGCTTCTTCTGGATCGCGGGCCGCTCGAAGGACATGATCATCTCCGGCGGCGAGAACATCTACCCCGCGGAGCTCGAGAACGTGCTCGCCGACTGCGCGGCGATCGCCGAGGCCGCGGTGATCGGGGTCGAGGATCCGAAATGGGGCGAAGCGGCCTGCGCCTGCGTGGTGCGCAAGCCCGGGGCCGAGCTCGACGAGCAGGCGGTGCGCGCGCTCTTCGACGACCGGCTCGCGCGCTACAAGCACCCGCGCCGCGTGGTGTTCCTCGAGAGCCTGCCGAAGAACGCGCTCGGCAAGGTGCAGAAATTCGACCTGCGGAAGCTGCTCGAGACGAGGCGCGCATGACGCGTCTGGACCGCACGGCACTCGGCGCTCTGCTGAACGAGCTGCTCGAGTCCGAGCGGGCGGGCGCGCGGGTGCTGCTGGAGTTTCTCGAGGACTATCCGCGCAATTCGCCGAGCTGGGACGCGCTGCGCGAGGTGCAGCAGGACGAGGCGCACAACTGCGTGCTGCTCGGGCAGCTGCTCGAGCGCTGCGGCGTCGAGGCGAGCGCCGCCACGGGCGAGTTCCTGCGCAAGGCGCTCGCGGTACAGGGCCGGCGCGCGCGCCTCGAATTCCTCAACCGCGGCCAGGCGTGGGTGGCGAGGAAGATCGAAGCGGCGCTGCCCGGCATCGAGGACGCCGAGACCGCGCACGTGCTCGCCGAGATGCGCGACGCGCATCGCCGCAACGTGGACGCCTGCAGCGCGCTCGCGCGCTCGCTCGAGGACTGAAGGCGCGCCGGCCGCCGCGCGCCCCGGCGGCAACCCGCTATCATTCGGGCTGCGCCGCGACGGATGCGCCGTGCGCATCCGAGCCATGCCGAGCTCCGTTCCCGCCCAGTCCTACGCCGCGCAGCTGCGGCGCGCCTTCCTGATCGCCGCCGCGCTGATCGCGGTGCTGTGGTTTGCGGGGCTCGGGGCGCGCGCGCTGTTCATGCCCGACGAGGGCCGCTACGCGGAGATCCCGCGCGAGATGCTCGCTTCGGGCGACTGGATCACCCCACGCCTGGACGACCTGAAGTACTTCGAGAAGCCGCCGCTGCAGTACTGGGCGACGGCAGCCGGCTTCGCTCTGTTCGGCGAGCACGCCTGGAGCGCGCGGCTGTGGCCGGCGCTCACCGGGCTGGCGGGCGTCCTGCTGCTGGTGTTCGCCGGCCACCGCCTCGGGCCGCCCGGCGCCGGGCCGCTCGCCGGCATCGTGGCGGCGAGCTCGTGGGGCTACCTGCTGGCGAGCCAGTACCTGACGCTCGACATGGGCCTGACGTTCTTCATGCTGCTCACCCTGGTGGCGTTCCTGCTCGCCCACCGCGATCCGGGCGACGAGCGCGCGCGCCGCGCCTGGATGCTCGTCGCCTGGCTCGCGATGGCGCTCGCGATGCTGAGCAAGGGGCTCGAAGGCATCGTCCTGCCCGGGCTCACGCTCTTCGCCTACGTGCTCGTGCAGCGCGACTGGCGGCTGCTCGGCCGGATGCACTGGCGCGCCGGGCTGCTCGCCTTCGGCATCGTCGCCCTGCCCTGGTTCGTCGTCGTGCAGCTGCGCAATCCGGAGTTCTTCCACTTCTTCTTCGTCTACGAGCACTTCGACCGCTACCTCGAGCCCGGCCACCACCGCCCCGGCCCGTGGTGGTATTACCTTCCGCTCCTGCTGCTCGGCATGCTGCCCTGGACCCCGGCGCTCGTCGGCGCGCTCGGGCGCGCGGCGAAAGGGACCGCGCCCGCCGGCGCGCTCGACGTCGATCGCCTGCTCGCGCTGTGGAGCGCGGTGATCGTCGTATTCTTCAGCGCCTCCGACTCGAAGCTTCCCGCCTATATCATCCCGGTGATGCCCGCGCTCGCGCTCCTCGTGGCGCGCGACGCGGCGCGGCGCGGCTCGCTCGCGCTGCGCGCAATCGCGCCCTGGACCGCGCTCGCCGGCATCGCGACGCTGGTGCTCGCGTGGCGCCTGCCCGCGCTGGTGCGCAACCCGGAGCTCGCCGCACTGATCCCGGGCTACGCGCCCTGGCTCGCCTCTGCCGGAGCGTTGTGGGTGCTCGGCGCGGGGCTCGCCTGGGCCGTCGCGCGCCGCGGCCGGGACGCGGCGCTCGTCGCGCTCGCGATCTCGAGCCTCGCGGGCGTGCAGGTCATGCTCTGGGGATTGCGCAGCCTCGATGGCTACTACTCCGCGCGCGGCCTCGTCCGCGAGCTGGGAGCCGAGCACCGGCGCTTCGCGCCCCAGGCGCCCTTCTACAGCGTCGACACCTTCGACCAGAGTCTGCCCTTCTATCTCGGCCGCCCGGTGACGCTGGTGGCGTACCGCAGCGAGCTCGAGCTGGGCACGGCCATGGAGCCCGCCAAGTTCGTCCCCACGCTGCAGGAGTTCGAGCAGCGCTGGAAAACTGGCGGCGAGGCCTACGCCGTGATGACGCCCGCGACGTACGCCAGGCTCGCGCGCGAGGGCCTGCCGATGCGGCTACTCGCCCAGGACGCCGCGCGCGTCGTGGTGGCGCGCACAGGTGAGCGCCCAGCGCTCGCGCCGCGGCGCGAGGGACTGCTGCCCGAGTTGCTCGGACGCCTCGTTCCCTAGGCCGTGTTAGGGTAGGCGCTGCGGGGAACGCGGCCCCGGGCGAGGCCATGTCGGAATATCCGAACGAGCTCATCAGGAAGCGCCACCTGCCCGACGGAACCGAGGTGACGATCCGCCCGATCCGCCCGGAGGACTCGGTCATGGAGCAGGAGTTCGCGCGCCATCTGTCCGAGGACTCGCGCTACTGCCGTTTCATGGGCCACGTGGCGGAGCTCCCGGAAAAGAAGCTTAGGTATTTCACCGATGTCGACTACGAGCGGCACATGGCGCTCGTCGCGACCGTCGCGCGCGACGGCAAGGAGCTCGAGATCGGCGTGGCGCGCTACGTGGCCACGGCGCAGCCGAACAGCTGCGAGTTCGCGGTGACCGTGGACGACGCCTGGCAAGGCACGGGGATCGCCGGGCTGCTGATGCTCGCGCTGATCGACTCGGCGCGCGCGCACGGATACCGGACGATGGAAGGCAAAGTGCTGCGGACCAACTTCAAGATGCTCAAGTTCGCGCGCCAGCTCGGCTTCGTGGCGCGCCGCGATCCGGAGGACGGCGACACCGTCACGGTGGTCAAGCCGCTGTGAAGCGCGCCCGCAGCGCCCACAGGTTGAAGGCACCGTAGACGAGGTAGGACGCGAGCCACAGGGCGCCCGCGCGCTCGAGCGTCAGGCCCGGAGCGAACGCCGCGAGCAGCACCGCGAAGAGCGGCAGCGAGAGGAGCTCGCCGAGCGTGATCGCGAGGGTGCTCCGCGCCGCGTAGAGCGCGAACAGCGGCACCCAAGCCGCGATGCGCGCCAGGCTCCCCGAGAAGAACAGCGCGACGGTTCCATAGTCGAAGCGCACGCTCGCGTCGTAGAGCAGCGCGAAGATGGGGCGCTGCAAGGCGAGCAGCACGCCGAACGCCGCGGCCGAAGGAAGGATCGTCGCGCGCGCAGCGCGCTTCAGCTCGCCCGCGAAGCGCGGCGTTCCCGCGGCGGCGCCCAGGCGCGGCAGAAAGTACACCGCGAGCGCGCCCGAGGCGACGGACCCCACCCAGTCCGCGACGCGCCAGAGCGCCTGCAGCTCGCCCGCCGCATGCCAGGACAGCGCGCCCGAAACGACGCTGCGTGCGCCGAGCATCGCCGCGGGGCTGAGGATGCCGATCGCGACGCTGGGCGGAACGAAACGCAGGAGATGGCGCGCCGCGCGCCCCGCTGGCTCTGGCTCGGCCTCGCCCTCCCCCGCGCGTCCGGGCACGACCGCGAGCAGCAGGGCCGGGAGAGCTTGGGCGCCGGCGAGCGCTTCGAGAATCCAGCGTTGCGGCGCCAGGAGCGCAGCGGC
Source organism: Pseudomonadota bacterium (assembly GCA_021813275.1). Classification (GTDB taxonomy): domain Bacteria; phylum Pseudomonadota; class Gammaproteobacteria; order Burkholderiales; family SG8-39; genus JAKALD01. The sequence continues at coordinate 2,951 of JAKALD010000064.1, read as the reverse complement.
GAGCGAGAGCGCGGCCGAGCCAAACGCGAGCCCGAGCATCGCGCCGCTGCGCTGCAGCCCCTGCCAGAAGCTGTTGATCAACCCGGGGGCCACGGTGATGCAGCCCGCCGCGGCACCGAACGCGAGCACCGCGGGCGAAAGGCCGGTCAGTGCGACCGCGCGCGGCGAAAACGCAGCGAACGCCGCGAGCGCGATCGCGGCGGCAAGCGACACGCTCAGCCCGACCCGCAACGCCGCTCGCAGGAGCTCGCGCTGCCGAGGCTCGAGCGCTTCCCGCGCGACCAGCACCGTGAGGCCCGTGCCGATTCCGGCCAGGGCGACTCCGGCAACGAGATCCATCAGCGAGCCGAGCTGACCCCAGAGCGCGACCAGCGTTGCCCCGCCGCGCAGGGCGAGCGCCTTGTCGACGGCCGAGCGTCCAGCCAGGCCGGCCAGAATGATGCTCAGCGTGACGACGAGCTTGATTTGGCGGACCTCACCGCGCGCACGGAGCGCCGCGGCGCTCGAGTTGGTGCCCAGGGCCGGACTCGAACCGGCACGGCCTCGCGGCCTGGGGATTTTAAGTCCCCTGTGTCTACCAGTTTCACCACCCGGGCAGTGCGGCGCCAGCGTGAGTGCAGCCCTATCCCCTGCCCCGCGACCCTCTGCGGGGCCGGAAGGGCGGCAGGCGCGTCGCCGCGACCGTCCGCAAAGGATAGCGCGCGCCGCGTAACAGCTGGTTGGCGGTCTCGGCGTCCCGAAACGCCGCGGCCCGCTCCAGCCACTGCAGCGTCTCCCTCTCGCGCTCGCGCAGCTCGCGGGTGGCCGTCGCCACCATCTCCTCGAGCGAGCGCTGCCGCTGCTCGAGCAGCAGCTGCTGGCGCCGCAGCGTGAGCAGGTTGCGGCAGCGCGCCATGCACTCGCGCGGATCGATCGGCTTCGAGAGGAAGTCGGTGATGCCCGCGTCGAGCGCGCCGTAGCGGACGTTGCGATCGTCGTGCACCGTGACCATCACGATCGGCACGTGCAGGTAACCGGGCAGACCGCGCAGGCGCTGCGCGAGCGCGATGCCGTCCATGTCGGGCATCTGGTAATCGACCAGCGCGAGGTCGGCGACGTGATGCGTCGCCCAGACGATCGCGTCGACCGCGCGCGCGAACGGCTGGACCCCGGTCTGGGCGTCGATCGCCCGTATCACCTCTTCGAGGATGGCCCGGCTCGTTGCCTGATCGTCCACGATCATCACGGTGTTGCGCCCCGCGGGAAGCGCGGTCACCTGTGCCTGGCTCATCGCATAGGGTCCGGCCGTGGATGTTGCGCGGCAAGGCTACGCTACGCGTGCGGCGGTGTCCATCGGGCGTTCCGTGCGCCTCCTGCGGGGATCCGCGCCACGCGTGAGCAGGTAGCGCGCCCTCTCTCTCGGAGGATCTTGCCTTCAAGCGCTTGGGAAGCGACGAGGCATCAGTCCAAGCGCTACGAATGTCGCCCTCGACCGACAGGATGCCGATCCGCCGAAGAACGGCCGCAGCCGGATCAAGGGCTTGGGAGCTTGTGGCATGCGTCTTGCGGCGATACGACTGCGTTTCGCTTCGTTTTCTCGCAAAGGAGACGACCATGAGACTTCAGCCTCAATCGCTTGCAGCGAGCGCCAAGGCGCTGCTCGCCGCCCTGCTCGGTGAAGTCCTAAACTTGCTGGAAAAATGAAGCGGGATGCATCCTTCCGGTTTGAACGTTTCGCGGCGTTCAGATCGGTCAACCAGAAAGGAGCATCCCGATGGCGAGAGTACCGGCGTCCGAGAGGACGCGCAACGAGTTGAAGGACATGCTTGCAGGAAAGACCCGGTCCGATCGCAGCCGCCTGGTGCGCCAGGCGGCGCGGCTGATCGTGGAGGAGGCGCTCGAAGCGGAAGCGACCGACGCGCTCGGGCGAGGCTACTACGAGCGCGGGGAGCCGCGCCGTGGCTATCGCAACGGCTACCGGCCGGGCAGAGTGAAGAGCGCCGAAGGCGAGATCGAGTTCGCGGTGCCGCAAGTTGCTGACACGGCGGAGCCGTTTCGCTCGCAGATTCGCGAGGTGATCCGCGGCCGGACCGAGGCGCTCGAGCGCCTGGCCGTGGAGATGTACGCGCGGGGACTCTCGGTACGCGACATCGAGCAAGCGTTCACCGATGAATCGGGGTGCTGCGTGCTCACGAGGACGGCAGCGAGCGAGCTCACCGAACGGCTCTGGGCCGATTACCAGGCCTTTGCCGCGCGGGATCTGGCCGAATTCAAGGTGCTCTACCTCTTCGTCGACGGGATCGCCGAGAAGCTGCACCTCGGGCAGCCGCGCGAAGCGGTGCTCGCGGCCTGGGGCATCACCGAGACGGGTCACAAAGTGCTGCTGGGGCTGGCGCCCGGAACGAAGGAGGACACGGCAAGTTGCCGCGATTTCCTGCGCGATCTGAAGGCCCGGAACCTTGTCGATCCGATCCTGGGCAACACCGACGGCGCGCCGGGGCTGATACGCGCCTTCGAGGAGGTGTTTCCGAGGAGCCTGCGGCAGCGCTGTCTGGCGCACAAGATTCGAAACCTGCAGAACAAAGTGCCCGAGGAGGTGTGGCGCGAGCTCAAGGGCGCGGCCCTGGCCGCCTACCAGGCGGGCAGCCCCAAGCTTGCGCAGATCGCGAAAGAAGACTTCGTCGCCCGCTACGAGCGCGAATTCCCGAGCGCGACGGCCTGCTTCCTGGACGACTTCGAGGCCTGCATCGCGCATCTGCAGCTGCCGATTGCGCACCGGCGCGCGACACGCACGACCAACCTGCTCGAGCGGCTCTTTGGCGAAGAGCGCCGGCGCACCAAGGTGATCCCGCATGCTTTCGGCGAGCGCGCCGTGCTGAAGCTCATGTACGCGGCGCTGATTCGCGCCAGCGACACTTGGAAGCGGATCGTGATCTCGGAGTTCGAGCTCAAACAACTGGAGAGCCTGCGCG
>JAKALD010000063.1 GCA_021813275.1 Pseudomonadota bacterium | reverse complement strand
CGCCGCAGCCCTCGCCGATGCGCTGCGCCACCTGGCGCAGCACCTCGTCGCCCGAGATGTGGCCGAACAGATCGTTGATCAGCTTGAAGCGGTCCAGATCGACGTACGCGAGGGCGAGCGGCTCGCCGGAGGCGAGGCGCGCGCTCGCGCGCTCGAGGATCTCCTCGATGCCGCGCCGGTTGAGCACCCCGGTCAGCGGATCGTTCGCGGCCAGGAAGCGCAGCCGCTCGGTGGCCTCGTGGCGCTCGGTGATGTCCTGCAGCGAGCCTTCGATCGCGTTGCGCGTGCCGGTCGCCTTGACGTAGAACCAGCGGCGCGGCTCGCCGTGGTCGCCGACATCGCGCAGCTCCATCTCGTGCGTGCGCCCCTCGGCGACCGCGTTCGTGAGGCGCCGCCAGGCGCCGGGCTCGAAGTGCTCGCTCCAGTGCGCGGCGCTGTCGCGCTGCGGGTCGACGCCGAGCATCGCCGTGAGCGCGGGGTTGGCGCGCACGAACCGGCCGGCGTGATCGAGCGTGAACAGGCCGATCGGGATCGCCTCGTAGGTGTCGTGCAGCTCGGCCTGCGCCCGGATGCGCGCTTCGCGCTCCTGGCGCATCTGCTGCGCGATCGCGAGCGCCGCCATCAGGCTCGAGGAGAACGCGGCGGTCACGCTGTTCAGCTCGCCGATCAGCTCCTTCACGCCGAGCGCGGCGGCGGCCACCTCGTACAGGCCCGCGAACAGCACGATGGCGAGCGAGGCGCTGTACCACATCGCCACGCCCGAGCGGGTGACCAGCAGGATGCGCGCGAGGAAGAACACCAGCACCGCGATGCCGATCGCGGCGCTCACCCACATGAACGGCAGGAACTCCGCGAACGGCAGCAGCACCGCGGCCGCGATGAGCGGCGGGCACGACCAGCGCGCCACGCGCAGCAGCCAGGCGTGGCCCACCCGCTCGAGGTCCTCGCGGAACAGCCGCGTGAACAGCGCGTAGGTCAGCACGTAGTAGACCGCGATGGTGAGCTGGCGCAACGGCAGCGTCCAGCCGACCGGCACGAGGCGGCCGAACCACTCGGTGTCCCAGCCCGCGGAGATCGCGCCCAGGCGCAGGCTGGCGATCAGCCACGCCGCGAAGACCACGTAGAGCCACTCGCGGTTGACGATCGCCGTCACCAGGACGAATGCCGACAGGATCAGCAGGCCGCCTTCGAGGAGCCCCGCGTCGTGATGGAAGCGCCGCACCGAGGCCTCGAAGCGCGGCGCGGACCAGCCCATGACGTGGATGCGGCCCGGCCCCGCGAAGCGGGCCCGGCACAGCACCGTGCGCGCGGCGCGCAGCTCGCCCAGCTCGATCACGAATCCCGCCTTGGCTGCCCGCACCACCCCCGTCGCGTCCGCGCGGCTTGCGGACCCCAGGCTGCGCAAGCTTGCCGCGTCCCAGCAGGCCACCTGCAGCGCATGGCGCGAGGGCAGCTCGGCGTCGGTGCCCTCGTCGGCCCCACCGAGCGCCGGCACGACGAAGCTGAACCAGAACGGGCGCTCGGCGAGGTGCGTGTCGCGGTGCAGGACCGGCGGCATGCGCTCGAGCCTCGCCAGCGCCTGCCGAGGCTCGAGCGCCGCGCCGGTCTGCTCGAGCGCCCGCAGCTCGAGGGCCGTGCCGCCGCCGGGCGGATACGCGCTGCGCCAGCCGACGAGCGAGACCAGGCAGACCAGCGCGATCGCGATCGGCACTCCGTATGCCGAGAGCGCGAACAGCCACGCATCGAGCGCGGCGTCGGCGCCGCGTCGCGCGCCGAACGGGGACGATTGCGCCATGGAGTATGCGGCGAAGCGCTACCGGTCTCGCCTACCGGCGCGCCCGCGGCGCTCGCCGCCCCTCACGCCTCACGCTTGCACCGCGGCGAGGCCGAAGCCCGCGCGCAGTCCCTGGTCCGCGGGGCGCGCGTGCCGCGGGTCGCGCAGGTCGATATCGGGATGCTCGGTGCGGCAGAACAACCCGTAGAGCGGATGGTTAGCCTGCGTCCAGCGCGCTTCCGCGGTGTCCATCCTGAAGGCGAGCACCCGGTGCGGGATGTTGCCCGCGTGGCGCAGCGGGATGAATCCCTTGCCGGGGAACACGTCCTCGAACAGCAGCGCCTGGTACTGGCGGTCGAGCGGCGAGCGGGCGCCGATCACGATCCAGTCGATCTCCGCATCGCGGCAGTACTGGTACAGCGCCTTGAACAACATCGTCTTCACCACGCGCCCGATGCGCCCCTCGACGATTCCGAGGCGCGTCGGCTCCGCGAGGCTCGCCTCGCGCAGCGACGCGGGCAGCTGCACCGATTGCTCGATCGCGAGCGGCCCGCTGCGGTTGGTCTGGATCCTGACCGTGCCGAGCGGCGCGCCGTCGAGCTTCGATTCCGCGAGCAGCACGACGGTCGCCGGATCGCGATCGCACGGCTCCGGACGTACGAGCAGTTGGGCGAGCGTCGGAACGTGGCGCGCGTACGCCGCCCGGCGCACCGCGACTGCCTTGCCGAGCTGCGCCTCGTCGCGCGTGATCTTGATGGTGAAGGGTAGCCATTCCTGCGTCGTTTGCGCCGCCGCGCCGGTCCCGAATTGCAGGAGGACCGGGTTCATGGTGTTGCCGCTCATCGTCTCAAGGTGCCGAACTGCCGTCATTGCCGCCTCCCATGTGGTGGAGTAAGGCCTCGCCACCACAGGTGGCGGGGTCGGTAGAAACTCGATCGGACCGCGCGACGCGACACGCGGCCGCCCTCGCACAGGAAAGGCGGCGGATACCGGGGCACCGACTGGGCAGCGCTCGCCCCGTCACAAATTTATTCGCGGAATCATTGGCTTGATACTGCCCTTGGCGGATCTCGCGGGAGAACGTGTGAAATTATTCCACGTCAAAAATTGCAAACAAGGAAATATTAACGCGCGCTCGCCGAGCGCGGTCTTGCGGATTCAGTCTTGCAGCGCAGCATGCGCAGCGAGGCGCATCGCCCGCTTCTCCTGCGACCTGCCGAGCATCGCGGAGAGCGCGAGCCAGCCGAGCGCCGCCGGCACCGCGCAGGCGGCGATCGCCGCGAGCTTCAGCCCGATCGCCTGCAGGCTGTCGAACAGCCAGCCGTAGAGCGCGTCGGAGCCGCGGAACACCACGGCGTCGATCAGGTTCTTCGCCTTGTACTTCGCCTCGCGCGACACGACGGTATAGAAGACCTGGCGCGCGGGGTTGGAGATCGCGAAGTTCATCGTGCGCTGCAAGATCTGGAAGACCACCACGGCGCCCAGGGTGGGCACCAGCGCGAGCGCCGCAAAGGCGACCACGTAGACCGATGGCAGCGCGGCCGCCGCAGGCGCGACCCCGAAGCGCTTCAGGAAGCGCCCGGTGACGAACGACTGCGTCGCCAGGGTGAGCAGGCCCACCCCCAGGTCGATGCCGGCGAACAGGCGCGTCTGCAGCGCGGGATCGCGGACGCTCGCCGAGACGATGTGCGCCTGCTGCAAATACAGGAAGGTGCCGCCGAAGGAAAGCAGGCTGACCCAGGCGGCGATGCCGAGCAGATAGGGCGAGGCGAGCAGCTCGCCGAGCGCGCCGAAGGCGCTTCCGCCGATGCGCGTGTCTTCGGCCGGCGCGGGGGCTTGCGCGACCGCTCCCGAAGGCGCGTGGCCGCCCGCGTGCGCCGCACGCTCCAGGCGGTGCACGCACAGCACCGCGAGCTCGAGGAACCCGACCGCGACGAGCAGCAGGTTGACCGGCCCGAGCGGCACCGCGAGCCAGATCGTGACCAGCGGCCCGAGCAGCGCGCCCGCGGTGCCGCCCGCGCCGATGAAGCCGAACAGGCGCTTGCCCTGCTCGCTCGTGAACAGGTCGGCCATGAACGACCAGAACACGGTCACCGCGAACAGGTTGAATACGCTCACCCACACGAAGAACGCGCGCGCGACCCAGACGGTGGCGACGTGCAGCGCGAGCAGCAGCCAGAAGAGCGCGAGATTGGCGACGAAGAAATGGTAGACGAAGGGAATGAAGCGCGCGCGCGGCAGGCGCGCGACGAGCGCGCCGTAGAGCGGCTGGGCGGCGAGCAGCGCGGCGAAGGTCGCCGTGAACATCCAGGGCAGGTTGCGCACGCCCCCGGCGATGCCCATCTGGTCGCGCAGCGGGCGCAGCACGTAGTAACCGGCAAGCAGCAGGAAGAAATAGGCGAACGACCAGAGGAGCGCGCCCAGCTCCGCGGGCGCGACCGGCACGGCGCGCGCCACCCAGCGATGCAAGGCGGAGTCGCCCTGGCGCCGGGTCATGCTCCGGTTACAGCGTGCCAGGACGGTCGAATCCCAGCGCGAACGTCTCCGGGTGCGGCCCTTCGATCAACCGCAATTCCTCGGCGCCGAGCTCGCGCTTCAGCGCGGGGCGCGCGAGGAAAAGGTGCTGCGCCGCCAGAAAGCCCCGCACTTCTGCCTGGTTCTCGATCAGGAGCGACCCCCGCTCGAATTCCACCCGCCACGGGAACGGCCGGTCCCTCCATTGTTCGTACATCGACGCGGTTTCGGCGTTGATCGTGAATTCGTGCCGTTCGACGCGGAATCCGGTCTGGTAGATGAGCCGCAGCGCCTCGTGCTCCGTGAAGAAGCGGATGTGGGTCGAGTCGAGCAGCCCGGCGTCGCGGTAGCGCCAATACCCGTTCATCAGGTCACGGAGGAGGAATAGGTTGCGCACGTTGGGCAGGCTGATCACCAGCTGGGCGCGGGGACTGACGAGCTCGCGCAGCGACTCGAGGGCGCGCCACGGGTTGTACATGTGCTCGAGCACATCGAGCAGGAACACCGTGTCGATATCGCCGGCGCGAAGGCCTTGCGCAGCCCAGTCGATCGTATCGAACGTCGCGACGATCACCTTGTCCATTCGGCGCCGCGCAAGCTCAGCCGCCTTGGCGTCGGGCTCCACGCCCCACAGCCTGCACTGCGGGAAGGCGTCCTTGATCGAGCGCGCCGCCCCACCCGAGTAGCAGCCGACGTCGAGCGCGAAGTGTGGCTCGAACGACAGCATGCCGACCGCGTCGTCGCGGCGGCTGTTCTCGTAGCGGTCGGTGTCGTCATCGGCTGCCCCGTCCGCGCTCAAGCGCTGCCACGCGTACCTGAGCTGCGCCGCCGCTTGCGGCTCGGCAGCGGCTCCGCCGGGGCGCGGGCGCAGGCGGTCCGCCACGGAGCGGCGCGTCGCTCCGGCCAGCCTTCCCAGCAGGTCGATGAGAATGCTCAGACGCGATGCCCGTGCGAATGACCTCTGTCATAATAAACAAAGGCGCAGGCCGAAGGGAAATTCGCGGAAAATCGCTTCGAATGGCAGAAGAGCTCGCCGCGGCGGCGATCGAAGACCGGGGGATGGCGGGAGCGGCGTGCGAGCCGAGACTGATCGCCTTCTATCTCCCGCAGTTTCACCCGATCCCCGAGAATGACCGATGGTGGGGCAAGGGATTCACCGAATGGACCAACGTCGCCCGGGCCACGCCGCGCTTCCTCGGGCACTATCAGCCTCACGTGCCCGCCGATCTGGGCTTCTGCGACCTGCGTCTGCCCGAGGTGCGCGAAGCCCAGGCGGAGCTCGCCGCGGCCTACGGGATCCACGGATTCTGCTATTACTACTACTGGTTCAACGGGCGGCGGTTGCTCGAGCGGCCGCTCGAGGAGGTTCGCGCGCTGCGCCGCCCGCGCTATCCGTACTGCGTGTGCTGGGCGAACGAGAATTGGACGCGGCGCTGGGACGGCCAAGAGCAGGAAGTCCTGATCGCCCAGCACTACGGCCCGCAGGACGACCTCGCTTTCATCGAGAGCCTTGTTCCGCATTTCCGGGACGAGCGCTACATCCGCGTCGGCGATCGGCCGCTGCTGCTCGTGTTCCGGGTCAGCCAGCTGCCGGAACCGGCGAGGACCGCGGACATCTGGCGCCGCGCAGCGCGCGCCCACGGGATCGCCGACCCCTATCTCGTGCAGGTCGAAAGCGTGCCCGAGCTGACCGACCCGCGCGCGATCGGGTTCGACGCCTCCGCCCAGTTCGCCGGCCTGCGCGTCCCGCAGCACGCGGTGCTGCAAATCACCGCGAACTCCACGTCGTTCGCCGGGAACCTGTTCGACTACGACGCCTATGTGCAGAGCTTCATCGACCGCGACGAGGCGGGCTACAAGCTGTTCAAGTGCGTCATGCCTTCGTGGGACAACACCCCTCGGCGCGGCGACACGGCCGGGATCTTCGTGAACGCGTCGCCGGAGAAATACGAGGCGTGGCTGCGCTCGGCGATCGCCTACACGAAAGAGCGCTTCCGGGGCGACGAGCGGCTGCTGTTCGTGAACGCGTGGAACGAGTGGGCCGAGGGCTGCCATCTCGAGCCCGACCAGAAGTACGGCTTGCGCTACCTCGAAGCCACGCGCGCCGCGCTCGGGGAAGTTCGGGCGTAGAAGCGGTCACTGTGCACCACCGGGGCGCCGGCCCGGGTCGGCGCGCGCACTCGCACGTCCCGAAGGAAACGTCGCGACGCCCCGGGCCGCTCGAGCCCGCGTTTGCTATCCTCGCCCCGCTTCGTTCTCCGAGCGTATCGCATGCGTGCCAAGCGGCCCCGGGTCGCGCTCAACCCCTTCAATGCCAACGGCAGGCGCCGCTTGACGACCGCAGCCGCAGCCGGCGCGGTCGCGCTGCTGATCCTGCCCGTCTCGCCCTTCGGCAGCAGCCGCTTCCTGATTGCGTGGATCACGGCGGTCGCCTGCTTCGTTGCCCTAGCCTACCGAATCGTCGTCCATGCCACGCCGGAAGTGACCGAGCGCAGCGCCCGCGAGCAGGATCAGAGCGGGCCGGTCCTGTTGGCGCTCGTGCTGTGCGCCGCGGCGGCGAGCCTGTTCGCCGTCACCCTGGTGCTCGGCGCCGCGCACCGCCTCGGCGCGGCCTGGCACGTCGCCTACGTCCTGCTCGCGGGGCTCGCGGTGTTCGCGTCCTGGCTGCTGGCGCACATCGGGTTCGCCTTCCATTACGCCCACCGCTACTACGGCGACGTCGTCGCGCCGTTCGGCGAGCTCGACCGCGGGCTGGTGTTCCCGGGCAAGGATCGGCCCGACTACCTGGATTTCGCGTACTTCGCGTTCGTCATCGCGATGACCGCGCAGGTCTCGGACGTGCAAGTCACGACGCACCGCATGCGCCGCCTCGTGCTGCTGCACGGCGTCGCTTCCTTCGGTTTCTACACGGTGATCCTCGCCCTCGCGATCAACATCGTCGCGAGCGCGCTTGCCTAGCCGTGGCCGAGGGGGAATCACCCGGCCGGGACTTGCTCAATTCGTTCGCAGGATTGGTGGCCAAGGGCGATGCCATTGGTCCTAAGCCGCAGCGAGAATTCGGAACTCACGCGCTCTGACTATGGGACGCACCTGCTTGCCCCCTTCCACGCGCTTCAACTCGACCAGTCCATAGTTCGACATGGTCTTCAGAGTGCGCGAAAGATTGCTCACCTGCCGTCCCGTAAGCCGAGAAAGCTCACCTATCGACCCCGGCTGCGAATCACGGATTACCTTAAGCAAGGCGCGATTCTCGTCGCTTAGAACCTCCGCTACGGATCGCATCGAGGGAAACCAAATCTTGGGTTCCCCCGGCTTCGGCTTGTATTTGCCTCTTGCGATGCTCAATGCACGAGCCCGCATTTTGTCTTGCGGCATGATTCCGATAGTGATGGTCCTCACAGAACCTCCTTCAACACCTTATCGACCTCTTCGAAAAAATCCTTCAGCAGCTGCCCGGCGCTCGAAAACTCGTACGTCACGCCCTTGTCCTTGGCGTGACGATGCACATGATCGTATTCGAGCCGCCGGCCCGCGAAGCCCTTCCTGGGGGCCGCGACCGCATGTGAATTGTCATAGCCCAGAACACGCGTGCCTCTGGGGTCGTGCAGGGTCAACGAATAGCGAATTCCGTGCGGGACACCTTCCGTGGGCTCCACGGTCCATGCCTCGATCTTGACCCAGTAGCCGCCTTCCTGAACGAGGATTTCCTCGTGCAGGTCGAGCAGAGTATCCAGCCCGGTCTGGCGTCGCGCCAAGCAAGGGGCCTATCTTATCAGCTGTTGATAACCAAGGAAAGCCGCCCGGCCGGCCCGGCAAGTCGGCTATTCCCTAGCTTGCGGTCCGGCCGCCCGCTGGCTGGGAGACGCCGGCGATGGTGCGGCGCTACGCGCACCTGTCGCGTGCGCATCTCGCTCACCGCGCGATGCTCGTGGACGGGCTTATCGGCACAATTCCGGCACAGTCGCCGGTAAGCAATTGAAAGTTGGTGGCCAAGGGCGGAATCGAACCACCGACACAAGGATTTTCAGTCCTCTGCTCTACCAACTGAGCTACTTGGCCGTTTGATTTACAACGGACTTTTCGGCCGCCGTGCGCACATACTGCCTGCACACGGGGTGCGGAGTGCAGCCTTCTGCACCGGGAATTATATCGAAAATCCTCAGCGGCGTTCGATGTAAGAACCGGCCTCGGCTGGAGGTGTTGAACACGACCGACGGCGCCGCGCGACGATGATCCACTCTGCGAAGCTCAGGTTGGTCGTGATGAGCACGCTGGTGTGCTCGTAGAGCTTGGAGAGCAGGTGGAACAGCTGCGCCCCGCCGGGCTGGCTGAAGGGCAGATGGCTCATCTCGCCCAGGATCACCAGGTCCGCGTACATATCAGCCGGTCAGCGATTTGCCCCTGCTTGCCGGCGGCCTTCTCGAGTTCCAACGCATTGACCAACTCTACCGTCGAGTAGAAGCGCACCCGCTTGCCGTGGTGGCGGATGGCTTCGATGCCGATGGCGCTGGCCAAATGGGTCATGCCGCTGCCGAGCCACTGATGAGCATAGCGTTCTGGGTGGCCTCAAGACCGAACTGCGCGATCCGAGGTATTGCCCGCAAGCGGAAGCTATGACGCTGACCCATCTGGGGAAATGCGCCGTCCTAGCCAGACTGTGGGAACCGGTAGATCCACTTACTTACGTGACTTCAGACGGTTGCCACACTTCATGGCTTGACAGTCAGAATTCGTAATATCAAAATGCTTTTCAGCCCGCTGAACCTAATCTCCGATGCCCGCCGTCCGAACAGCCGACCGCACCCTTGCGATCTTCGAAGCATTCGAGGCAGTTCGTCGCCCCATGCTCCTGAGTGAGCTGGCTGAGCAGGCAGATGTCCCGGTGAGCAGCTGCCACGGCTTGGTCCAAACACTTTTCGAGCGCGGCTATCTCTATTCGGCGACCCGCCGCAAGGAGATCTATCCAACACGCCGGCTCTTGGACGTTGCACAGAACATCGTGGCACACGACCCATTTCTGAACCGTATCGAGCGAGCCCTGCACAAGCTGCGCGACCAGACCAAGGAAACGATCATCCTCGGCAAGCGCCAAGGCGATTCGGCGCTCTACCTCGAGGTGGTGCCTGGACTGCACACCATCCGCTATATCGCCAGCCCGGGGGAGCGAAAGCCCCTGCATTCGAGCTCAATCGGAAAGGTGGTTTTGGGCAACCTGACACCTGAGTCGCTCGACAAATGGCTGGACTCGCGTCGCTTGAGCGCGGCGACCGCACACACCATCGTCGACGCGGAGCAATTGAAGGCCGATCTCAAAATTGGCCGTCGGCGGGGCTACTACATGACTAAGGGCGAGAATGTCGTCGACGTAACCGCCGTCGCAGTCCCCCTTCGGATCAACCAAGAAATTCTCGGCTTGGCGGTCGCGGGCCCTACGCATCGCATGTCATCGCGATGCCAAGAGTACGCCGAGCGCCTGATGGACGCCGAGCAGTCCATCGAAGCGCTTTTCGGCAAATGACTGCTCCTGAACACCTCGTAGTGGACGTACGAGAAAGCGTGCTGCGCGTCTGCATCAACCGTCCCGAGAAGCGAAACGCACTCAGTCGGGCCGTGCTCGAAGAACTCGGCCGCGTTTTCGAAGAGCACGGTTCCGACACGTCGCTGCGCGCCGCGGTGATCACCGGCGCGGGCAACAAGAGCTTTGCCGCCGGTGGGGACCTCAAGGAATTTGCATCCTTGCGGAGCGAAGCCGATGCGCAAGCCCTTTTTCGTCGGGCGAACGAGGCGCTCGGCGAGGTCCGGCGCTTCGCCGTGCCCGTGGTCGCCGCGGTGAACGGTCTCGCACTCGGTGGGGGTGCAGAGCTCGCTCTTGCGTGTGATTTCCGCGTCGCCGCGGCACATGCTGGCATCGGCTTCGTGCAAGGTCGTCTCAACATCTCCACGGGCTTCGGTGGCGGTACCGACCTATTCGAACTTATGGGCACTCGGCGGGCGCTGCGTCTTCTCACCGAGGCCAGGGTTCTCGATGCCGAAGAGGCCTGCCACATCGGCTTGTTCGACGTTGCAGCGACCCGGGACGAGGCGCTCGAGAATTGCCTCGAGCGCTTCCTCGAGCCAATTCGCGCCCTGGCACCCCAGGTGCTGCGCGCGTTCAAGGCGCTCGCGTCGGATCATCGGATCGGCCTGACGCGCGCCGCACGCGAGCACCGCGAACAGACCGAGTTCGTGCATACCTGGGTTCACCCTGATCACTGGGCGGCCGCAGATCAGTTACTCGCCCGCAAATCGTGAGGGACAGAATGAGCGCAGCAGCCCCTGAAGCACGTGCAACGAGCAGGGCTCCTAGCCTTGGAACGGCAATCCCGTCTGGCATTGAAGCGCCGATGGTCGCCACGCAGGACATGCGCGGCGTTCGAGAGATCGGACAGCCCGGGGAGTTCCCCTTCACCCGCGGGGTCTTCGCCGACGGATTCCGCGGCCGCCTGTGGACGATGCGTCAGTATTCAGGCTTCGGCACAGCCGAAGAATCGAACGAGCGCTACCGTTTTCTGCTCGAGCAGGGACAAACCGGCCTGTCGGTGGCGCTTGACCTGCCGACGCAATGCGGGCTCGACCCGACCGATCCGATGGCGCGCCCCGAGATCGGCAAGGTCGGCGTTTCTCTGTCCAACCTTGCAGAAATGGAGAGTCTGTTCCGCGACATCGACCTTTCGCGCATCTCGACCTCGTTCACCATCAATGGCAGCGCGGCCGTGATCTATGCGATGTACATAGCCTGCGCCGATCGCAACGGCGTTCCGCGCGAAAAACTCACAGGGACCATCCAGAACGACATCCTGAAGGAATATGTGGCGCGCGGAACCTGGATCTTTCCGACCCGCCCTTCAATGCGCCTGATTTCAGATACGGTGGTCTTCGGAAGCCGGGTGACACCGCGCTTCAACACGATCTCTATCGCCGGGGCACACATGCGCGATGCCGGCTGCACTGCCGCCGAGGAAATCGCCTATACGCTCGCCAATGGCCTCGCCTATGTCGATGAGCTGATCAGGCGCGGCGGCAATGCCGACCAGTTCGCCAAGCGTCTATCGTTCTTCTTCTATGTCCACATGGACCTTTTCGAGGAGGTCGCCAAGTTCCGCGCCGCCCGGCGCATTTGGGCCAATTTGCTCAAAGAGCGTTACGGCGTGACCGATCCCAAGGCGCAGATGTTCCGCTTCGGCGTCGTCTGCGGCGGCTCGTCGCTCGTTGCGCCGCAGCCGTACAACAACGTGATTCGCGTCACGACCGAGACTCTCGCCGCGGTATTGGGAGGTGCTCAGTCAATCTTCACGTGCGCGTACGACGAAGCCTTTCAGATCCCGACCGAATTCTCGGCCGAGCTGGCTCTGCGCACGCAGCAAATCGTCGCCTACGAGAGCGGCGTAGCGCGCACGGTCGACCCACTGGGGGGAAGCTACTATGTCGAATATCTCACCGACCAGATGGAAGACCGCATCACTGCGCTGATGAAGGAGGTCGAGGATCACGGCGGCGCCGTCAAGGCAATCGAAGAGGGTTGGCTCCAACTCCAGGTCGCCCGACGAGCGCATGACCGCAAGCTGCAGATCGACAGCGGCGAGCGCGCGGTCGTCGGCCTCAACTGCTTCCAGCGCGCCGATCAACAGGTGGCTCCAGGAGAGACGTTCCATTTGGATCCCCGTGTGAGCCAGCGCGTTCTCGAGAACTTGGAAGCGGTACGCGCACGCCGAAACGCGACCGAGGTCGAGCGCACCCTCGGCCGACTCGCGCAAGCCTCCGCAAAGGACAACGAAAACCTGATGCCCTATCTCGTCGACTGCTGCCACGCCTACGCGACCGTCGGCGAAATGGTCGAGCGCCTCAAGCTCGAATGGGGCGAATTCCGGGAGCCGATACGGCTATGAACGCATCGTCCTCCACCACTCTCCTGCGCGGCAAGCGCATTCTGATCGCCAAGCCTGGCTTGGACGGTCACGACGTGGGCGCCAAGGTGATCGCCCTCGCACTACGCGATGCGGGCGCCGACGTGATCTACACGGGCCTGCGCAAGTCGCCCGGCTTCATTGCCCGCGCAGCGGTCGACGAAGACGTCGATGCCGTGGGGCTGTCGATTCTCTCCGGCAGTCACAACGACCTGGTCGCGGAGACCATGGAGGCGCTACGCGACCTCAACGCCATGGAAATTCCGCTATTCGTCGGCGGCACCATTCCGGCTCACGACCAAGAGGCTTTGCGCGCGAAGGGCGTTCGCGGCGTGTTCACGAGCGATATGCTGTTGGAGGACGTGGTCGCGTCGATTGCACGCAGCCTCTCATGAGTCTGCCTCTCGAAGGGGTGCGCGTCATCGAGGTGGGCCACATGCTCATGGGGCCCTACTGCGGCATGCTGCTCGCCGACCTCGGCGCGGAAGTGATCAAAGTCGAGCCACCCGAGGGTGACATTGGCCGCAGCATCAGCCCGCACTGGATTGGCCCGCACAACGCCTATTTCGCGAGCCTCAATAGGAACAAGCAGAGCGTAGTCCTGGATCTCACGACCGACACCGGTCAGGCGGACCTAGGAAAATTGGTGCGGGGCGCCCGCGCCCTGATCACGAACCTGCGACCTGCGGCGATTCGAAAGCTCGGCCTGACCTACGAGCGTCTGAAGCGCTGGAACCCGGACATTGTCTGTGTGGCGTTGACCGGCTACGGCCTGGACAGCCCATACGCCGACCGCCCGGCCTATGACTACGTGATCCAGGCGCTCACCGGTGTTATGGCGCTCACCGGCGACCCCGAGGGACCGCCCACAAAGACCGGGTATTCGGCGGTAGACAATTCGGCGGGCATGATGGGTGCTGTCGGCCTGCTCGCCAAGCTGGTCGAAGGCAAGGGCGGTCAAATCGACATTGCCATGTACGACGTGATGCTCTCGCAGCTCAACTACCTCGCGAGTGCGTGGCTCAACGTGGGTGAGCGGGCCGAGCGGTATCCACGGTCGGCGCACCCGTACATCGTGCCGGCCCAAATCTTTCCGACGCGTGACGGCTGGGTGACTCTGTTCATCACCCATGACAATTTCTGGCGGAAGTTCTGCCTGGAAGTATCGCGGCCCGAATGGTTGGACGATGCGCGTTTGGCAACCATGGCTGCCCGTCGCGAGAACCGCAAGCTGGTTGTCGATCTGGTTGGCGGGCTACTGGCCGCTGATACCACGGAGCGCTGGGTGGCACGACTCGCGCCCTTGGGAATCGTGGTCGCGGGCGTCGAAAGCATGGAATCCGCGCTGGCGAGTGAACATACGCGGTCGCGGAGAATGGTAGTCGAGATCCCGGTGACCGGGGCGGCGCTTCGCGCGGTAGGCAATCCGATCAAGCTTTACGGGACGCCGGACCGGCTCGCGCCGCCCCCACGGCTCGGTGAACATGACGCGAGCCTGTTCCCGGAGGGCGAGTGACGGCGAACCGCGCAATCGAGCTATTTGACCGTCGCGCACTCGGCCGGGCGCTGAGCCGAGCCGCCCGCGCCACAACGAGCGAGGTGGTGCGCGATCTGGCCCGCACCGCAAACAGAGCGCCGCGAATCGGCGTCACTGGCGCTCCGGGCGTCGGAAAAAGCACGCTTATCGGCCGCCTCGCCCGCCATCGAATCGAGCGCAGCGCACCGCTCGCGGTGATCGCGGTCGATCCGTCAAGCCCGCGTAGCGGTGGCTCGCTGCTCGGAGACCGAGTACGCATGGAGGACTTGGCCGACGATCCTCGCCTGTACATTCGCTCATTGCCGAGCGGCCGGGCGCACGACGGGCTGGGCGACAACCTTCCAGAGGTCCTCGCCGCGGTCGACGGGTTCAACTTCACGGAGATCATCCTTGAGACCGTCGGTGTCGGCCAGACCGGCTACGGCGTGCGCCAGCTGGTGGACGTCGAAGTTCTGGTCGTGATGCCGGGGCTCGGCGACTCGTTGCAAGCGATGAAAGCGGGAATACTGGAAACGCCGGACGTGATCGTCATCAACAAGGCCGAATTGCCCGGCGCGGAACTCACCATGGCGGAGTTGCGCTCGGTCATGGCAACGCGCGCGAGCGCGGACTCTCCTCAGCTTCTCACGGTGAGCAAGGACGACGACAACGGAGTTCGTCGATTGAGCGAGGTGCTCGATGCCGAGCTCGAGCGGGCCCGCCAGCGCACAGATGAGAGCACGTGGCGGCGGAGGGTCAACCGATACCGCACGCAGAGCCTGGTCTCCCGCGAGCTGGCAGAGACGTTGGCCGAGCTTCCGGAGGCGACGTTCGACCGGCCGCTCGAGCAGATATACCGGGACGTCATCGCGCATCTTGCCCGTGCGGTCGGCGGCGAGCGCTGACCAAGGCGGGGCGCTCCGGCGAGCTGCTTAGAGCACGCCGAGAGTCGCAGCGCTCGCGCAACATCAATCGCGACCGATCTGCTACCTGCCCAGGTACGTGTCGACGACTCGCCGGTCGCTAGAAATCTCGGCCGCGGTTCCCGAGAGCACGATGCGACCGTGATCGATGACGAAGGCATGGTCGGCCATCGAAAGCCCCAGGGTCAGGCTCTGTTCGGCGAGCAAGACACTCACACCATGCTCACGCAGCTTCGACAGGGTCTTAAAGACCGAGAGCACGATCTTTGGCGCGAGTCCTGTTGACGGCTCATCAAGAAGAAGCACGCGCGGATCGGTCATCAAAGCCCGCGCAATAGCCACCATCTGCTGCTCTCCACCCGAGAGCGTTCCGGCGGGCTGACGCAGCCGCTCGGCCAAGACCGGAAACATGGCGAGCAGCCGGTCCCTGAGCTCGGCGCGCCTAGGCGGCGCGCACAGGCGTCCACCCAGATCAAGGTGATCGCCGACCGTGAGCCTCGGGAACAGCTCCCGCCCGCTCGGCACGTGGCCGAGCCCCGCTCGGGCAACGAGGTGCGGTGCACGGCCTTGAATCGCATCCCCGAAGAGCTGAATCCTCCCCTCGCGCGGCGTCAGCAGACCGGCCACCGCACGCAGCAGGGTGGTTTTCCCCGCCCCATTTGCACCGAGCACCACCGCGACTTCGTTCACCCCGACCTCGAGCGACACTCCGTGCAAGATGGTGAGCGGACCGATTCCCGCGACGAGCCCCTCAACCCGAAGCGCCGGTCCGGGATTGTGCGGCGCAGCCCCCATCATTGGGGCTCACCGAGATAAGCGCGCACAACCGCCGGGTCCTTTAGAACCTTGGCGGGGACATCTTCGGCGATCTTGCGGCCAAAATCGAGCACTACCATGCGGTCCGAAAGATCCGCGATCGCAGCAATCACGTGCTCGACGCAGGCAATGCCGGCAATCCCGAAGTCTCCAAGCTTGCGGATAATCCTCCGAACGGATTCCTGCTCGTCGCGCGTCATACCCGCCATCACCTCGTCGAGAAGCACAAGGTCGGGCTGCAGCGCGAGCACGCGTGCGAGCTCGAGCTCGCGCTGAAGGCCCGGTGTGAGACTATCCGCCGGATCGAGCCACAGCCTGTCCAGCCCGACGATGCGTAAGAGCCAGGCC
>JAKALD010000327.1 GCA_021813275.1 Pseudomonadota bacterium | reverse complement strand
GCTCGATCCGAACGACGCGCCGAAGAGCGGCGCCGCTGCCGCGGCCGGGAAGAAGGACGAAACGCAAACGCCGGCCAAACCGGCGGCGCGGCACATCGCGCCCGACGACGCGAAAATCGGGCCGAGCGGAGGCGATCCGAAGAGCGAATACGAGACGAAGGTACTGACCGTCGGCAAGCTCAAGGAGATCCAGAAGAAGCTCGGCGTATTCGTCGACGGCTTTTTCGGTCCGCAGACGCGCGAGGCGATCAAGCAGCATGAGGACAGCGACGCGCCTACCGGTGTGCTGACCCCGGAGCTGGCCGAGAAGATACTCAACGGATAAAGCCCACGTGGCGGCGCCGCGCATCTACATGCAGAGCTACGGCAGCGACCGGCCGGGGACGATCTGCTGCCTCGCGCGCCATCCGCAGTATCCGGGCAAGCTGTTCTTGCTGAGCGCCGGCCACGTGGTCGCGCCGCTCGAGGTCCCGGATCTTGCCGCGGTGCGCCGCCAGCGCGTGCGCATCGTGTGCGAGCTGCCTGGAAAGACTGCGCGGCCGGTCGCCACGCTGATGAACTGGGTGCCGCTGCAATACGGCGGTGCGATCAACCGCTTCGACGCCGGCTTCGCGGAGGTCGACGCCGATGCGCAGGACGACCTGCTTGCTCAGGTGCCGCTGCCGACGGACGTCACGAGCCTCGTCGAGGAGGGCTGGAGCATCGTCGCCGAGGGCGCGCAGACCGGAGCGCCGCGCAAAGGCAACGTCCGCGAGGGACGCGTGGACGGCCTGCGCTACCGAACGACGGGCAACGTCGAGTACGCGGATTTCGCGCCCGACAACCATTTCAGCACCGACCCCGTGAGCATCGAGGGCGACAGCGGCGCGCCGGCTTTCGACCCCGAGGGACGGCTGGCCGGGCTGCTGGTCGCCGGCCGCACGGAAGGCGACCGGCGCAGCTACTTCGCCCGCATCCAGCCGGTGCTGCGCTACTTCGGCCTCGAGCCGGTGCTACACGCCGATCGCCCGGCGGGAATCGACGCACGCTTGCTGTGGAGCGCGCCTGCGCAGGCGGCAGCCGCTATACCGCCGCCGGCGACGCCGCCGAGCGACGCGGTCGATGTGTTCGCGCGCACGCTGTGGGGCGAGGCGCGCGGCGAAGGACAGCCGGGAATCGAGGGCGTCGCAAGCGTCGTGCTGAACCGAGCGCGGCGCGGCCCGCGCTACTGGTGGGGAGGAACCGTAGTCGACGTCTGCAAGCGTCCCTTTCAGTTCTCCTGCTGGAATCCGAACGACCCTAACCGCGCGCGGCTGCTGGCGGTCGGTGCCACCGACGTGGCGTTCCGCCTCTGCCTCGACGTCGCGCGCGCGGCAGTCGCCGGCACGCTCGCCGACTCGACCTCGGGCGCGACGCATTACCACGTCGCCTCGATGCTGCCTGCCTGGGCGCGCGGCAAGACGCCATGCGCACGCATCGGAAGCCACGTGTTTTACAACGACATCGAGTAGCGCGGGAGGCGAACGATGAACATGCCAATTGTCGAGGTTGCGATCGGATTGATGGTCGTCTATCTGTTGCTGGCGATCCTATGCAGCAGCGCAGTAGAAATGATCGCCGGATTCCTGGGCCTTCGCGGCGAGATGCTGTGGAAGGGCGTCGAGTCGATGCTCGGCGGGCGCGGCGCGGGTGGGCCCGTCGCGCGCGTGGCCGGAATTGCGCGCGCCCTGCTCGGTAACTTCGTCTCAGGGGCAGCCTCTCCCGCCGCACCGCAGGCCGAGGCTCAGGTATACGCCCTTTCGAGCGCACTCATCGAGCACCCGCTGATCGACTCGATGCGCAATGCGAAGCGTGCACCGTCGTATCTCTCCGCGGACCGGTTCGCAGTGGCGCTGCTCGATACCCTGTCCCGTACCTATCGGGGCGAGCGGCGTCTCTACGCCGATTTCGGCCAGACCGTGAGCGCTTTGCCCGACGGGCCGCTCAAGGCGAATCTGGAGATCGTGCTCAAAGAGACCGGCGGAGATGCGAGTCTGGCGCGCCAGCGCATCGAGGCCTGGTACGACGAGACGATGCAGCGCGTAAGCGGCTGGTATAAACGCCAGACGCAGTGGCTGTTGCTCGCGTTCGGACTATTCGCCGCGGTCTCGCTCAATGTCGACAGCATCGATCTCGCCATGCGAATCTGGCGCGAACCGATGTTGCGCGCGGTCGCGGTGAGGAGCGCGGAGGCATATGCCGCGAAATCCGACCACGACAGCAGCAGCGTCGACGAACGGGCTCGTGGGGCGCGCACCGAGCTCGAGGCGCTCGGCGCCGCGGGGATGCCGATCGGCTGGCCGACGCCGTGGCTGAGCGGGACCGCCTGGGACGCCGACCGGGCGTGTGCGTTGCTGCGCAGCGTGCTCGGCTGGATCATCACGGCGCTGGCGGTTTCACTCGGGGCGCCTTACTGGTATGACCTGCTTCTCAAGCTGCTGCCGTTGGCGGCGCGCAGTTCCGGTCCGCGTCCAAATCCCACGGAGCCTGCCGCCGCTCCGTCCGTCGCAGCAGCTCCGCCGGCGCCGACTGCGCCGCCATCCGAAGCGCCGGCGCCGGATTACATGCCCTTCCGCAACGCCCTCAA
Source organism: Pseudomonadota bacterium (assembly GCA_021813275.1). Classification (GTDB taxonomy): domain Bacteria; phylum Pseudomonadota; class Gammaproteobacteria; order Burkholderiales; family SG8-39; genus JAKALD01. The sequence goes on along the minus strand of JAKALD010000327.1, from coordinate 905 downwards.
CGCCTACGAGACGGAACTGAGCGAAGCCGATGTGCGCGAGATCCAGACCGAGCTTGGGCTCTCGGGAGCACAGGTAACCGGGAATCTCGATCAGACGACGCGCGAGGCAATCGAGAACACGCAGAAAGCGCGCGGGCTAAACGCCAGCGGCGAGCTCAATTCCGCCTTCGTGGGCGATCTCCTGCGCAGCCGGCGCACGCGCTGATTCGACGCGAAACCTCCCGGCCGGCTTGCGCTCCTACATGCTGCGCCGGTACTGCCCCCCCACCTCGAACAGCGCATTCGTGATCTGTCCGAGCGAGCAGCAGCGCACCGCGTCCACCAGCACCTCGAACACGTTCTGATTGTCGATCACCGCCTGCTGCAGGCGCGCGAGCATGGGGCCGGACTCGTCCTTGTGGCGCGCCTTGAACTCGCGCAGGCGTTTGAGTTGTGACTGCTTTTCCTCTTCGGTCGAGCGGATGAGTTCGATCTTCTGCGGCACGCCGCTGTCGTGCGGGTTGCGGAAGGTGTTGACGCCGACGATCGGGTAGGAGCCGTCGTGCTTCTTGTGCTCGTAGTACATCGACTCTTCCTGGATCTTGCCGCGCTGGTAGCCGGTCTCCATCGCGCCGAGCACGCCGCCGCGCTCGGAAATCGCCTCGAACTCCTTCAGCACCGCCTCTTCGACGAGGTCGGTGAGCTCGTCGATGATGAACGATCCCTGGTTCGGGTTCTCGTTCTTCGCCAGACCCCACTCGCGGTTGATGATCAGCTGGATCGCCATCGCGCGGCGCACCGATTCCTCGGTGGGCGTGGTGATGGCCTCGTCGTAGGCGTTGGTGTGCAGGCTATTCGTATTGTCGTAGGTCGAGATCAGCGCCTGCAGCGTGGTGCGGATGTCGTTGAACGCGATCTCCTGCGCG
>JAKALD010000062.1 GCA_021813275.1 Pseudomonadota bacterium | reverse complement strand
TGCCTTGCGCATCGACAACGTACCAGCCGTGCCGCACGTCGCCCGCTTTCGCTGAATAAGTGCTCATGGCGCGCATTTCGAAAAGGCCGCGATTCTATTGGACTTGCACCGCGCGGTCAAACCGCCGCTACAAAAAAAAGCGCAACTCAAAAGAGTTGCGCTAAATCCACCAAAGGAGGAGGGTGGAGGAGACAAACCGTCCGGCACCCCGATCCTCCGAGGTGCCTACACTGGTGCGCAGTGTGCCAGCGCCGATGTTGCAACGCAAGATCATCATATTGATAGTTAAATAACTTATTTGAATGGTATGAAGAAAGCCGGCTAACGAGTTAACTTCAGGGCTCTTTGCCCCGCCAGACTCCGGCTCTTCCGATAAAAATTTCAACTGAGCCCATGATTTCCGTGGGGATTTTATTTTGCACTGCAAAACCTTTGATTTAATGGGGAATGTCTATGGAATGCAGCGTCCGATGGGCTGGCGAAATGCTGTTCGTGGCCGAGACCGGCAGCAATCACGTCGTCGCGATGGACGGGGCGCCGGAGGGCGGCGGCCGCAACCTCGCCCCGCGCCCGATGGAGCTGGTGCTGGTCGGCACGGGAGGGTGCACCGCCTACGACGTCGTGCTGATTCTGAAAAAGAGCGGGCAGGAGGTCACCGGCTGCGAGGTTCGCCTCACCTCGGAGCGCGCTCCCACGGACCCGAAGGTCTTCACAAAGATCCACATGCACTTCGTCGTGCGCGGCAGGATGCTCAAGCGCAACCTCGTCGAGCAGGCGATCCGTCTGTCGCACCAGAAGTACTGCTCGGCCTCGATCATGCTCGGCAAGACCGCCGAAATCACCAAGGATTTCGAGATCCTCGAGGGATGAGGACCCGCGGCGACGGGGTTCGTGCTTCACACCCCCCGTCACCGCGCCGGGGTCACGCGCTGCTCACCCCCGCGTCACTACCTTGTTCTCGACCCCTCGCGCTGGAGCAGCGCGGTGGTGTTTGCCAGGCGCTCCGCAAGGATGCGGATCATTTCGATGGCCGCGTCGGGGTTCTTGCGAATCACCTCGACGAGCATGTCCTTGGCGATGCGCAGCGTCTCCAGGCGGGTCTTCGCGGTCGCCGTGGCGGTGCGCGGCACGCTGCCGAAGATCGCGATCTCGCCGATCACGGCGTTGCGCCCCAGGGTGTTGACGACGATGTGCTCGCCCGCCGTCGTCGGGACCGTCATTTCGGCGATGCCGTCGATCACGACGTAGGCCGCGTCCGCAGTGTCTCCAACATGAAACATGACCTGGCCCGGCTCGTAGGTCAGGCGATCGCTGCTGAAGCACAGCAGCTTCTGCATCGCCGGGTCGATCTTGCTGAAGATCGGGATCTGCCGTATCAGCTCGACTTCCTGCTCGAGGGTCATGCCGCGCCTCCGTATCGGGCAATCAATCGCTCTTGAGTAGGGTGTGCAGCACCCCGCCGGCGCACTTCAGCTCGTCGAACGCCCCGTGCTCGATCAGCCGGCCGCGATCCAGGACCAGCACGCGCCCGAACCGCTCCGCCATGCCGGCCTGCGTGAGCACCCACAGCACGCTCTGCGACTTGCGGTACTCCAGGATCCGGGAAACGATGCGCTGCTGCGACGCGGGGTCCAGCAGGGCCGTGGCCTGATCCAGGATCAGCACCGCGGGGCGCTTGAGCAGCGCGCGCGCGATCGCGACTTTCTGCCGGTCGGCGGCGCTCAGGCGCGCGCCGCCGACCCCGACCTGGTAGTCGATGCCGATCCTGAGCACGAGCGGTCGCAGCCCGAGCTCGTCGAGTATCTGGCGCAGCAGCGCGCCGATGCGCGCCGTGGCCTCCGCCCGCCCGGTCACCACCTTGCCGAACAGGATGTTGTCCTGCAGCGAGGCGGCGTTGTTGTAGCGCGCCGGATCGAATAGCTCCACTGCCCCCTTCATTTCGGGCGGCAGATGAGCGGCGAAGTAGCGGCGTGCTTCGAGAATGCGGACTTCGAACGCCTCGTCGATCAGATCGAGCCGGTGGCGTGCCGAGATCAGCTTGAACGGCAGACCGAGGAGCTCGTTGCGGGCGGGCTCGTCCAGGCCCTGCAGACCGACGTCCGCGGCGCGCGCGAGGATCGCCTTGACGTTGGGCAGGTCCTCGTGACGGATGAAGCTGAAGCGCTCGAAGAACTCGTGCCCCGGCGGCAGGCCGCTGAACAGCTCCACCATCGTCTCGGCGAGCTTGTGGCCGGTGCGCAGCACGTCCCCGAGCAGGCCGGTCTCCTGGAGCACGCGCCGCACGTAGCCGTTCTTCGCCAGGTTCTCGATGTCGAACGTCTTGCCGATCGGCGTTCCGAACAGCAGGTTCTCGGCGAGCGTCGCGTTGCGGTTGAAGCGCGCGGGATCGAAGCGTTCCACCCAGTCCTGGATGCCGAGCGAGCCCAGGCGCTCGCGCATCGCCTCGCGCGCGCTCAGCGCCGGCTCGGCGAGCTCGCCGCTGCGCGCGGCATCGGCATTGCTCCTCAAGCCGAGCTCGAAGATGGTCTCGTCAAGATCCACGACCCGGAGGACCTCGACGATCCTCGCCTCCATCTCGGACGGCCCGGATACGCCGGCCGCCGCGTAGTCGACCCACTCCGCGTTCACGTCGAGGAGCGAGGTGCCCGTCCGGACGGCCTCGCGCATCTGGAAGGCGTGTTCACGCTGCGCGTCGCCCTGGTAGGCCGCTTCGGTGACCGGGCGGTGCTTGAGGGCATAGACGAGGTTCTCGCGGACGCTGCGCGGGAAGAGGTACGAGGACGAACCCACGTAGCCGATCGCCCGGCCGGTCACCGCCTCCGGAGCCCGCGTGATGTCGATCCCGCCGATCTCGATCGTGCCGCCGCTCGGCGTGACCAGGCGGGCGAGGAGCTGCGCCAACTCGCCCGCGCCGCACGCATGCGGACCGACGATCGCGACGTGCTCGTCGAGGCCCGCTTCGAAGGAGATTCCGTCTACCGCCCGCGCGCCGGACTCGTCGACGAGCGACAGATTCGAGGCGACGATGCGGCCGCCCTGCGGCAGCTGCGGACGCTCGATCAGCGCCTGAGTCTCGGGCGCCGCCAGGTCCTCGTCGGTGAACTGCTCGACGACCTGGGCGTACTTGATCTGCACGTCGAGGCGCTGCTGGTCCCAGTCGATCAGCTCCTTGACCGGGCTCGGCAGGTCCTTGTAGGCGGCGATCACCGCCACCAGCGCGCCGAGGTTGAGCTTGCCGACGATCACCAGATAGCCACCGATCAGATAGAAGAGGAACGGCGTCACCTGGGACAGAAAATTGTTGAGGAACTTGACCAGGAACTTGCGCTGGTAGAACTCGAAGCGGATGTTGAACTGCTTGCCCAGGCGCGCGGCGATGTCGGCGCGCTCGAAATTGGAGGTGTCGTGGGCGTGGATCTCGACCACGCCGTCGACGCATTCGGCGATCCTTCCGGCGAGCTGGCGACCCGCGATCTGGCGCTCCTTCGCGAGCACCAGCAGCCGGCGCCGCAGCCTGGGGATCAGCACCGTCTGCACCGTCACCATGCCGAGCGCCATCGTGCCCAGGGCCGCGTTCTGGTAGAGAATGAAGAACAGCGCCGTGAGCGCCTGCCCTCCGAGCAGCAGCGGGGTGACGAAGGACTCGCCGACGAAGCCCCCGAGCGGCTCGACCTCGTCGCGGATCATGCTCGCGATCTCGGCCGACTTCATGCGCCGGAACCTGGGCAGCGGCATGCGCAGCACCCGGTCGAACAGCGCGTAGCGCAGCCGGCGCAGCATGCGCTCGCCCATCCAGCCCTTCATGGTGTTGATCTGGAACTTCAGCCAGCCGTTGAAGACGATCGTCCCCAGCAGCGCCATCGTGAGCGCGAGCAGGTAAGGCAGCCGTTCCAGCTCGAAGCCCTCGAACAGCGAGACCGGTCGCCCGCCGAGGAATGCCGGCAGCGAGAAATGGATGCTGAGAAAGGTGGCGGTCGAGCCTGGGTTCGGGAAGCTCTTGCCCTGGATCGCCTGGTTGATGATGGTCTTCGGCAGATCGAGCGAGAGGAAATACACCACCATCGACGCCAGCACGAGCGGCACGATGAGCAGCTGGTCGCGCTTGCTGTAGCGGATGATGAACCCGAACAGACTTCGTTCCACCGGCGCGGCTCCCCCTGTCGGCCCCGCCCCGGATATTACAGCGCGCCGCGCTTCGCGGCTCGGCAGCGCTCGTCCTGCACGCACGGGCCGATCCGCTATAGTTGGCGGATGCAGACACGGCGCGACGATGTCCTGGTGCGGCTGCGGGGCATGCGGGGCAGCGTCGCCTACGCGTGACGACGCGGCGCACGCTCTACGGCCTGCTGACCGTGCTCGGCCTGGCGCGACGCGGATTCTTCATTCCTTACCGCGGCGCAGGCGAGCTCGCTCGCCCCGGGCGGCTCGCACCCTATGCTGCGCTCGCAGCGCGCCTCGCGGCGGCCGAACAGGCGTTCTCGGCCCATCTCGATGCGATCGAGGAGCACGCGCTCGCCCTGGAATCGCTCAGCAGCGAGCTGCCGCCCGCCCCGCGCTGGACGCAGGACTGGTTCCCGAGGCTCGACGCCGCCGCGGCCTACGCGATGGTTCGACGCCTGCGCCCGCGCCGCATCGTCGAGATCGGCTCGGGCCACTCGACGCGCTTTCTGGCGCGCGCGGTCGCCGACGCGCGCCTCGCCACCCGGATCACGGCGATCGATCCGCAGCCGCGCGCGAGCCTGGCCGGACTCGGCGTCGAGCTGGTGCGCAAACCCGTGCAGGAGGCGGGCGACGCGCCGTTCGCCGCGCTTGCCGCGGGCGACTTCCTGGTCGTCGACTCCAGCCACGTGCTGATGCCGGGCACCGACGTCGACTTCATCGTCAATCGCTTGCTGCCCGGGCTGCCCGCCGGAACGCTCGTGCACTTCCACGACATCTTCCTGCCCGCGGACTACCCGGCGAGCTGGGCCTGGCGCGGCTACAACGAACAGCTGGCGGTGGCGGCGCTCGTCGCGAGCGGCGGCTACGCCGTCGAGTTCGCGAGCGCCTACCTCGCGGCGCGGCGCCCGGAGTGGCTCGGCCGGGGAGTCCTGGGCCGGTTGCCGCGCCTCACCGGCGCGTTCGAATCGAGCCTGTGGCTGCGCAAGCTCGTCTGAGGCGCGCGCCGCGCCGTCACTTGTACGGGTCGGCCGCGTCGCGCAAGCCGTCGCCCAGGAAGTTGAACGCGAGCACCACCACGAACACCGGGATGACGGGCGCCATCAGCCAGGGGTAGAGCGCGACGACGTTGATGTTCTGCGCCTCGTTGAGCAGCACGCCCCAGCTGGTGACCGGGGGCCGCAGGCCGAGGCCGAGAAACGAAAGCGCGGTCTCGCCGAGGATCATCGACGGCACCGACAGCGAGGCCGAGGCGATCAGGTGGCTCGCGAAGCTCGGCAGCAGGTGGCGGCGGATGACGCGCCCCGGGCCTGCCCCCATCAGCACCGCCGCGGCGGCGAAATCCTCTTCCCGCAGGGCGAGCAGCTTCGAGCGCACCGCGCGCGCCAGTCCCGGCCACTCGAGCAGCCCGAGAATCAGGGTGATGCCGAAGTAGACCAGGATCGGGCTCCAGGTGATCGGCAGCGCCGCCGAGAGCGCCATCCACAGCGGCAGCTCGGGGAACGAGCGCATCATCTCGATGAAGCGCTGGATGAGGGTGTCGATCCAGCCGCCGTAGTACCCCGAGATGCCGCCGAGCGTGATTCCGATCAGGAAGCTGATGGCGATGCCGAGCAGCCCGACGGTCAGCGAGATGCGCGTGCCGTAGACGATGCGCGACAGCACGTCGCGCCCGAGGCGGTCGGTGCCGAGGGGATAGAAGGTGCCGTCGCGCGCCGGACAGACGAGGTGGAAGTCTCCCCTGAACAGGCCCCAGAAGCGGTACTCGTCGCCGCGGCAGAAAAAGCGCAGCGGGCGCACGCGCCTCGGGTCCGGCGTGTAGATCCGCTCCAGCCTCTGCATGTCGAGGTGCATCCGGTAGCCGTAGACGAAGGGCCCCACGAAGCGGTCTTCGTGGAACAGGTGGATGCGCTGCGGCGGAGCGTAGATGCGCTGCGTGTTGTAAGTGTTCAGGTTGTAGGGGGCGATCACCTCGCTCACGAGCGTCGAGGCGTACAGCAGCAGCAGGATCACCCCCGACACCACGGCGATGCGGTGGCGCTTGAACTTCCACCACATGATTCTCCAGTGCGAGGCGCGGTAGAAGCGCTCCTGCGCGGGAGTCAGCGCCTCGCCCGCTTCGGGCTCGAACGGCGCGTCCGAGACGTAGTGCTCGAGCCTCGGGGCGGCCCGCGCGCTCACTTGGTCGCCCCGCCGGAGAGCCGGATGCGCGGATCGAGCGCGGCGAGCAGCAGGTCCGAGATGAACATGCCGATCACCGTGAGCAGCGACAGGAACATCAGGAACGAGCCCGCCAGGTACTGGTCCAGGCTGCGCAGTGCCTCGAGCAGCATCGGGCCCGCCGTCTGCAGCGACAGCACCACCGAGACGATCGCCGAGCCCGAGATCACGCTCGGCAACAGGTTGCCGATGTCGGCGATGAACGGATTGAGCGCCATGCGCAGCGGGTACTTCACCAGCAGGCGGAACGGCGGCATGCCCCGGGCGCGCGCGGTGACGACGTACTGCTTCTGCAGCTCGTCGAGCAGGTTGGCGCGCAGCCGGCGGATCATGCCGGCGGTTCCGGAGGTGCCGATCACGATGACCGGAATCCACAGGTGCTGCAGCACCGATCTTGCCTTGTCCCAGCTCCAGGGTCGCCCCAGGTAGTGCGGATCCATGATGCCGCCGATCGACAGCCCGAAGTGGACGTTGGCGAGGTACATCAGCACAAGCGCGAGCAGGAAGTTCGGGGTCGCGAGGCCGAGGTAGCCGAGCAGCGTGAGCCCGTGATCGCTCCAGCTGTACTGATGCGTGGCCGCGTAGACGCCGATCGGAAACGCCACCGCCCAGGTGAAGAGGATAGTGGTGAGGTTGAGGATGAAGGTGAGCATCAGCCGGTCGCCGACCACCTGCTTGACCGGCATGTCGTACTCGAACGACCACCCCCAGTCGCCCTGCAGCAGCCCCGAGAATCCGTGATCGCCCGGCCACAGCCCCACCCAGGTCGCGTACTGGACGATGAAAGGCCGGTCGAGCCCGTACTGGTGCCGCAGGAACGCGGCCTTCTCGAGCGCCGCCGTGTCGCCCTCGCTCTTGAGCTCCGCGATCCGGTTCGTCAGGTAGTCGCCCGGCGGCAGCCGGATGATGACGAAGGTCAGGAAGCTGATCACGAGCAGCGTCGGGATCATGATCAGGATGCGGCGCGCCGTATAGCTCAGCATGGTCGGACCTGCCCTCGAGGTTGCAGCGGAACGCGCATCACCTGAACCAGAAAGTGTCGGGGCTGTAGATGCCGAAGAACGCGCCCGGGTTCCAGTTGTAGAGGCCCTTCTGCGGCACGTTCATCAGGGTGTCGCGCACCACCACCGGCTGCGGCACGCCCGCGACGGTGCCGATGACGAACTGCTGGTCGGCGTAGATGCGCAGCATGCGGTGCCAGATGTGCGCGCGCTGCGCGGGATCCGTCGTCTCGCGCCAGCTCCGGTAAAGCCCGAGCAGCTCCTGCGCCGCCGGGATGTCGGGGCGCTCTCCGAGCTTGCCGCTGGTCTCGTAGTACTGGCCGAACTTCGGCCACTCGAGCTGCTGCTGGCTGGTCGGCGCGATCTCGTCCGGGCTCATCTCCGCGGTGGGAATGCCGTTGTCCAGGCCGGTCCAGACCGACATCACGGTCGCGCCCGCGAAAATGCGGTTGCGGAACACCTCGCGCTGCGTGGGCTTGATGAACAGGCGCACGCCGACCTCGCGCCAGGTCTCGCGGATGAGCTCGAGGACGTCGGTCTGCTCGGTGCTCTCGCCGGCGGTTTCCACGGTGATGTCGAGCGGCCTGCCGTCGGGCAGCCTGCGGGTGCCGCCGGAGCCGCGCTTCAGTCCCATCTCGTCGAGCAAGCGGTTCGCCTCCCTGGGATCGTACTTCGCCCAGAGGGTCTGGAAGGCGGGCTCGAACAGCGGGCTGTCGGGGAGCACCGTATCGTTGCCCTCCAGCGCGAGGCCGAAATAGAGCACCTGGTTGATGAGCGAGCGGTCGATCGCCAGGGAAAGAGCGCGCCGGAAGCGCACGTCGCGCAGCACCTTGCGCCACACCGGGTCGTTGACGTTGAGGTTCGGGTAGAGCGCGACCTGCGAGCCGGTCCCGCTGCGCCACAGGCGGACCTGGTAATGGTTGCGCGCCTCGTTCTGCTTGAGGAAGGTGTAGTTGTTGAACTGCAGGTAGCGCGCCTGCAGATCGGATTCCCCGGCCCCGGTCTTGGCCGGGATCAGCTTCGCGTCGGCGACATCGAGGACGACGCGATCGATGTAGGGCAGCTGGTGGCCGTTCTCGTCGACCCGGAAGTAGTAGGGATTGCGAACCGCGACGAAGCGATCGGCGGGCATGCGCGTCGTGTTCACCCAGGGCTGCAGGGTCGGCAGATCGGGATTCTCGAACTTGTACATCTCGTCCTTCTTGTTGAACACCGCGGCCCAGCTGCGTCGCGCGGTGCCGTTTTTCTGCGCCTCGGCGACCTTGCGCGAGTACTTGATGTGGTACTTCTTCAGGTAGCGCGACGGCGCGTAGATGAACAGCGGCGACGCCCCGGCGAGCTCGGGCAGGAAATCGGGATTGGGATGCAACCACGTATAGCGTACGGTGGTCGGTCCGAGCACCTGGAACTCCGGCGGCTCGCCCTCGACCAGCATCTCGCGCGGCGGTCCGGCCGGGCTGAGCTCCCGGTTGTTGGCGATGTCCTGCCACCAGAAGCGGAAGTCCTCGGCGGTGAACGGGCTGCCGTCGGACCACTTCATGCCCTTGCGCAGCTCGAAGGTGAACACGCGCCCCCCGTCGTCGACACGGTAGCTCTGCAGGATGTCCGGCACGAGCGCCAGGTGCCGGTCGTAGCGCACCAGGCGCGCATAGCCGTAGACCACCAGCAGCCGCACGTCGCGGGTTCTGCCGATCAGCATTTGCAAGGTGCCGCCGGGCGTGCCCGGCTGGCCGGTCTGGGGCTCGAAGTGAACGACCAGCGGCGAGCGCGGCACGCGCGCGGCGACCGGCGGGAGCTTGCCGGCCTCGACCTGGGCGCGAAACATCGGCGTCTCGACCAGCTCGAGTGCCGCCGCCGGCGCGCTCCGCAGCACGGCTGCCGCCGCGAGCAGCGCGGCGACGCGCAGAGTCGATGCGCGCTGCGCCGGCACGGGGCCCGTCATGCCGCCAGCTCCGAGGCATCGGCGCTTTCCCGCGCGCGCACGTAGTGTCCGTGCCCCAGGTCGATCATGCTTCCGCGCGAGCCCGCGGCGAGCCCGAAGGGCTGCGGCCAGGCCGCCGGGTCGGAGGCCTTGCCCTCCATGAGCGCCGAAAAATCGAGCCGGCGCTCGAGCTCGGGCACCGGCACCGCCGCGAGCAGCGCCTTGGTGTAGGGGTGCACCGGCCTGGCGAACAGCGCCTCGCCGGGCGCGGTCTCGACGACGCGCCCCGCGCACATCACTGCGATGCGGTCGGCGATGTACTTCACCACCGCGAGGTTGTGCGAGATGAAGATGTAGGTGAGGCCGAGCGTCTCGCGCAGGTCGCGCAGCAGGTTGAGCACCTGCGCCTGCACCGACACATCGAGCGCCGAGACCGGCTCGTCGCAGATCAGCAGGTCCGGGCTCAGCGCGAGCGCGCGTGCGATGCCGATCCTCTGGCGCTGCCCGCCCGAGAAGCTGTGCGGATAGCGCCTCAGGTGGCGCACGTCCAGGCCGACCAGCTTCATCAGCTCCTTGACCCGCGCGTAGCGCTCTTCCGCGTCGCCGATCCCGTGGATCACCAGCGGCTCGCTGATGATGTCGAAGGCGCTCATGCGGGGATTGAGCGAGCTGAACGGGTCCTGGAAGATGAACTGCACCTTGCGCCGGTAGGCGAAGAGCGCTGCGCCCTTGAGCGAGAGCACGTCGCGCGGCGCGCCGTGATCGTTGAATACGATCTCGCCGCGGTCGGGCGTCAGGGCGCGCAGGATCATCTTCGCCGTGGTCGTCTTGCCGCAGCCCGATTCGCCGACCAGGCCCAGGCACTCGCCGGGGGCGACGTCGAAGCTCACGTCGTCCACGGCCGTCACCTCGCCCCCCAGCCGGCTGCCGAGCAGCGAGAGCTTGCGCGTCGTGAAGCGCTTGCTCAGGTTGCGCACCGCGAGCAGCGGCGCGTTGCGCTCGAGCGCCGCAGGCGCCGGCGCGCGCGCGGTCAGCAAGTGCTCGGCAGTGACCTGCACCTCGCGGATGGGCGTGAGCCGCTCGCCCGGCGCCATGTCGAAGCGTGGCACGGCGCGCATCAGCGCCTTGAGGTACAGATGGGTCGGGTTGCGGAAGATGTCCTGCAGCGTCCCGGCCTCCATCACCTTGCCGCGGCACATCACCACCACCTCCTCGGCCATGTTGGCAACCACGCCGAGGTCGTGCGTGATGATCAGCGTCGCCATGCGCAGCTCGCGTTGCAGCTGCTGGATGAGCTGCAGGATCTGCGCCTGGATCGTGACGTCGAGCGCCGTGGTGGGCTCGTCCGCGATCAGCAGCGCCGGTCGGCACACGAGCGCCGCAGCGATCATGGCGCGCTGGCGCAGGCCGCCCGAGAGCTCGAACGGGTAGCTGTGCTCCGCCTTCGCGGGGTCGGCGAAACCCACCAGCCGCAGCATCTCGATGACCGCCTCGCGGCGCTCGGCCTTGCCCAGGTCGCGGTGCAGGCCGAGCGCTTCCCCGATCTGGTTGCCGATGGTGTGCAGCGGCGAGAGCGCGGTCATCGGCTCCTGGAAGATGATCGAGATGCGCCCGCCGCGCAGCGCCCGCATCGCTCCGCCGTCGGGCTCGAGCCGCGAGATGTCGACCACGCTGCCCGGCTGCTTCGGGTCGGCGAGCAGGATCTCGCCGCTCTCGATGCGCGCGATGCGCGGCAAGATGCCCATGATGGCCTGCGCCACGATCGACTTGCCCGATCCGGACTCGCCGACCAGGGCGACGCTGCCCGCCTCCCGGATGCGGAAGGACACGCCGTCGACCGCCTTGATCGTCCCGGCATCGACTTCGAGGTACACCCGCAGATCGCGGACGGCGAGCAGATCGGGCATGGCTCGGCCCGGGTCCTCAGGGCGCGGCGTCGGCCGCAGCATCGAGACGGATGCCGAGCGCGACAAGATGGGCCTGGGTACGCTCGTCGAGCGCGCGCCCGCGGCGCGCAGCCTCGCGCGCTGCCGTGAGCGCAATGTCAGCGAAGCCGATGATCCCTGAATCGATGCTGATCGAGCGCCGCGCGCCGCGCAAGACAAGCTGCATCCATCCTCCCGAGCGGTCGCGCTGCATGGCGTAGTAGTCGAGGCGAACCGATCGCAATTCCTCCCAGCGGATCGCGGCCCCGAACGGTCCTCGCGCAGCGACCCCGGCTTCGTCCAGCTCGATGCGCGTCAAGTGCCGGAGCACCGAGCGCGCGCAGTATACGAGAAAAAGCGCCGCGCCCGCGCCGAGCGCCAAGGCCACCGCCGGCGCCGGATGCAGCAGCGCGAGCGGGCCCGCGGTGAGTGCAAGGCCCGCGGCGCCGCGCGCGTGCTGCGCGGCCATGGCGCCTCGCGTGTAGCGGTAGCTCCGCTTCACGCGCGCGCGACTCCGTCGAACAGCTCCGAGGCCCGTCGCCAGCGCACGCCGGTCGCCCGGCGCGTGCGCTCGAACAGGCGCGCGAGGAACGTCCAGGCGGCCTCGTCGTGGCAGGCGTGGTGCGTTAGCCATCCGGTCGGTTCGCTCGGATCGGCTCGGCCCGCGCGCTGCGCCGCGAGGTGTGCGGCCGCCTGTTGCAGCGCGGCCTCCTCGCCGACGAAGCCGCGTCCTTGTCGCCACGCGATGAGGTCGACGTGCGTGTTGACTTGCCTGAGCCCGGGTGCCGGCTCGACTGCCGATCGGACTCCGTACGTGCTCAAGCCGCGGAAACCTGCGCGCGGAAGACGCGCGGTCAGCTGCGCGGGCAGCCGGTTCCAGGGCGGAGCCAGGACCGGCAGGAAGTGCCCCTGGGCGAGCGCCGCGAGCCGCGCCTGCCCTCCTCTCAGGCGCTCCAGCGCAGCGTGCAGCGATTCGCCCTGGGCGAATTCTGTCTTCTTCTCGCTCGGCGAGGCGCGGTTGCGGTGATCGACGCCGTGCTGCAGCACCTCAACTTCCGCGGGAAGGCCGCCGAGCCACCCTGCTTCGGCACCCTCGGGCACCACCGCGAGCGCGAGCGGCATCTGCGCGGCGGCCGCAAGCTCGAGCAGCCGGGTGAGCGCTGGGGTAAGCCGGCACGCATCGTCATCGCGCCACCAGAGCTCGACTTCGCGCCCGCTGTCGCGCCAGCGCGCGAGCTCATCCTCGAACGCTCGCCAGACAGCGTTCACCGCGACTCCCCTCGCGTCCAGCGCGCGAGCAGCGCGGCGCTGTGCGCCGCCCCGTCGAGGTCGATGCTGCCGGATTCGGGCCGCGCCCGGCGCGCGGCGCGATCGATCGCGGCGGCGAGCGCGAAAGGCGTGAGCGCAGACTCCTCGACCACCTCCAGCAGGCCGCGCTCGCCGAGCAGGCGCGCGCGCAGGCCCTGCTCGGTCTCGCTGCCGCCGGCGAACGGCACCACGATGGCGCGCGCGCGCGCCTGCAGCGTCTCGGCGACCGTGTTGTAGCCCGCCTGGCTCACCGAAACCGCGCACTCGGCGAGCAGCTGCGGGAAATCCGCTCGCGCGCGCTCGATCACGATGCGCCCGCCGCCGATCCCGGCCGCGAGCGCCTCGAGCGCGGCGAGATCCGCAGGCTCGGCGTGAATACCGGCGAGCACCCGCCAGCGGTGCGCCGCCAGCATGCTGAGCGGCCGCGCCCGGATCGCGGTCTCGAGCAGCCGCCTGCCGACCGCGCCGCCGCCCGCCGAAATCAGCACTTCGCCCGCGCCCGCAGCCTCGCGCGGAGCCCGCGCGAGGATCGGCTCCACGACGTATCCGGTGTAGCACAGCTTCGATGCGATGCGCGCGACGGGCTCGAAGCCGCGCCCGAAATCGATCAGCGCGGGGTCCCCGTGCACGAGCACCCGGTCGAAATAGCGCTCGAGCAGCGCCAGCGTCTCGGCGTCGCGCCCGGGTTTGCGCGCCGCCCCCGAGAGCAGGTCGCGCACCGACGAAACGATCAGCGGTCGCGGCATGGCGCCCGCGGCCGCCTCGAGCAGCGGCAGGAGCTCGAAGCGCATCTGCCTGCGCCCGAACGGAAACAGCTCGAGCACCAGCGCTTGGAACCGCGCGGCGCGCCAGGCCGCGAGCAGCGCCTCGCGGCGGCGCTCCTTCCAGCCTTCGTCGATCGGCGCCCCGAATTCGTCAACGAGCCGCTTGAAGGAGGCGTCCGCCGCGGACACGGGCGGCAACTGCACGTACTCCACGCCAGCGGGGATCGCCCCCGGCACGCCGCGACCGCCGCTCGCGAGCGTCACGTCCAGACCCGCGGCGGCACAGGCGCGCGCGAGCGTCGCCGCGCGCTGGAGATGGCCGATCCCCAGCAGGTGCTGCACGTAAAGGAAGATGCGCGCGCGGCTCAACGGATCACCTCGCGCTCATGCGCGAGCAGCGTCATGCCGCGGCTGCACCGGCCGCGACGCGCTCCAGCGCGTGCCTGAGCAGGTCGGCGGCGGCCCCCAGGCCGCGCTCGCCGCACGCGAAGTCCGCCGCCGCATGCCCCATGCTCGAGCGCAGCTCGGGATCCACGAGTAGCGAGCGCACGAGCTGCGCCAGCGCGCCCGCGTCTGCGGGAGGCGCGAGCAGCCCGCTGCGCCCCGCCGCCACCACGTCCGGAACCCCGCGCAGCGCGCAGGACACGACCGGCAGGCCCGCGGCCTGCGCCTCGAGCATCGCCATCCCGTAGGCTTCGTTCACCGCCGGCCAGGCGCACAGATCACAGGCGGCGTACGCGGCGGCGAGCTCCCGCGGCCCGAGCTCGCCGAGAAAGCACGCGCGTCCCGGAACGGCCGCCTCCAGCACGGACTCGACCTCGGCGCGCGCCGCACCGTCGCCCGCAACGACCAGGCGCCAGGGCAGGTCCTCGAGGTGCGCGAGCGCCTCGCCGAGCGCGCGGTACGAAGCGAGCTTGTCGCCCGGGCGCATCATCGCCGCCACCACGATCCAGGGCACCGCCGGATCGAGGCCCCGCGCGGCGGCAAGGCGGGCCCGATGCCCCGCGCGGGCTGCAGCCGCTGCGCGAAACGGCGCCGCATCGAGGAAAGGGGAGAGCATCAGGATCCGCTCGCTGCCCGGCACCAGGCTCCGCAGGCCGGTAACGTCGTGCCGAGTCGGGCAAAGGAGCAGATCGGCGCGGCGGATCGCTTCGACAGCGGCGTCGTGCCCGATCGCCCAAGGCCCGCCCGCGCGCTTCGGCGCATGCGAAGCTTCGGCGATCACGTACGGGATGCCCAGCTCGGCGCTCACCGAAGGCCCGAGCCAGTCCGGCGACTTGTAGTACACGTGATAGGTGAACCACAGCTCGGGCCGCGAGGCGCGCGGTTGCGCTCGCCACTCACTCGCGAGCCGGCGCGCCAAGGCCACGCCCTCCTCGCGCAGCGCAGCCTGGCGCGCGGCGTCCGGGTCGTAGCTGCGAAAGCACGAAGCGAGCTCGACAGCGTGCCCGGCGCGCTCCAGCGCCTCGATCAGCAGGCGCGCGACGCGCCGGTCGCCCGAGGGCGTGGTGTGGTTCGGCGGCTTGAGCGGCGCATAGAACGCGATGCGCATGACGAGCGCTATTTTGCCGCGGCGAATGCGCCGGTCGCGCGCTCGCCGATCAGGCCGAAGCGCTGCGCGAGCCGCTCCAGGTTGCTCTCGAGGTCGAACGCCGCGGTGACGCGTGCGCGCCCCGCTTCGCCGAGGGCGCGACGGCGCTCGGGATCGGCGATCAGCGCCGCGAGCGCGTCAGCGAGCTCCTGCGGGGAATCGGGGGCGACGAGCAAGCCGGTGCTGGCATGCCGGATCAGCTCGGGAATCGCCGACACGCGGGTCGCGACGCACGCGAGCCCCTGGCTCTGCGCCTCGACGAGCACGTTCGGCAGTCCGTCGCGGTCGCCGTCGCGCGCAACGCGGCTCGCGAGCGCGAACAGGTCGGCGGCACGGTACTCGGCGAGCAGCTCCTGCTGGGTGAGCGCGCCGCGCCACGCGATGCGCGCCGCGACGCCGAGCGCGCGCGCGCGGCGCTCGAGCGCCTTGCGCAGCGGCCCGTCGCCCGCGTGCACCAGCCTCCAGTGCAGATCGCCGGGCAGCCGCGCGAGCGCCTCGAGCAGCACGTCCGTACCTTTCTTCTCGACCAGGCGGCCGACCGATAGGATCGTGACCGGGTCGGCGGCATAGGCGCCTGTGCGCGCGCGGCGCGCGCCCGGCGGCGCCGGAAAGCGGCTCAGGTCGAAACCGTGGTACACGAGCTCGACCCGATCGGGGCGCGCGAGGCCCGCCAGGTGCTCGCGGTTCGCCTCCGTGCAGGTCACGAGCCAGGCGCACGCCGCGAGCTTTTCGCGCTTTTCCCAGTCCGGGATCGTCCAGATGTCCTTCGCGTGAGCCGAGCCGCTCCAGGGCAGGCCGCGCAGCAGGCCGGCATAGCGCGTGACCGACGCCGGCGTGTGCAGGAAATGCGCGTGCAGGCGCGCGACATCGGGCGGGAGCTCAGCGGCGAGCACCAGCGCCTGGCCGAAGCGCCGCACGCGGCTGGCCGTCGGATCGCGCACCAGGTCGCGCAGCCATGTGGCGAGCGCCGCGCGGTACTGCGGCCAGCGCCGCACGCGCAGCCAGGCGCGCAGCACGCGTCGCGGCTCACGCAGCAGATACTCGGGCAGATACAGCAGCGCGGCGCGGATCTCGGCGTGCACCGGGTGCG
>JAKALD010000326.1 GCA_021813275.1 Pseudomonadota bacterium | reverse complement strand
GCGCACAGGTGCGACTCGACCTTGACGTGATCGCCGTCCTCGCGGATCGCGCCGGTCGAGCAGACCTCCAGGCAGCGGTTGCAGCCCGGACGCTCGGAACGGCGGTGCGCGCAGATCGACGCCTTGTACTCGACGAAGCGCGGCTTCTCGAACTCGCCGACGAGCTGCGCGAGTTTCGCCGCCGCGAGCGCCTGCTCGAGCGGGTCGGCCCCCGGTGCCGCATAGCCCTGCGGCAGGTCGCTCGTCCTCACGAGCGGCTCGGGCGAGAGGTCGAGCACCAGGTCGAAGCGCTCCTTGCGCGCGCTGTCCTTGCGCGCGAAGTCGATCGCGCCGATCGCGCCGCAGGCCTTGACGCACTCGCGGTGCGCCTTGCACCTGGCGAGATCGATCTGGTAGGTGAAATCGATCGCGCTCTCGGGGCAAGCCGCAACGCAGGCGTTGCAGCGCGTGCAGCGCTCGAGGTCGATCGGGTTTTCCTGCGTCCACTCGACTTCGAACGCGCCGAGGTAGCCGGTGACGCGCACGGGCTTCCCGGACCACACCGGGTAGCGGCGCTCGAGCGGCAGCTCGCCGCCCTCGCCGCGCGTGACGAGCACGCTCACCGAGAGCGATTCGGCGAGACGCCCGGCCCAGTCGAGCGCCGCCGCCGAGGGGCCGATCACCAGCAGCTCGCCCGCCGACCTGTACTCCACGCTCGGCACTGGCTCGGGCTCGGGCAGCGCCGCGGCCGCGAGCAGCGCCGCCATCTTCGGCAGCGCGCGCGCGCCCTCGGCCGACCAGCCCGCGAGCTCGCGCACGTTGACGAACCGCAGGCTCGGATGCGCCCCGGTCTCCTCGGCGAGCTCGCCGAAGAGCGGTGCCTCCTGCGTGCACGCGACGATCACATCCGGATCGCCGAGCGCCGCGCGGTACGCCGCCGCGTCGGTGCGGCACAGCGCGCGGTGCACCGCGAGCGGCGCGTCGAGGCCGAGCGCTGCCGCGAGGCGCTTCGCGTCGAGCGGGATCGTGCCGTTGCAGCTGCAGACCTTAAGCGTCTTGCCTTCCAGCGTCATCGGTTCGATCCGCTTCGCGGTTTCCGGATTCGCGGTTCTGGGGCGCGGGTTCCTCGCTCTCGCGCGCCTCGGGCGGTGCATCGGCGCGCTCCTCGGCGCTCTCGGGCGCGGATTCGCGCAACACTGTGTTGCGCGCCTGGTAAAGCGACTTCAGCATGTCCTGCGGGATCGGCTCGCCTCCGGTCCAATCTCCGACGAACGGCTCGTACGGGTCGGGGACATCGATCTGCGGGTGGCGGAAGAGCTTCTTCAGCGCCGCGCGGCGCAGCGCGTCGGCGACCTTCGGGTTCATGAAGGCGGAGAAATCCGACTCCGGCGTCAGCTCCTCCACCGGCGGCAGGGGGGCCGGCTCTTCCGCGCGCGCCTCGCGCGCGGCGGCAGGCGCAGCCGGCGTCGCCGCATCCGCGGGCTCGCCCGCCCGCTCGCGCTTCAGGCGCGACCAGCGCGCGAGGAAATTCTCTTCCTGCGCCATGGCTAGAATCGCCGCCCGGGGCGCTGGAACGAGCGCGGCTTGATGCGCTTCTCGGGCTCGGGGCGGTAGTTCTCCTCGACGTATCGACCGACCCACGCGTAGATCTCGGCCGGCATCGCGACCCCGTCGACCGAGTGCCCGCCGTCGAGCCAGCGGCTCGCCTCGTCGTAGCTCGCGGTCACCTCGAGCGGAACGCCGCGCTCGCCGTCCTCGTGCCACAGGACGAACACGCGCGGATCCTGCGCCGTCACGTTGAAGTGATAGCCCGCGGCCTCGTCGCGGTGAAGCACCAGGCGAAAGCCCGGGTAGAGCCACTGCGCGAGATCCGGTCCCTCGACCAGCAGGCGCGGGGAAGCCTCTTCGCGCTCGCCCGGCAGCACGCCCCACGGTTCCCAGGCGCCCTCCACCCAGCGGTTGCGCAGCCGCCGCCACTGCATCACGACCGCAAGCGGAAAGCTCGGCTTGTCCATCGGGCGAACTATACCTCTGCTATGATTTTCGAACCGGATGAGCGGCGCTCGCCGGCGAGAAACATCGACGCGATGAAGGTCATTCCGATCCACGGAGCGCGCGGACCCGGGGCGCAGGAAGGCGAGCGCCTCGCGGACGCGCGCGGGCGGCCGCTGCGCGACCTGCGCATCTCGGTGACCGACCGCTGCAACTTCCGCTGCGTGTACTGCATGCCGCGCGAGGTCTTCGGGCACGAATACAAGTTCCTGCCGCACGGCGCGATCCTCTCGTTCGAGGAGATCGCGCGCCTCGCGCGCATCTTCGTCGGCCTGGGCGTGAAGAAGATCCGCCTGACCGGCGGCGAGCCGCTCGTGCGCCGCGACCTGCACCAGCTGATCGCGCAGCTCGCCGAGCTCGGCGTCGATCTCACGCTCACCACCAACGGCTCGCTGCTCGCGAAGCAGGCGCAGGCGCTCGCCGACGCCGGCCTGAAGCGCGTTACAGTGAGCCTCGACTCGCTCGACGACGCGGTGTTCAGGGCGATGAACGACGTCGCATTCCCGGTCGCGAGGGTGCTCGAAGGGATAGAGGCCGCAGCCGCCGCGGGGCTCGCGCCGGTGAAGATCAACATGGTGGTGAAGCGCGGCACGAACGACCAGGAGATCGCGCCGATGGCGCGCCATTGGCGCGGCTCGGGGCACGTGGTGCGCTTCATCGAGTACATGGACGTCGGCAGCAGCAACGGCTGGCGCATGGACGACGTCGTGCCCTCGGCGGAAGTGGTGCGCCGCATCGGCGAAGAGTATCCGCTCGAGCCGGTCGACCCGGAGTACCGCGGCGAGGTGGCCGAGCGCTGGCGCTATCGCGACGGTGCGGGCGAGATCGGCGTGATCTCGTCGGTCACCCAGGCGTTCTGCCGCGACTGCAGCCGCATGCGCCTGTCGACCGAGGGCGCTCTCTACACCTGCCTGTTCGCGCAGTCGGGCCACGACCTGAAGAACCTGTTGCGCGGCGGGGCCTCGGACGAGCAGCTGCGCGAGGCGATCGAGGCGGTGTGGCGCGCGCGCGAGGATCGCTACTCCGAGATCCGCACTGCCGAGACGGCGGCGCGGCCCAAGGTCGAGATGTCCTACATCGGTGGCTAGCTCCCGCCCACAGCTCAGCAACGCCGCGCGCCCGACCACCTACGAGGTCGAGGCCTACAACGAGCGCGACGAGATGGTGCCGACCGCGATCGCGGGCGAGCACCCGCTCACCCTTTACCTCGACAAGCGCGAGATCGTGACGCTCATGACCCTCGGCCACGCGCCCGAGGCGCTCGCGCTCGGCTACCTGCGCAACCAGCGCCTGGCCGGCTCGATCGAGGAGATCGCTTCGGTGCAGGTCGACTGGGAGACCGGGTCGGTCGCGGTCACCACCCGCAAGGGCGTGAAGGGCCTGAAGGAGAAGATGAAGAAGCGCACCGTTACCACCGGCTGCGGCCAGGGCACGGTATTCGGCGACCTGATGGAGGAAGTCGACCGCATCCGCCTGCGCGAGGACGTGCGCCTCGCCGACG
>JAKALD010000325.1 GCA_021813275.1 Pseudomonadota bacterium | reverse complement strand
CACCACGTTGTTGCGCTTGCGGTCGAGCTTGATGACCTTGAACTCCATCTGCTTGCCCTCGTAGGGCGTGGTGTCCTTCACCGGGCGCATGTCGACGAGCGACCCCGGAAGGAAGGCGCGGATGCCCTTGGTCATCACGGTGAGGCCGCCTTTCACCTTGCCGGTGATCACGCCGCCCACCTTCTCGCCGGTCTCGAGCGACTTCTCGAGCTCGAGCCAGGCCGCGAGGCGCTTGGCCTTCTCGCGCGACAGGCGCGTCTCGCCGTAGCCGTCCTCGAGCGCCTCGATCGAGACGGACACGAAGTCGCCCGGCTTGACCTCGACTTCGCCGGCGTCGTTCTTGAATTCGTCGGTGGCGATCAGGCTCTCCGACTTCAGCCCCGCGTTGACCACGACGTAGTTCGGATCGACGCGCACCACTTCCGCGGTGATGACCTCGCCGACGCGCATTTCCTTGCGCGTGAGGCTTTCCTCGAACAGCGCGGCGAAGGACTCGTGGGCGGAGGGGCTGCTGGAAACTGCGGGGGAAGTACTGGACATGTAGGAGAAATCTTCCGTATCAGCCGCCGCTCCGTACGGGAGCCGGCGGGTCAGGTTGCACACACGGGAGCGCCCCGCGCAGGACGCTCCCACCTTTGCTGCCTGGCCGCGGCGCTCGCGCGCCGCCGGCCTTGGCGGGATAAAAGCAAATTCCTTTCCGAATCAAACGCTCCCGCGCTGCGTTCGGTCACGGTACCACGCCAGAATCAGTGCGACCACCTCGCCGATCGAAAGATCCGACGAATCGAGCTGCAGAGCATCCGGCGCCGGTGCGAGCGGTGCCACTGCCCGCGCCGCGTCGCGCCTGTCGCGCTCATCGAGGTCCCGGGAAAGGGTTGCAATATTAGCATCTATTCCTTTTTGTTTCAACTGGTTATACCGGCGCTGGGCGCGCACCGCGACACGCGCCGTGAGGAAGACCTTGAGAGCCGCGTCCGGGAACACGATCGTGCCCATATCGCGGCCATCGGCGACAAGCCCCGGGGCCTTCCGAAAGCCGCGCTGGCGGGCGAGAAGCGCTGCCCGGACCGCGGGGCGCTGGGCCACCACCGACGCCCGGTTCGCGCAAGCCTCGTCTGTCAGGGCATCAGTAACATCCTGACCGGAAATCAGTTTCCTGCCATCGACAAACGTCGCGTCAAGCCCGGCGGCAAGGGCCGCGAGATGCGTCTCGTCTTCCGCGGCGATGCCCTCGCGCAGCGACGCAAGCGCGACGAGGCGGTAGAGCGCGCCGCTTTCCAGGTAGTGGAATCCGAGGCGCTCGGCGACCCGCTGCGCGACAGTCCCCTTGCCGGAGGCCGACGGTCCGTCGATCGCGATCACCGGCGCGCTCACGACGCGAGCCCCGCAAGCACCTGAAAGTATTCCGGGAACGTCTTCGCGACGCACTCCGGATCGTTGATGCGCACCGCCACGCCGCCGAGCGCCGCGAGCGAGAAGCACATCGCCATGCGGTGATCCTCGTAGGTATCGATGCTCGCCGCGCGCAGCGCGGCCGGCGGCGCGATGCGCAGGAAATCGGCGCCCTCCTCGACGCTTGCCCCGAGCTTGCGCAGCTCGGTGACCATCGCCGCGATGCGGTCGGTCTCCTTCACGCGCCAGCTGCCGATGTTGCGGATCGTGCTCGGCCCTTCGGCGAACAGCGCCATCACCGCCGCGGTCATCGCCGCGTCCGGGATGTGATTGAGATCCATGTCGATCGGCCGCAGCCCGCCGCGGCCGCGCACCTCGATCGCGGCGTCCTCAAGCGCGACCTCGGCCCCCATGCGCTCGAGCACCTCGACGAAGCGCACGTCGCCCTGGATGCTGTCGCGGCCGATGCCCTCGACCCGCACCGGTCCGCCGGCGATCGCGCCCGCGGCGAGGAAGTACGACGCCGACGAGGCATCGCCTTCGACGAGGATCTCCCCGGGGCTCGCGTAGCGCGCCGCAGGAACGCGGAAGCTGCGCCAGCCCTCGCGCACCGCCTCCACCCCGAAGCGGCGCATGAGGTTGAGCGTGATCTCGACGTAGGGCCTGGAGATCAGCTCGCCCTCGACCTCGATCGTCGCCCCGCCGGCGAGCGGCGCGGCCATGAGCAGCGCGCTCAGGAACTGCGAGGACACGTCGCCGCGCACGCGCAGCCGCGCGCCGCCGCGGATCGCCCCCGGATGGATCGCGAGCGGCGGATAGCCCTCGTTGCCGAGGTAATCGATGCGCGCTCCGGCCGCGCGCAGCGCCTCCACCAGATCGCCGATCGGGCGCTCGTGCATGCGCGGCACGCCGGCGAGCCGGTATTCGCCCCCGGAGAGCGCGAGCACCGCGGTGAGCGGCCGAAAGGCCGTGCCGGCGTTGCCGAGGAAGAGCTCCGCCGCGCGCACCGGGAACGCACCGCCGGCGCCCAGGACGCGTACGGCGCCATCGGTCTGCCGCTCCCAGCGGATGCCGAGGCGCGCGAGCGCCTCGAGCATCACGCGCGTGTCGTCCGCTTCGAGCAAATCGCGCACCAGCGTCGCGCCCTGCGCGAGCGCGGCGAGCAGCAGCACGCGGTTCGAGATGCTCTTGGATCCGGGCAGGCGCACCGTGCCGGCGACGCGCCGGATCGGTCCCAGCTCGAGCGCGGGCATCGCCGCTAGGCCTCAAACTCGCCGTTCACCCAGCGGCTGCGCGCGGCGCGCGCCTCGGCGAACAGCCGCTCGAGCCCCGCGGCGTCGCCCGCGGCGAGCCGCGCGCGCACCTCGGCGAGCTTGGCGAGGTAGCGGTCGAGCTCGGCGAGCAGCGCGTCGCGGTTCGCGGCGCAGATGTCGCGCCACATCTCGGGATGGCTCGAGGCGATGCGCGTGAAGTCGCGGAACCCGCCCGCCGCGTAGCCGAAGAGCTGCGCCGAGTTCGCGCGCGAGGCGATCTCGTGCACCAGCGCGTACGCGAGCACGTGCGGCAGGTGGCTCACCGCGGCGAACACCGCGTCGTGCTCCTCCGGCGTCATGCGCGCGAGCCGCGCGCCGCAGGCCTGCCACGCCGCGCCGACGCGCGCCAGCGCCTCGGGAGCGTTCTCGGCGAGCGGCGAGAGCACCACGCGCTTGCCGCTGAACAGGTCGGCGCGCGCGGCGCGCACGCCGCTTTGCTCGGCGCCCGCGATCGGGTGCGCCGGCACGAACTGCGGGAGCCGCGCGCCGAGCCGGGCCCGTGCCGCGGCGACCACGTCGCGCTTGGTGCTGCCGCCGTCGGTCACCAGGGTGTCCGGGCCGAGCGCGGGCGCGAGCGCCGCGAACACCGCTTCGACCTGTGCGACCGGGGTGGCAACGAGCACCAGGTCGGCCCCGCGCGCCGCGGCACCCGGGTCCTCGGCCGTGGCGTCCAGCACGCCGAGCTCGCGCGCGAGGCGCAGGTTCTCCGGGTTGCGGCCGACCCCCACGACCTCGCCGCACGCGCCCGCGGCCTTGAGCGCGCGCGCGAACGAACCGCCGATCAGCCCGACGCCGATCACGGCGACGCGCCCGAAGCGCGTCGCCGCGC
>JAKALD010000324.1 GCA_021813275.1 Pseudomonadota bacterium | reverse complement strand
CGCCACACGCCGGACCTGCGCGTGCAGCAGTTCGCCAACCGCGTGTACGGGCCGCTGTTCACCGCGGGGCTGCACTTCTGGCAGCTCGGCGAGTCGCATTACTGGGGCCACAACGCGATCATCCGCGTGGCGCCGTTCATCGAGCACTGCGCGCTCGGGCGCCTGCCCGGGCGTGGCGCGTTCGCGGGCGAGATCCTGTCGCACGACTTCGTCGAGGCGGCGCTCATGCGCCGCGCCGGCTGGGCGGTGTGGATCGCCTATGACCTGCCGGGAAGCTACGAGGACATGCCGCCCAACCTGATCGACGAGCTGAAACGCGACCGGCGCTGGGCGCAGGGGAACCTCATCAACTCGCGGCTGCTGCTCGCCGAGGGCCTGCACCCCGCGCACCGCGCGGTGTTCGCGACCGGCGTGATGGCCTACCTCTCGGCGCCGCTGTGGTTCGCTTCGCTGCTGCTCTCGACCGCGCTGCTCGCGGTGCACACCCTGGTGCCGCCGCGCTACTTCACGCATCCGATGCAGCTCTTTCCCCTGTGGCCGGAATGGCACCCGGACTGGGCGATCGCGCTCGCCGGCGCGACCGCGACGCTGCTGTTCCTGCCCAAGCTGCTCGCGGCGCTGCTCTTGTGGGCGCGCGGCGCGCAGCGCTACGGCGGCGCGCTGCGCGTGACGGCGAGCGTGCTCGCCGAGCTGGTCGTGTCCGCTCTGCTCGCGCCGATCCGCATGCTGTTCCACACCCAGTTCGTCGCCGCGGCGCTCGGCGGCTGGAAGATCCAGTGGCGCTCGCCCTCGCGCGAGGACGCCGAGACCGGCTGGGGCGAGGCGCTCGCCCGCCATGGCTGGCACACGCTGCTCGGCTGCGTCTGGGCGGGCGGGGTGTACTGGCTCGACCCGGAATTCCTGTGGTGGCTCGCGCCGATCGTGGTCGCGCTCATGCTCTCGATTCCGATCTCGGTGTACTCGAGCCGCGTCGCGCTCGGGCGGCGCCTGAAGAAGGCGCGCTGGTTCCTGATCCCGGAGGAGACTTGGCCTCCCAAGGAGCTGCGCCGCATGCGCGCCGCGTTCCGCCGCGCGCGCCACGCGCTGCCCGGCTTTCGCGAGGCGGTGGTCGACCCGGTGACCAATGCGCTGGTCTGCGCATCGGGAATCGCGCGCACGCGCCCCGCCGCGGCGGCGCGCGCCGAGCGTCTCGCGCTTGTTGAGCGCGCGCTGAAGAATGGCCCCGAAGCCCTTGATTCGCGCCAGAAGCTCGCCGTGCTCGTCGACCCCATCGCGCTCTCGCTGCTGCACTTCCAGGTCTGGAGCAGCCCGTACGCGCACTCGGCTTGGCTCCCCGCGCGCGGCGAGCCGGATGCGCCGATGTAAAAAAGCGTCACCCTGCGAATTTTTTAACTGAGCGTGCCGCGCTCCCGGGCTATAAAGCCGGCCAGCAGGTCCGCAAGCAACCCCCCCGAAGGAGCGCTCATGCATGGACAACAGCAAAAACGACACGCCGCGCAGTCCTCCGGAGCCGCAACGCTGCCAAAGCGGCACCAGGGCATCCTCGACTCGGAAATTCCCCTTGGAGGCCGCGGCCGCCGCCTGACGGCCAACGAGTGCCGCAAGCTGCGCGAGCGCGGCGTCGCCTGCGACGAGCGCTACGTGGTCGTCAGGGTGGCCGTCGACACCCCCAGGCTCGGCCACCTCTACGAGCCCGTGTACACCGCCGAGGGCCTCGTCGGCGTCGGGGTGATGCTCGGGTAGCCTGGTGCCGCGGGGGTGAGAATCACTCTGCACCCCCGAGCTTCATCAGCCGGCGCGCGTTGCCCTCGTAGATCGCGTGCCGCTCGGCGGGCGAGAGGTCGAGCCGGTCGATGATCTCGATGGTGGTGCGCGTGTACATCGAGCCCTTCTCCGGGTCGAAAGGCGAATCCGAGGCGAACAGCACGCGCTCCGGGCCGAAGAATTTCAGGCCGCACTTGGTCGCCTCCCAGGCGCCGAAGAGCGCCGTGTCAGCGTAGAACATGCGGAAGTAATCGAGCGGGCGCTTCTCGAGCTTGCCGAGCAGCTTCGCGTAGTCGACGTCCGAGGTGCGCGCGCCGAGCTGGTCCCAGCCCGGGCCGACCCGCCCTTCGAAGTACGGCACCATGCCGCCCATGTGGTGCGTGATGATCTTGAGCTCCGGGTGGCGGTCGAACAGGCCGGCGAACACGATGTGCGCCATGGCGACGCTCGTCTCGTAGGGCCAGCCGAACGTCCACCAGATCTCGTAGTGGCTCTTCTTCTCCGACTTGTAGTCCGGCATGTCGGCGCCACGCGCCGGATGCAGCCAGATCGGCCGGTCGAGCCGCGCCATCAGCTCGAAAAGGGGCAGCGTCTCGGGCGCGGTGAGCGGCCGGCCGTTGACGTTCGTGAAGACCTGCACGCCCGCGGCGCCGAGCTGCTTCACCGCGCGCAGCGCTTCCTTCAGCAGCCCCTTCGGGTCGTTCATAGGCAGCGAGGCGACGAAGCCCGCGAAGCGCTTCGGGTTCTTGCTCACCAGCTCGGCCATGCCGTCGTTGGCGAGCATCGCCATCTCGGTCGAGACCGGCGGCGGCCCGAACACCTCGATCGGCGGCGAGCCCAGGCAGATCACCTGCGCGTAGTCGCCGAACTGGTCCATGATGCGAAAGCGCGCCCCGAGATCGACGATCGCCGGGATCGCGCGCACCCGCTTGTGCATGTCCTGGCCGTTCGGCGCGACCTTGAGCATGCGCTCGAAGTACTTCTTCGGGAAGATGTGGTTGAAGATGTCGAGCTTCATCGCCGCGCCCTCCTCGTCACGAGCGTGGCGCAGTGTTGCGCCTTTCGCGCCCGGAAGCACGGCGATCGAGCGCGCGCGTTGACCTGGCTCAACGGGCGCGCGCGCGGACGCCTCGCCCCCGGGAAGGCGGGCAAGGCAGAGCCTTCGTCGGAAGGCTCAGGGAAAAGCGGGGCTCCGTCTCAGGCGGGGTTCTGGCCGCCGCCCGGCTGCGCGGCCCGCAGCTGCGACAGCGCCCAGAGCGTCAGGATGACGACCGCCGCCCCGGCGAGCGCGCTGTCCCAGGCTGCAGCGGCATGGTGCGAGAACCGCAGCACCCAGGGCGAGATCACGAGCCAGATCCCGGCGGCGAGCATCAACCACTCTTCCCAGGGCCGCGGGGCGCTCAGCTCGATCATCGAGCACACCCCGATCGCAATGCCGACGATGAGCGCATTCGCCATTGCGACGGTCTCGGCATGGTAGCCGAGCGCCCAGGGCGAAATCACCATCCATATTCCCACGACGAGCGTCGCCCAGTCTTGCCATCTCATTTGGGTCATGGTGCAACCTCCGTATCGTGCGCGCGGGTCCCGGCGGGCCGACACGTACGGGTGGCCGTCCGTCGCGCGCTGGGCGCACAACGCCAGCTCGCGGCACCCGTGCCGGCTGCCGCTCCGCTCCTTTCATTTTGGATCGGTGCGTCGCGGCCGAGTTCCGGCGCGCCGCGGGCCTACGCGGCCGCGGCGCTGCGGCGCAGCCGGCGCCCTGGGCGCGCGCCGGTCGGCG
>JAKALD010000323.1 GCA_021813275.1 Pseudomonadota bacterium | reverse complement strand
GACGACCTCTCCGAGGTGCTCGCGCGCGCGCGCGCGGCGGGCGTCGCCACCATCGTGGTCACCGGCACGACCGTGTCCGAGAGCCTTCGGGCGGCCGAGCTCGCCGCGGCGCACCCCGACATGGTGTACGCCACCGCCGGCGTGCACCCGCACCACGCGCGCGAATGCGATGCGCGCACGATTCCGGCGCTGCGCGAGCTCGCCGGGCGGCCGCGCGTCGTCGCGCTCGGAGAATGCGGCCTCGACTTCAACCGCAACTACTCGCCGCATCCGGACCAGGAGAAGTGGTTCCTCGCGCAGCTCGAGCTCGCCTGCAAGCTCGCGAAGCCCCTCTTCCTGCACTCGCGCGACGCGCACCCGCGCTTCGCCGAGATCCTGCGCGCGCACCGCGACCGGTTGCCGCGCGCGGTCGCGCACTGCTTCACCGGCGGCGCGGACGAGCTGCGCGCCTACCTCGACCTCGGCCTGTATGTCGGCATCACCGGCTGGATCTGCGACGAGCGCCGCGGCCGGCACCTGCTCGAGCTGGCGCGCGAGATCCCGGCCGACAGGCTGCTCGTCGAGACCGACGCACCCTATCTCACGCCGCGCGACCTGCATCCGCAGCCCAGGGCACGGCGCAACGAGCCCGCGTTCCTGCCGCACATCCTCGGCGCGGTCGCACGCGCGCGCGGCGAGGCGCCCGCGCAGACCGCGAAGGCGACCGCGCGCAATGCGCGGACATTCTTCGGCCTGCCGACGTGAACCTCGTCCACCTGCTGCTGAGAAGCGCTCGCCGCCTGCCGCGGCATCCGGCGATCGCCGTCGGCCCGACGGCGGTGCGCTCCTACGGCGATCTCGCGGCCCGGTCCGCGCGGCTCGCCGCCTCGCTGCGGCGAAAGCTCGGGCTCGCTCCCGGCGAACGCGTCGCGCTCGCCATGAAGAACTGCCCCGAGTACTACGAGGTGCTGTTCGCCTGCTGGCACGCGGGGCTGGTGGCGGTGCCGATGAACGCGAAGCTCCATCCGCGCGAGCTCGCCTACATCCTGGAGAACTGTGGCGCGCGGCTCGCCTTCGTCACGCCGGAGCTCGAGCGCTCGGTGCCTTCGGCGATTTCCATCGCGTCCGCCGACTACGCGCGCCTGCTGGACGCGGGCGCGGAGGCTCCCGCCGAGGTGGCGCCCGACGATCCGGCGTGGCTCTTCTACACGAGCGGCACCACCGGCGTGCCCAAGGGCGCGGTGCTCACGCACCGCAACCTGCTGTTCGCGACGCACTCGTACTTCGCCGACATCGACCGCCTCTTTCCCGGCGACGCGATCCTGCACGCGGCGCCGCTCTCGCACGGCTCGGGCCTGTACGGCCTGCCGCATTTCGCCGCCGGAGCGCTCAACGTGATTCCGGAGAGCGGCGGCTTCGACGCGGAGGAGATCTTTCGCCTCATCGCCGCGTACCGCGGCGTCTCGTTCTTCGCCGCGCCGACCATGATCGTACGCCTGCTCGCAAGCCCGGCGGCCGCGTCCGCGGACCTCGCCCACCTGAAGACCATCACCTACGGCGGCGCGCCGATGTACGTCGCCGACGCGCTGCGCGCGATCGAGCTATTCGGCCCGCGCCTGTACCAGCTCTTCGGACAGGGCGAGAGCCCGATGACCATCACGGGGCTCCCGCAGGCTCTGCACGCGGAGCGCGACCATCCGCGCTATCTCGAGCGGCTCGCCTCCTGCGGGTTCGCGCGCACCGGCGCCGAGGTGCGCGTGGTCGACGACGCGGACCGCGAGCTCCCGGCGGGCGAGGTCGGCGAAATCCTGACGCGCTCGGACTGCGTGATGGCCGGCTACTGGGACAATCCCGACGCCACGGCAAAGACGCTGCGCGGCGGCTGGCTGCACACGGGCGACCTCGGCTCGCTCGATGCCGAGGGCTTCCTCACCATCCGCGACCGGTCGAAAGACATGATCATCTCCGGCGGCTCCAACATCTACCCGCGCGAGATCGAGGAAGTGCTCCTCGGGCACCCGGCAGTGGCCGAGTGCTCGGTGGTCGGCCGCGCGCATCCCGAGTGGGGCGAGGAGGTCGTGGCGTTCGTGGTGCTGCGCGCGGGCGCCGTCGCGGCGCGCGAAGAGCTCGACGCGCTGTGCCTCGAGCACATCGCGCGCTTCAAGCGGCCGCGCGAGTACCGCTTCGTCGCGAGCCTGCCGAAGAACAACTACGGCAAGGTGCTCAAGACCGAGCTGCGCAGGCTGCTCGCAGCGACGCCGGGGAAATAGCCTGGATGCTGGTTTGGTTTTCTACCGATCTCCCGCATTTCGGAGGGGTCGTCTTGTGACCCCTCCGAAATGCGGGAGAAACCTGGCCGTTCGCCCGTCAACCGACGGTGATTACACTCACCGCTGCATTGTCTCCGCATTCCGTGCAGCCCCCAGACGGGCTGCACGGAATGCGGAGATCGAATGAAAACGAACCGAGCTGGTCGCTACGCAGGGGGTCTCACTCCCCCTTTCCGGGATTCGGCGTGAAGTACTTCTTGAACTTGTCCTGCTCGCCCTTGTGCTCGTCGGCGTCCGCGGGCGCGGTGCCCTTGCGCGTGATGTTGGGCCATTTGGCGGCGTATTCGGTGTTGAGCGCGAGCCAGCTTTGCGCCCTCGCGTCCGAGTCCGGAATGATGGCCGCGGGCGGGCACTCGGGCTCGCACACGCCGCAGTCGATGCACTCGTCCGGATGAATGACCAGCATGTTCTCGCCCTCGTAGAAGCAGTCCACGGGGCAGACTTCCACGCAGTCCATGTACTTGCACTTGATGCAGTCTTCGGTGACGACGTAGGTCATGCGCTTCCTGTGAGTTCGCGGTGCAGAACTTGAATTATCGCATCGGCGCCCCATGTCGACCATAATTCCCCATTGCCAGACATCAACATTTCGCTATGTCCGCACATGCTGTCGACGTTGACGCCCGCAGCTTCGAGCACGAGGTGATCGAGGCCTCCAGGCGGGTCCCGGTCGTGGTGGACTTCTGGGCGCCCTGGTGCGGCCCGTGCCGCGCGCTCAAGCCGATCCTCGAGAAGCTCGCAGCCGAGTACGCGGGCCGCTTCAAGCTCGCCAAGGTGAACTCCGACGAGAACGTCGAGCTCGCCTCGAGCTTCGGCGTGCGCTCGATCCCCGACGTGATGGCATTCCGCGACGGCCGCCCCGTTTCGCATTTCCTCGGCGCGCTGCCGGAGAGCCAGGTGCGCGCCTTCATCGAGCAGCTGCTGCCCTCGCCCGCCGAGCTCGAGCGAGCCCGGGCGCGCGAGCTGCGCGGGGCCGGCGACGTCGCGGGCGCCGCGGCCGCGCTGCGCCGCGCGCTCGAGTTCGATGCCGCGAACGATCTCGCCCGGATCGACCTCGCCGAGCTGCTCATCGGGCAGAAGCAGCTGCTCGACGAAGCCGAGCAGCTGCTCGCCGCGGTGCGGCCGGACGTCGATCTGGACGCGCGCGTCGCCGCGCTCACCCAGGCGCTCGCCTTCGCGCGCGCCGGCAGCGGCGGGCCGGGCGAGCCCGAGCTGCGCGCGCGCCTCGCGGCGAATCCCGCCGACCTCGAGGCGCGCCTCGCC
>JAKALD010000061.1 GCA_021813275.1 Pseudomonadota bacterium | reverse complement strand
TCCGATCTGGAGACGAGCAGCGCGACGAACGGGAACTCCGGCGCACGGGCCGAGAGGAGCGGCGAGAGCAGGTGGCCTTCCAGGTGGTGGATGCCAAGCGCCGGCACGCCGAGCGCGAACGCCAGGCCGCGCGCGAACCCCGCGCCCACGAGCAGCGCGCCGGCGAGTCCCGGCCCTTCGGTGTAGGCGATGGCGGACAGCTCGGCGGCCGAGCGCCCGGCCCGGCCGAACACCTGGTGCGCGAGCGGCACCAGCCGCCGGACGTGGTCGCGGGAAGCGAGCTCGGGTACGACGCCCCCGTAGGCCTCGTGCATCGCGACCTGCGAGTGCACGGCGTGCGCGAGCAGCCGTGCGGTGCCGCCGTCGTACAGCGCGACGCCGGTTTCGTCGCACGAGCTCTCGATGCCCAGGATCAGCATGGCGAAGGGGAGGCGCGCCATTCTACCGGGGGGCTAGCCTCGCGTCTGCGATTCCGGATATAATTCAAGTCTTTCCGGTTATATCGAGGGACTGATGCCGACTGTTCGCGTCAAGGAAAACGAGCCCTTCGAAGTGGCGATGCGCCGCTTCAAGCGCACTGTCGAGAAGACGGGCCTGCTCACCGAGCTGCGCGCCCGCGAGTTCTACGAGAAGCCGACCGCCGAGCGCAAGCGCAAGCTCGCAGCCGCGGTCAAGCGCCATCACAAGCGCCTGCGCAGCCAGATGCTGCCGCAGAAGCTGTACTAAGAGCCCTACCCATTCGTCCGGCCGCGGCTGCTCGCCAGAGCGCCCGCGGCCGTCGCTTTTCCGGAGGCCGCCATGGCGCTGAAGGAGCGCATCAACGAGGACATGAAGGCTGCCCTGCGCGCCCGGGAGCAGGCGCGCCTGTCGGCGATCCGGCTGCTGCTTGCGGCATTGAAGCAGAAGGAGGTCGACGAGCGCATCGCGCTCGCCGACGCCGACGTGATCGGCGTCATCGAGAAGATGATCAAGCAGCGCCGCGAGTCGATCGCGCAGTACGACAAGGCCGGCCGCACCGACCTCGCCCAGGCCGAGCAATTCGAGATCGGCGTGCTCTCGGCGTACTTGCCGCAGCAGATGCCTGAAGCCGAGGTGGCGCGCGCGGTCGAGGCGGCGATCGCGGAAGCGGGTGCCGCGGGCATGAAGGACATGGGCAAGGTCATGGCGGCGCTCAAGCCGCGGCTCGCCGGCCGCGCCGACATGGGCAAGGTGTCGGCGCTCGTGAAAACCAGGCTCGGCGGCTGAGGCCGACGGGCCCTATTCTTCAGAGCCTGCGGAAGCCCTCGCGCAGGCCCTCGAGGGACTCGAGCTCCTCGCGTCCGGTGGCGGCGCCGATCGAGCCTTCGAAGCCGAAGGCCTGCCCGCCCCCGGGTCAGATTAGCGTGGAAATCAACAAGCCGTCGAAGTGGCGAGCTTCGAGCGGCGCCGGCGCCCGCAAAACCGGGCGCTTCGATCAACGTCAGTGCTCAATAGTAGACGTCGCGCTCCGGTTGACGTATATGCATAACGTGCATATACTGGCGCGTGTCCGCCAGTTTTGACCCGAAGAAGAACGCGGCAAACATCAAGAAGCATGGCGTGCCGCTCTCTGAGGGTGACGGAGTGCTTAGCGATCCACTCGCGTTAACCGTTGAAGATCAATCGGCCGAGGGCGAACGGCGCTTCGTCACCATAGGAACGAATCTCTTCGGGAACGTGATGGTCGTTGTCCACGCTGCCCGCCCGGATGGACCGCGGATCATCTCAGTGCGGAAGCCCGATCCAAAAGAACGGAGAAACTATGAAGAAGGTGTATGACTTCTCCAAAGGCAAGCGCGGGGCAGTCACTCCGGCGACCGGAAAGACGCGCATCACCATTTATGTCGATGACGCAGTCATCAAGCGCTTCAAGGCGCAGTCCGAAAAGACCGGAAAGGGTTATCAAACCCTAATCAACGAAGCCTTGAAGTCTTACTTGGGCCTCACCGAGCAACCAGTCACTCGAGAGCTCGTGCGCAAGATCGTGCGCGAAGAGCTCGCGGCAAACGGTTGAGCACTGACTTCGCGGTGTTGCCGGGCGCGGCGAGCAGCACCTTGCCTGACCTGCCGCCCGGCGTGCCGCGTCGCCCACTCGCCCTGTTGACTCCGCCCGGCCGATCGGTGGCTCTGATTTCCGCTCCCGGTTTCCCTTGATCCCCGAATCGTTCAAGCAGGACCTGCTCAACCGCGTCGACATCGTCGAGGTGGTGTCGCGCTACGTGCGGCTGAAGAAGGGCGGCGCGAACTACCTCGGTCTGTGCCCGTTCCACGGTGAGAAGACGCCCTCCTTCACCGTGAGCCCGACCAAGCAGTTCTATCACTGCTTCGGCTGCGGCGCGCACGGCAACGCGATCGGCTTCCTGATGTCCTACGCGGGCCTGGGCTACGTCGAGGCGGTGAAGGAGCTCGCCGCCTCGGCCGGCATGCAGGTGCCGGAAGCGGCGCCGCGCACGCGCGAAGAGGCGCTACGGCGCGAGCGCGAAACCGACCTCTACGGCGTGATGGAGAACGCGATGGAGTTCTATCGCGCCGAGCTCAAGAAGTCGCCCCGCGCGATCGAGTACCTGAAGGGCCGCGGCCTGACCGGGGAGATCGCGGCGCGCTTTCGCCTCGGCTACGCGCCCGACGACTGGCAGGCGCTGAAGGCCGCCTTTGCCGACTACGCGGACAAGGCCCTGGTCGAATGCGGCCTGGTGATCGAGGGCGAGGGCAAGCGCTACGACCGCTTCCGCGATCGCATCATGTTCCCGATCTTCAGCGCGCGCGGCGCGGTGATCGGCTTCGGCGGGCGCGTGCTCGGCGCGGGCGAGCCGAAGTACCTGAACTCCCCCGAGACGCCGCTGTTCGAGAAGGGCCGCGAGGTCTACGGCCTCGTCCAGGCGCGCGCGGCGATCCGCGCGGCGAACCGGGTGCTCGTGGTCGAGGGCTACATGGACGTCGTGGCGCTGGCGCAGTTCGGCGTGGGCTATGCGGTGGCGACCCTCGGCACGGCAACCACGCCGGTGCACGTCTCGAAGCTGCTGCGCCTTGCCGACGAGCTCGTCTTCTGCTTCGACGGGGATGCCGCCGGCCGCAAGGCCGCCTGGCGCGCCCTCGAGGTGAGCCTGCCGCTGGTGACCGACGCCAAGCCGGTGCGGTTCCTATTCCTGCCCGAGGCCGAGGACCCCGACAGCTATGTGCGCGCGCACGGCAGGGACGCGTTCGAGCGGGCCGTGGGCGAGGCGCAACCTCTTTCGGCGTTCCTGCTCGGGCAGCTGCGCGCGCAGGTCGAGCTCGGGACGCCGGAGGGGCGCTCGCGGTTCCTGAGCGCCGCCAAGCCCTACGTGCAGGCGCTCGCTGCCCCGGCGCTCAGGCTGCAGGTGGCGAAGGAGGTCGCGGCGCTCGCGGGCGTGTCGCAGGAGGAAGCCGAGCGCTTGATGGAGCTGCGCAGCGGCCCCATATACGCCAAACCGGTGCCGGCGCGCGGCGCGCCGCCCCTGACCGTGGCCCAGGAGCGCAACCTCCTGCGCTGCGTGCTGGCGCGGCCCGCGCTCGCCGCGGAGCTCGACCGGTCGCTGCTCGACGAGCGGCTGCCGGAGACGGGCGCGCTGCAGGCGCTGACGGCGTGGATCGGAACGGGCGGCG
This sequence comes from Pseudomonadota bacterium, assembly GCA_021813275.1. Lineage (GTDB taxonomy): Bacteria > Pseudomonadota > Gammaproteobacteria > Burkholderiales > SG8-39 > JAKALD01. Next base: position 12,602 of record JAKALD010000061.1, on the reverse strand, counting down.
CGGCGAACGAGGCCGCGGTGATCGAGCGGTTCCAGGGCACGGAGTTCGAGCAGATCGTGTTTCAGGCCCAGGCGTCGCTCCTCGAGCACGGCCCGGACGGCGATTCGGCCGAGCACCAGTTCCGGCAGTGCCAGCTCGCGCTGCGCATCAAGCGCAAGAACGAGGAGTACGAGCAGCTGAAGCGCCGGGCAGCGAGCGGGCAGCCGACGCGGGAGCTGCTCGTGGAGCTGGACCGCCGCGCGCGCGAGCTCGCGGAGCTGAAGGGGCAGAGGCTCTGAAAGGGTCTTTGCTATAATGTAGGGTTTCTCCGATTCAACGCCCTCTTGGGCGTTTCGAGAGGCGAGGAATGGCCAAGGACAAGCGCAAGCCGCAAGCGAAAGCCGGACGTGCCGCAAAGATGAAAGCGAAGACAATCAAGAGCTTGAAGCCGAAGAAGCCGGCTCACTCGCGCCCGGCGGCCAAGAAGAAGGCGAACGCCGGCCGCGCGGCCAAGCCGCTGAAGAAGGCGGAGAAACGCGCGGTGCTGGTCAAGAAACCGGTCAAGCCGGCCCGTCCTGCCGCGGCCCAGCCCACCCGTCCTGCGGCAAAAGTCGCTGCCCCGAAGCCGGTCCTCGCCAGGCCCGAAGCCAACAGCGCCGCGAAGCCCGGCAAGCCGCCCATCAAGAGCGCCAAGCAGGCGCTCGAGCTGCTCGAAGCCAAGGTCAACGAGGTCAAGGCGGCCAAGGCGAAGGGCGGGCGCCGTGGGCGCCGCGGCAAGCGCGACGAGTGGCTCTCCGCCCCCGAGCTGCCCAAGGAAGACGCCGAGACGCGGCGCACGCGCCTGAAGAACCTGATCAAGCTGGGCAAGGAGCGCGGCTTCCTGACCTACGCGGAGATCAACGACCATCTGCCGGACGACCTGGTCGACGCCGAGCAGATCGAGGCGATCATCTCGACCTTCAGCGACATGGGCATCCAGGTCTACGACCAGGCGCCCGACCAGGAAACGCTGTTGATCACCGAGTCGGCGCCGGTCGCCTCGAGCGACGAGGACGTCGAGGAGGAGGCCGAGGCGGCGCTCTCCACGGTCGACTCCGAGTTCGGCCGCACGACCGACCCGGTGCGCATGTACATGCGCGAGATGGGCTCGGTGGAGCTGCTCACGCGCGAGGGCGAGATCGAGATCGCGAAGCGCATCGAGGAGGGCCTGCGCCACATGATCCAGGCGATCAGCGCCTGCCCGACCACGATCCGCGACATCCTCGAGCTGGCCGACAAGGTCGAGAAGGACGAGCTACGCGTCGACGAGGTGGTCGACGGCCTGATCGACCCGAACGCCAAGGACGACTTCGATCCGCGCAAGGCCGAGGCTGCCGAGGAGGAAGAAGAGGAGACCATCGAGGAGGACGGTGAGGAAGAGGACGACGACGGCGCCGCCGCTTCGGCGAGCCTGATGCAGCTGCGCGCCGACGCGCTGGAGAAGTTCGGCCGCATCCGCCGGCTGCACGAGAAGACCAAGCGCGTGCTCGAGACCAAGGGCCCGCGCGACAAGGACTACGCGCGGCTGCGCGACCAGATCTCCAACGAGCTGATGGCGATCCGCTTCACGGCGCGCACCGTCGAGCGGCTGTGCGACAGCGTGCGCGGCCTGGTGGACGGGATCCGGCGCTACGAGCGCGAGATCCACGACATCTGCGTCGAAAAGGCGCAGATGCCGCGCCAGCATTTCATCAAGGTGTTCGGGGGTAGCGAGGGCTCGAAGCGCTGGCTCACCCATGAAGTGGGCGCGGGCCATCCCTGGAGCCCCGCGCTCGCTCGCCTCGAGCCGGCGGTGCTCGAGCTGCTCGGCAAGATGCAGGCGGTGCAGCAGAAGATCGGCATCCCGATCCGCGACCTGAAGGAGATCAACAAGCAGATGTCGACCGGCGAGGCGAAGGCCCGCCGCGCCAAGCGCGAGATGACCGAGGCGAACCTGCGGCTGGTGATCTCGATCGCCAAGAAGTACACCAACCGCGGCCTGCAGTTCCTGGACCTCATCCAGGAGGGCAACATCGGCCTGATGAAGGCGGTGGACAAGTTCGAGTACCGCCGCGGCTACAAGTTCTCGACCTACGCGACGTGGTGGATCCGCCAGGCGATCACGCGCTCGATCGCGGACCAGGCGCGCACCATCCGCATCCCGGTGCACATGATCGAGACGATCAACAAGATGAACCGCATCAGCCGGCAGATCCTGCAGGAGACCGGCCAGGAGCCCGACCCGGCGACGCTCGCGGCGAAGATGGAGATGCCCGAGGAGAAGATCCGCAAGATCCTCAAGATCTCCAAGGAGCCGATCTCGATGGAGACGCCGATCGGCGACGACGACGACTCGCACCTGGGCGACTTCATCGAGGACCAGTCCACGATGGCGCCGTCGGACGCGGCCACCTATGCCAGCCTGCGCGACGTCACCAAGGAAGTCCTCGATACGCTCACGCCGCGCGAGGCGAAGGTGCTGCGCATGCGCTTCGGCATCGAGATGTCCACCGACCACACTCTCGAGGAGGTGGGCAAGCAGTTCGACGTGACGCGCGAGCGCATCCGCCAGATAGAGGCGAAGGCGCTGAGGAAGCTGCGCCACCCGTCGCGCTCGGAGCGACTGAAGAGCTTCCTCGACCAGGAGAGCTGACCGGCGACGAAGGGCAGCAAGGGCCGCGCAAGCGGCCCTTTTTGTTTATGCTTGCCCCGGGGCCGGTAGCTCAGGCGGTCAGAGCAGGGGACTCATAATCCCTTGGTCGTTGGTTCGAATCCAACCCGGCCCACCATAACCGCGAATAGTCGTGCCTGAGCGCCGTGCGGCCGCGTGACCGAAACTACTTGGAGAACCCGCATGTGGGGCTATCGGGGAAAATCTAGGGCGCGTTGATTCCTTGCAAGTCGGTAAGAATTTTCGCCACGAGCCCTGAGGCCACCTTCGCTAGACGGCGCGAACACGCCGTGACTACTCCGTGGATTCCGCCCTTGCTCAACGGCGCAAAGGATGGCTTTATTGCGCCAAGCGGCGTGGCCTACGCGTCGAGTGGCCACCAAAGCGAAATCACATCGCATGAGTATGTCGATCACGGCGGTCATCTGCTCGCGAATCGAATATGCCGACGCCAGCAAGGGCTGGCACGGCAGCAGACTTGGGCACACGACCGAGAGGCCTCGCCTGCCGCAGGCCAGATCGGATCTGCACACCCCGGATATCCCACACTCATCTTTCTCTCGCGAACCGCCCAGGCCGGTCACGCTGCATCGCTGGCATTGGTAGGTCGGCCCCGCGTCATGCACGAACCCAAACGTCTGCCGAAGCAAGCGACGGAAGAGCCCCCGAGGCAGATCGCCATTCTCGTTCTCGGCATGTACCGCAGCGGCACTTCGGCCACCGCGGGAGCCTTGCACTACTTGGGCGTGGAGTTTGGAGGCCCCCTCCTGGAGCCCCGCCCGGACGACAATCCGCGCGGCTTCTTCGAGCATCTTGAGATCTGCAGCCTCCACGAGAAAATTCTGGCGCTCCTCGGGTCCAATTGGGACGATCCACGCGCGCTGCCGGCAGGATGGCACGAGGATCGGCGGGTGCTGAGCGTCCAGCCCCGGATCGAGGCGGTGCTTAAAAGGGATTTCGCGAGCGCGCGCACCTGGGCAGTCAAGGATCCGCGCCTTTGCCGCCTGATGGCGCTATGGATTCCGCTTCTGAAGGCGCTGAATACGCAGATGCGCTGCGTGCTCGTGATTCGGCACCCGTCGGAGGTCGCGGCCTCGCTCGCGACGCGGCACGGATTGTCGCCGGTGCACTCCGGCCTACTGTGGCTGCGGCACGTCCTGGAAGCGGAACAGGCGACGCGCGGCCATCGGCGCGCGTGGCTCCTCTACCCGGATCTGGTCCGGTACGGGCGCGAGAGCATCGATGCGCTCGGCCGTATACTGGGCGTCGAGTGGCCGAACGACTCGACCCGGGCTCACGCGGCCGTTGGCGAATTCCTCACGGGAGAACTCAAGCACCACGAAAGTAACTCCTTCGTCGAGTTCACCTCGCCCTTCGCGTCGTGGCTCGAGCGCCTGTACGACGCCGCAGCCGAGATTTCCAGAACGGGGCTGCAACGCATGATGGAGGTCGCAAACGAGATTCGGAACGAGCTGGCCGCCGGTTTCGACCAGCCGGGCCGCATCAAATACATACCCAATAATCGATGACCGGCCTTGCCCGTGCGCATCTGGTACAACATATGCGCCGCGCCAAGCCGCGGCTGGCGGTTGTGACGGGTCGCAGGACTGCTGTAAAATCCGCCGCTTCCCCGGGGTGGTAGCTCAGCTGGGAGAGCGTCGCGTTCGCAATGCGAAGGTCGGGAGTTCGATCCTCCTCCACTCCACCAAGTTTTCTACCGGGCGCCGACACAAGCGCCTGATTTTCCCCAACGTTGCACAGCCGCCACTTAAAGACCTCGCTCCTGGGCGGGGTCACGCCCGCTCGCTTGACCGAACGGTTAAGGCCAAGAATCGGTCAACGAATCGGTCAGCAGGACCGTGCTGCACTTCAGGCGCGCCGTCAAGGGCAGGATTCGGGGGCGAAGGCAGCGCGTACGGGATTCATCCAAAAGTAACGTGCGCTGTTTAATTCTTCGCCGCGATGGGCTCTAAGCAGCATAGGGCCGAGCAGGGTGCCACTGCATTGCAAACCCGATGCTCTGCGTCGGCTCGCAGCATGGCGGTTGCTGTCCCCTCAGTACTTCGTCGTGACGTACATCCCCGTGCGGCTCGGGCAGGGATAGCCGTCCTTCGTCTTGTGCGGATTGAGCGTCGCCTCGTACTGCGAGCTTTCGAATTTTTTCTGGCAGTACATGCATTGAAACACGTATCGCATCTGGCCGAACGGGCGCGAGCGGCCAAAGCCCGAACGGGGGCGGCTTGTCGCGCGGCGCGGCGATGAAAATGCGGCTGAACGCATCGGCGCCGAGCGGGCGGTGTCGGGTGCGTGAATCGGGCCGGTCGCGCTCAGTTCCACGGCGTAGCGGGGAGCGAATGTCCGCTGCGTGGCACGGGCGCCGCGAATGCGGTCGACGCGGTAGGAGCGATCCTGTCCATCCTCGCTGCGGACCGCGTAGAGCAGCAGATCGCCGGCCTTGGTTCGGCGCAGGGAGTACGGCTCGATGGTCCGGGTGCCGATTCGGCCGCCTTCATCCTGATATTCGAGCTCGACGCAAAGGCGGTTCGCGGCGGCGAAACGGATGATTTCGAGCGGCGCCGTGATGCCCTGCATCCGCCAGGAGCTGGCCATGGCGGGCGCGCGCCAGATGGGGTCGATCTCGTGCCGTCCCGGCCCGATGGCGGGCGGCTGAGGCTTCGCCGGTTGCTGTTGCAGCCAGGCAAATACGCCCGGCAGCTCGTTCCAGAACGAGTCGAAAGGCGGAAGCTGCGGGAGCTGGTGCGCGAGCATCTGCTCCCAGTCGGCGCGCAGGGCGCCGTGCTGCGGGCTCGCGCGCAGCGATTCGAGCGTGGGAACCGCAATGCCCTTGAATTCGCACTTTGCCCTGAGGATCTCGACCATCGCGGCCCGGTCGGCGCCGATTTCGTGGCGGTGAAGATGGATCACGTCATAGAGGTCGCGCGGGCGCTCGCGCTCGGCGAGCGCGCGCAGTTTCTCCGCGAAAACCTCTTCGAAGCAGTAGGCGAGTATGTGAAATCCGTCCGCCGGCTCGTCGGAGTAAGGATGGTGGACCCGCTTGCGCTCGCCCGCGCGTACGACACGCTCGTCGTTGGTGAGGTCGAGCCGGATTCGAGGAGGATCGCCCTGCCGCTGCAGTGGCCCGCGGTAGCCGACGCGGCCCTGCGCTGAATTCCTGCCGCGAGGGTTGACATAGATTTCCAGTGCGCGCGCGGCTTCTGGCAGCTCGATTCCGGACTCCTCGTAAATCCGCTGCGCGATCTCGGCGAGGGTGGCGCGAAGGAAATCCTCCTCCACCTGTGACGCCTCGAGCAGGGTGAAGTCGAGGTCCTCGGAGAATCGGTAGGTTTCGAAGTAGCACTTCTTGAGGCACGTGCCGCCTTTGAAGAGCCACGTGTCGCGCGTCCGGGGATGCTGCGATATGCCCGCGAGCATCCAGCCGAGCACATAGTCTTTCTCGACGACATTCGGATCGAGCCCGACTTCCCCGGCAAACTCGAGAATCTCCTGTCGGTCGATCATTGCTTCGCACACGCGGCAAAGCCTGCAGGAATCCAGAGACGCCAAGCCGTGGCGAGCCGGTCGGCGGGAAGCTTGGGGTCGAGCGCTGCATTCCCCGCTGACAGCCGCTTGCGGCACTCGGTGATCAGTTCCTTTTCATTCGGCGCGAACGTTGCGGCGAGGAATCCGAGCCTCTTGAAGACCGCCCTGTTCCCGAGCTGATCGGCGTATCGAACCAGGAGCTTCGGATCGCGATATTCGGAGCCGAGATAGGACTTCAGGATGTCGAGCACCGTTCTGATGCCGCCGCCCAACGCGGGCGTATCGAGGAGGTCCAGCACCGTGCGTGTCGGATCGGACACGTTCACCCTGACCTTGCCGCGCCAAATTGGCTTTAGGCCGAACATGGCCGCCTGCCCCACAGTGCGCAGGACAAAGACGGTTCCCCGCGCTTCCACCCGGCGCGCGCGCGGGCGGCGCGTGGTTACGACGAGCGTCGAGCGAAAGAGCTGCTCGGTGAGACCCCAATGCGCCGCTGCGGACCAGCCGCCGATGTAGCAGGGAGAGAAAAGACGCTCGGCGACGGCCCAGGCGTCCTCGAGCGGCAGGTCTGCCGTGGCGGATTCGAGCGGCACCGGTACATAGAGGCCGCGACGCACCCGCGTCAGCCAGCCGCGCGAGGACCACTGCGAGAGCAGACGCGCGGCTTCGGTCTGCTTCACGTTGAGCGCGCGCGACGCGTCGGCCGGCGAGATGCCGCCCCGGGCTTGGCGCAGCACCTTCGACAAGCGCGCCCGTGAGGTCTTGCGGAGCCCTCCGATGCTCAGCATAGTATAATGTGTGCTACGTACTTAACCCATAGCAAGTAATTCGTTGCACATAGTATACCAAAAGCAGTCGGGAGCCAAGCAAGACTGCGAGGGGACCCCTGTCGGAGCCGGACTGGCTACGGCGTCGACCGTCAATCCGAAAGGTGCCTTACTGAGGCAATCCTGGTTAGGCCCGGGGAGCCCGAGGCTTAGACCGAGGTCGTGGCCGGCTAGCTGTAACAAGTTGCGGTGCTCATCTCCTTATCTATATGGGTCACTCCGACCCTTGCTCCGATGCCAAAGCGGCATCAATAACCCTTGGAGAGACAAGATGAACGCCAATGACCTTTCTGTCGAACCTTCCGACGTCAACGTGGTGAAGTGGGGCTCTGAAACCCCGCGGGGTGGGAAGGCGGTTTTGAACCGCATTCTCAAGGAGGGGGCGACCGTACCGCTGTTTTGCGCGCAGACCCTAATCGATTCGCTTCGGGACGTGGGGTACAACCACACGACCTCGGCCCTGTGCGAGCACATCGATAATTCAATTGAAGCTGGCGCCACGGAGGTGCGCGTTTTCTTTCGTCAGACCGGCAAACAAGGTGCCATGCGCACCGATGCCGCCGTTTACGACAATGGGCGCGGCATGTCACCCAACGTACTGAAGGTCGCCATGGCCTTCGGCGGTTCAATGAACTACAACAACCGGGACGGTATCGGCCGGTTCGGAATGGGAATGAAAACCGCCGCCCTGAGCGTGAGCCCGGTTCTGGAGGTCTACTCTTGGCAGGAGCCGGCTGCGTTTTACAACATGACGCTGGACGTTGAAGAGATCGGGAAGGAAAAAGCCAATCTCGTCCAGCTTCCCGATCCAACGCTCCTAACGGAGCTTCCCGACGAGTTGGCGGAACTCTTCCTGAAGCCCATGGGCTGGCCGAGCGACGATTCGGGCCAGGACATCCTCGCTGGCAATAAGGAAGAGCTCGCCGCTCGACTGGGCGGATCCGGCACCGTCGTTTATATGCCGAACTGCGACCGCCTGACCTACGCCAAAGTCAAGAACCTGGGTACGCATGCAGTACAGGAAGTTTCTCGCGTCTACCGCAGGTGCATCGCTGAGGGACTGAAGCTCTACATCAATAATCGGCGCGTCGAAGCTTCCGATCCGACGTATTCGATCGCCGGAGCTCGCCATACGCGCTTGCGCAGCGGGTAGCCTAGGGCGATTTGGGGATTTTACCGGGTCGGTTCGTTGGCCGTTGGGGGCATTTCTGGGGGCATCGATCGTTTCGGATCTGGTAATGGCGGTTCGCGGTCGCGGCGATAGAGCGGTTTTTCGGTAGTCTTCCACCCACCACACTCCTCGAGGCCCGCCGCGCGCGGGCCTTCGAGTTTCCGGCGCTCAGCTCAAGTCGAGCGCGTGCCGCTTGAGGTCCGCGAGCGGCACGATCGCCAGCGCCTCCTCGTGCGTGGCGGCGAGGATCACCGGCGGGGCGACGCCGGCGTCGAACGCTTCCTTCCAGCGCGCGGCGCACAGGCACCATCGATCGCCGGGCTCGAGCCCGGGGAAGCCGATCTCGGGCGCCGGGGTGGACAGGTCGTTGCCGCGCGCGCGGGAGAACGCGAGGAATTCGCGCGTGACCTGGGCGCACACCACGTGGATGCCGACGTCGTCGTAGCCCGTGTTGCAGCAGCCGTCGCGATGGAAGCCGGTGAGCGGGTTGCGGCCGCAGGGCGCGAGCGGCTCGCCGAAGACGTTCTTCGCGTCGCTCATGAGGCGAGCTTGCGCTCCGCGCGCCGCGCGAACACGGTCATTTCCTTCTCGGCCTGCTTGTCGCCCTTCGCGCGCGCCGCGTCGATGCCGCGCCGCCAGGCCTCGAGCGCTTCGGCCTCGCGCTCGAGCTCGGCGAGCGCCTTGCCGAGCGCCTTCCACGCCGCCGAGTAGCCGGGGTCGCGCGCCACCGCTTCGCGCAGCCGCGTCACCGCGGATTCGCGCTCCCCGGTCTTGAGGAGCTCCAGGCCGAGCGAGTAGCGCAGCAGCGCCCCGTCGCGCGGCGTGCCGAGGAGCTTCTCGAGGTTGGCGATCAGGGGCGAGGGCATTTCGGCTAAGATAAATGCAGCCGATCATGGCCATTCTAACTCCGCGAGCAAACATGAAAACCGCCATTCAGACGAGCGACGCCCCGGCCGCCATCGGCACTTATTCGCAGGCGGTGCGCGCCGGCGACATCGTCTACCTGTCGGGCCAGATCGGGCTCGATCCGGCCACGATGCAGCTCGTCGACGGGATCGAAGCGCAGATCCAGCGCGTGTTCCGCAACCTCGCCGCGGTCGCCGCGGCCGCGGGCCTCGGGCTGGACGCCGCCGTGCGCATGACGGTCTACCTCACCGATCTGGCGCACTTCGCCAAGGTGAACGAGATCATGGTGCAGTACCTGCAGCCCCCGTACCCCTCGCGCGCGGCGATCGGCGTCGCGAGCCTGCCGCGCGGCGCGCTGGTGGAGATCGACTGCATCCTGCACGCCGGTTGAAGCGCGCGCCCGCTCCCGCCGCCGCGAAGCCGCTCGCCAGGCTCGGGCTGCGCTCGCGCTTCGATTTCGTGCTGCACCTGCCGCTGCGCTACGAGGATGAAACGGCGTTGTGCGACCCGGCGAGCGCGCCGCCGGGCAAGCCGGTGCTCGTCGAGGCGCGCGTCGAGCGCAGCGAGATCGCGTTCCGGCCGCGGCGCCAGCTCGTGGTGCACGCGCGCTCGGGCGGCGAGCCGCTGACGCTGCGCTTCTTCAACTTCTACCCGAGCCAGCTCAAGCAGTTCGGGCGCGCGGCGGACGATGGGCTGCTGGTGCGCGCCTACGGCGAAGTGCGCAGCGGCTGGTTCGGCGCCGAGATGGCGCACCCGCGCTACCGCCTGGTGCGCGAGGGCGAGCCGCTCGCGCAGGCGCTCACGCCGATCTATCCGACCACCGCGGGGCTCGCGCAGGCGCAGCTGCGGCGCCTGGTGCTGGAAGCGCTCGACGCGGACGCGCTCGACGACACGCTGCCTGAGGCGAGCCTCGCGCGCCTCGGGCTGTGGGGCTTCGCCGAAAGCGTGCGCTACCTGCACCGGCCGCCCGCGGACGCGGACCTCGCCGCGCTCGCCGAGCGCACCCACCCCGCGTGGCAGCGCATGAAGCTCGACGAGCTGCTCGCGCAGCAGCTCTCGATGCGGCTCGCGTACCGCGCGCGGCGCGAGCGAGCCGCGCCGCCTTTGCCCGGAGACGGCGCGCTCCTGCGACGCTTCCTCGGCGCGCTGCCGTTTCGCCTGACGGGCGCGCAGGCGCGCGCCATGGCCGAGATCCTGCGCGACCTCGCGCAACCGCACCCGATGCAGCGCCTGCTGCAGGGCGACGTCGGCAGCGGCAAGACAATCCTCGCGGCGATCGCCTGTCTCGCGGCCGCCGACGCGGGCTGGCAGGCCGCGGTGATGGCGCCCACCGAGATCCTCGCCGAGCAGCACTACCGCAAGTTCGCGGCCTGGCTCGCCCCGCTCGGGGCGCGCATCGCGTGGCTGCACGGCGCTCTGAGCCGCGGCGAGCGCAAGGCCGCGCTCGATGCGGCGGCGGGCGGCGCGGCAGCGATCGTCGTCGGCACGCACGCCCTGTTCCAGCAGGAGGTGGCGTTCAAGCAGCTCGGCCTGGCGGTGGTGGACGAGCAGCACCGCTTCGGGGTGCAGCAGCGGCTGCTGCTGCGCAGAAAGGGCGAGGAGGCGGCCGCGCGGCGGCGCGTGGTTCCACACCAGCTGATGATGAGCGCGACGCCGATCCCGCGCACGCTCTCGATGAGCTACTACGCCGATCTCGACGTGTCGGTGCTCGACGAGCTGCCGCCCGGGCGCAGGCCGGTCGCGACGCGACTGGTCTCGAGCGCGCGCCGCCGCGAGGTGCTCGACAGGATCCGCGCGGCCTGCGCCGAAGGCCAGCAGGCGTACTGGGTGTGCCCGGTGATCGAGGAATCGCCAGAGCTGGACCTGCAGGCTGCGCTCGCCACGCATGCGGAGCTCGCCGCCGAGCTGCCCGGGCTGCGCGTCGGGCTGGTGCACGGCCGCATGCCGGCCGAGGAGAAAGCCGCGGCGATGCAGGCGTTCGCGAGCGGCGCCACCCAGCTGCTCGTGTCGACGACCGTGATCGAGGTCGGCGTGGACGTGCCCAATGCTTCGCTCATGGTGATCGAGCACGCCGAGCGCTTCGGGCTGGCGCAGCTGCACCAGCTGCGCGGCCGGGTCGGGCGCGGCGCGCGCGACAGCGTGTGCATCCTGCTTTACCAGCAGCCGCTCTCGGCGGCGGCGCGCGCGCGGCTCAAGGTGATCTTCGAGAGCGCCGACGGCTTCGAGATCGCGCGCCAGGACCTGCTGCTGCGCGGGCCCGGGGAGTACCTCGGCGAACGCCAGAGCGGAGCGCCGCTCTTGCGCTTCGCCGATCTGGAGCGCGACGAGCCGCTGATCCGCGCGGCGCGCGAGATGGCCGAGGAGCTGCTCGCGCGCGAGCCCGAGCGCGCGCGGCGTCACATGGAGCGCTGGCTCGCCGGGCGGCAGGACTACCTGCGCGTGTGAGCTATCCTAGCGGCGTGGACCTCTCTGCGATCCTCAAGCGGCTCGACGCCTACGAGCGCCTGACGCGCCTTGACAAGCCGATCGGCACCCTGCTGCTGCTGTGGCCCACGCTTTGGGCGGTCTGGCTCGCATCGCGCGGCAGCCCGCGGCTGGACGTCGTGATCATCTTCGCGCTCGGCACGCTGCTCATGCGCTCGGCGGGCTGCGCGGTGAACGACTTCGCGGACCGCGACTTCGACCCGCACGTCGAGCGCACCCGCGGCCGGCCGCTCGCCGCGCGCGAGATCGGCCCGGCCGAGGCGCTCGCGGTGGGCGCCGCGCTCGCGGCTCTCGCGTTCTGCCTGGTGCTGTTCCTGAACCGCTTCACGATCGCGCTCTCGGTGGTTGCGCTCGCGGTCGCGGCGAGCTACCCGTTCACCAAGCGCTTCTTCGCGCTGCCGCAGGCCTACCTCGGCATCGCGTTCGGCTTCGGCATCCCGATGGCCTACGCGGCGGTCCTCGATCGACTGCCCGCGGAGTGCTGGGCGCTGCTCGCGGCCAACGTATTCTGGTCGATCGCCTACGACACCGAGTACGCGATGGTCGATCGCGACGACGACGTGAAGATCGGCATCCGCACCGCGGCGCTCACCTTCGGGCGCTACGACGTCGCCGCGGTGATGCTGTGCTACGCGGCGATGCTCGCGATCCTGACGGGCCTGGGCGCGGCGCTGCGCCTGGCGTGGCCGTATTTCGCCGCGCTCGCGGCCGCCGGTGGCCTCATGCTCTATCATTACTTCCTGATCCGCGGGCGAACGCGCGCCGGCTGCTTCAAGGCGTTCCTGCACAACAACTGGGTCGGCGCGGTGATCTTCGCCGGCGTCGTGCTCTCGTTCCCCGTTCGCATCGCCTGGCGGTGACCCTGATGGCGCAAGACGATCTGGTCGGCACGTTCGACTTCCGCAGCGGAGCGCAGCGCGGCGCCCGCTTCACGCTCTACCCGGCGCGGCTCGTGTATCGCGCGCACGCCTGCACCGAGAGCATCCAGCTCGGCGCGGTCGGCGCG
>JAKALD010000060.1 GCA_021813275.1 Pseudomonadota bacterium | reverse complement strand
CCCGAGCGCCTGCCGCCCTACTTCGTCACCGCGCTCGAGCTGAGCGCCAAGGCGCACGAGCAGATGGTGGCGGCGGTCGCGCCGTACATCGACACGAGCATCTCCAAGACGGTGAACGTGCCCGAGGACTATCCGTACGGCGAGTTCCAGGACCTGTACTTCGTCGCCTGGAAGTCCGGGTTGAAGGGCCTCGCCACCTACCGGCCGAACAAGGTGCTCGGCGCGGTGCTCTCGGTGGAGAAGACCGCGGAGAAGCCGCAGGACTTCCGGAGCGACGACGTCAACCGGCGCATCCAGATCAAGACCTTGCCGGCGCCGGTGCTCGCCAGCCTGCGCTGGCCGGGGCGCCCCGTGCTGCCCGCGGGCAACCCGAGCTGGACCTACATGATCGAGCACCCGCAGGGGCACTTCGCGGTGTTCGTCGGGCATGTCGAGAACGGCAAGCCGCACGCCTTCGAAGTGTGGGTGAACGGCAGCGAGCAGCCGCGCGGCCTGGGCGCGCTCGCGAAGACGCTGTCGATGGACATGCGCGCCAACGATCCGGGCTGGCTCAGGCTCAAGCTCGAGACCCTCGCCAAGGCGGCGGGCGACGACGCCTTCGAGATGCCCTTCCCGCCGCACGGCGAGCCGAAGCGCATGCCCTCGATCGTCTCGGCCTTCGCGCAGGTGGTGCGCTGGCGGGTCGACCAGCTGGGCGGCCTGGCCGAAGGCGCGCCGACCCCGGTGCTCGAGACCATGTTCAGCCTGAAGGAGCCGAAGACCGGCACCGACGGCACGATGTCCTGGACGGTGGACGTGCTCAACCCGCGGACCGGCGACGACTTCGTGCTCGGGCTGAAGGAGATCACCCTGCCGGACGGCAAGACGCGGCCCTACTCGATGTGGCTCTCGGGCGAATACCCGCGCTGCTTCGACGGGCTGTGCAAGATCCTGTCGCTCGACATGCGCGTGCTCGACCCGGCGTGGATCGGCATGAAGCTGAGGAAGCTGCTGCACTTCCCCGAGCCGCTCGGCGACTTCATGGCGTTCGTGCCCGGCTCGAAGAAGCAGGCGACCTTCCCCTCGACCCTGTCGTACCTCGCGCGGCTGATACTGCACCGCTACGCGATGCTCGGCATCCTCGACGAGAACGGCGTGCCGGTGCAGCAGATGGGCATCCTCGAGACCCCGGAGAAGGGCCGCACGCCGGTCATGCTGGGCGGGCGCTGCCCCGAGTGCGGCAACAACACCATGATCCGCAGGGACGGCTGCGACTACTGCACCGCCTGCGGCTACGTGGGGGTGTGCGGCTGAGGCCTCAGCCGCGCGGTGCTCGCCCGAGCTTCTTCTCGAGCTCGAGCACCTCGAGCGTGGTCTTGAGCACCGCGTCGGGGTTGAGGCTCATCGAGTCGATCCCGATCTCGACCAGGAACCTCGCCATCTCGGGGTAGTCCGAGGGCGCCTGGCCGCACAGCCCGGAGTGGCGGCGGTTGCGCCGGCAGCCCTCGACCGCGAGCCGGATCATCTCCTTTACGCCGGCGTCGCGCTCGTCGTAGTCGAAGGCCACGATCTCGGAATCGCGGTCGACGCCCAGCGTGAGCTGGGTGAGGTCGTTCGAGCCGATCGAGAAGCCGTCGAAGAGCTTCGCGAAGGCGTCGATCTGGATGACGTTGTTGGGGATCTCGCACATCACGTAGATTTCCAGCCCGTCCTTGCCGCGCGCGAGGCCGTGCCCGGCCATCGCCGCGAGCACGCGCTCGCCCTCCTCGACGCGCCGGCAGAATGGGATCATGAGCAAGAGGTTGGTCAGGCCCATCGCCTCGCGCACGCGGCGCAGCGCCGCGCATTCGAGCGCGAACCCTTCCGCGTAGGCGGGATGCGCGTAGCGCGCGGCGCCGCGAAAGCCGATCATCGGGTTGCCCTCGCTCGGCTCGAAGCCGCGCCCGCCGAGCAGCGCCGCGTACTCGTTGGTCTTGAAGTCGGACAGGCGCACGATCACCGGCTTGGGGTAGAAAGCCGCGGCGATCGTGCCCACGCCCTCGGCGAGGCGCTCGACGAAGAAGTCGGCGGGCCTCGCGTAGCCGCGGGTGAGGCGCGCGATCGCGGCGCGCTCGGCCGGATCGGCGACCCTCTCGGGGTGCACCAGCGCCATCGGGTGCACCTTGATCGATTCGCTCACGATGAACTCCATGCGCGCCAGCCCCACGCCGTCGTTCGGCAGGAAGCTCGTCTTGAATGCGAGCTCGGGGTTGCCGAGGTTCACCATGATGCGGGTCGCCGGGCGCTTCAGGCCCGCGAGATCGATGCGCCGCACGTCGAACGGCACCTTGCCGCGGTAGATCCGGCCGACGTCGCCCTCGGCGCAGGACACCGTGACATCCTGGCCGGTTGGGAGCGCGGTGGTCGCGCGCTCCGCGCCGACCACGGCCGGAATGCCGAGCTCGCGCGCGACGATCGCCGCGTGGCAGGTGCGCCCGCCGCGGTTGGTGACCACCGCGCCGGCGGTTTTCATCACCGGCTCCCAGTCGGGGGTGGTGGTGTCGGCGACCAGCACCTCGCCGGGGCGGAACTGTGCGAGGTGCGCGAGGTCGGGAACGACGCGCACCGCGCCACTCACCACCTTCTCGCCCACCGAGCGGCCGGAGGCGAGCACCTCGCCCGGGCCCTTCATGCTGTAGATCTCGAGCACGTTGCCGAGCCGCTGCGAAGCCACCGTTTCGGGCCGCGCCTGCACCATGTAGAGCTGCCCGTCCTGCCCGTCCTTCGCCCACTCCATGTCCATCGGCCGCGGCTTGCCGGCCTTGGCGCTGTAGTGCTTCTCGACCTTGATGGCGTAGTCGGCGAGCGTGAGCACCTCGGCGTCGCTGATGCAGAAGCGCTCGCGCGCGTCGTCGGGCGTCGGCACGTTGCGCGTCGTCTGGCGGGCGCTCCCCGCGGCGTACACCATCTTGATCTGCTTGCTTCCGAGCGAGCGGCGCAGCACCGCGCGCTTGCCCGCCTCGAAGGTCGGCTTGAAGACGTAGAACTCGTCCGGGTCGACCGCGCCCTGCACCACGTTCTCCCCCAGGCCGTAGGCGCCGGTGATGAACACCACGTCGCGGAATCCGGACTCGGTGTCGAGGCTGAACATGACGCCGCTCGCCGCGAGGTCGGAGCGCACCATCTTCATCACGCCGATCGACAGCGCCACCTTGAAATGGTCGAACCCCTCGTCGATGCGGTAATGGATCGCCCGGTCGGTGAACAGGCTCGCGAAGCAGCGCCGGCAGGCGTCGAGCAGCGGCTCGTCGCCCTGCACGTTGAGGAAGGTCTCGTGCGCGCCGGCGAAGCTCACGTCGGGCAGGTCCTCGGCGGTCGCCGAGGAGCGCACCGCGACGCTCAGCTGCGGGCCGTATTCCCGCTGCAGGACGCGGTAGGCGTCGAGGATCTCGCGCTGCAGGTCCGCGGGCAGCGGCGCGCCGTAGACGAGGTCGCGCGCCTGCTTGCCGCGGCGCGCGAGGTCCTCGACGTCGTCGGGCTTGAGGCCCGCGAGCGCCTCGCGCAGCCGCCGCCCGATTCCGGCCTTCTCGATCACGTACCAGTAGGACTGCGCGGTGATCGCGAAGCCGTTCGGCACGCGCACGCCCTGCGGCACGAGCGCGCGGTACATCTCGCCGAGCGAGGCGTTCTTGCCGCCCACCGTGGGAATGTCCTCGATGCCGATCTCGTCGAAGAAGCGGATGTAGCGATGCTTGCCGGGCACGGTCGGCCTCCTGCTTGCGAGCGCTGGCGCCGTCGCGGTACGCCGCGCGTTGCCGCGGGGAGCGGCAAGGCGATGGCCGTATTCAATACCCGGGGCCGCACCCGGCCTTGATCTGTGTCAAACGCGCCCGCGCCTGACGGGATCAGCGCAGCCCGGTCTCCAGGAGCGCCGTGAGATTCCGGGGCTCACGGACGAAATGCCCCGGGCCGCCAAGTCTCGGATAGTGCGCGGACTTGCGAACACCGACTGGTACTACGGAAGGGGCAGGTCACCACCTACTTCTTACCGTAGGTGGCATCGTGGTCCGGCTCGATCGTCAAGAACCGCATGAAGTTGCCCTGACGGACCGCCGTCGCCCTGCGGCTCTTCGTGATGCGCAGGCTGTAGACCGCATCTATACCCTGCGGCGGCGCGACGCTCGAAATCTTTTCCCACCTGAGCCCCGGATCGCGGTACACCTGGTCCCAGGTCAGTTGCCGGATCTTCCTGAGCGTGCCCGTTACGCGTTCGCGTTCCGACTTGTCGAGACCCAGCCACCTATCTTGGAAAATCTCATTGTTTAAGTCGAGTTGAACCCTTGTTCGACTTGGGTCGTCCGGCATCTCTTGTTCCCTTGAGGACAGCGTCTGGGTCCGACTCTTTCGGAGGATTCCGTTGTGCCCATTCAAGAGCCCGCTGCATCTCTTCGCGCGCTTGCGGTTCGTGCAGCCAGAGCTCGTTATGCGGGACCACCACTGCCGTGCGCACAAGCCAAACGCCTGGTTCCTTTTCTTCCACGAGAACCTGTCGTCCGGCGAACTCCTTGCCGAGCGAAATCTGTCCGTTCGAGCCGACGACCTTCACGCTGGTCTTCCTGGCGAGCGTTTCCATATCTGCGGGCTTTCGCTTATTAGGCGCAGCCCGGCGAGCAATCTAAAGCTCCACTATTAGTGCCGTACTAACACACGAACGCACTATAGCACGAAAATGCCGAGGTTGCCAGCTGTGCGACGGGCAGCAAACCACGCCCGATGCAAACATTCCGCCAGTTACACCGTGACCTGCCCAGGTTTTCAGGACCGATCGCAACTTGAGAGACTGGCTCTTTTGGGGATCGCGCGGGTTCCGAGCCGCCGAGCCTTGTCCTGTTGTCCGAGCACCTCGCTCGCCCGCGCCGGTCCTTCGGGCGTCGCCGAGCGACGTCCTGCATCCGGTCGCATGCGACGGCTTGACCTGGGTCAAACGCGCCCCGCGGTGGGCGTCGCACGATCGTTCGCGCCGCCTACCGGACTTCGCGACCGGAGACCACTCTGAAGCTCTCGTTCCACGGCGCCGACCGCGGCGTCACACCGGCTCCTGCCACCTCCTCGAGTGCGCGGATCGCCGCGTGCTCGTCGATTGCGGCCTGTACCAGGGCAGGCGCGAGATCGAGGAGGAGAACGCACAGCCGTTCGGCTTCGATCCGGCGGCGATCGACTTCGTGCTGCTCACCCACGCGCACCTCGACCACTGCGGCCGGCCGCCGCTGCTCGTGAAGCGCGGCTTCCGCGGCGAGCTCGCCGGCGCCCGCCTCGCGATGCGGCACGCGCTCGAGCAGCTGCGCGCCCTTGTCGCTGCCGACCTCGACGAGGAACGCGTGGCGCTGCGCGTCGATCAGCTCGGTGAGCGCAAGGTCGAAGCCGGATTCGACCCGCGGCCCGGTCTTCATCGATGCGCAGAAGCACGTCCCCCCCGCCTCGCCGCAGTTGAGCGCGACGATGAACGCCGCTTCGCGGCGCGCGCGGTAGACCGGATCGGCATGGCGATCGCCGATCAGGACCCGGTCCTGGATCGCGATCGCGTGCAGCTCGCAGCTGCGCACGCCGAGCAACGCGTAGCGCGGCGCCTCGTCGGCGCGCGCTTCGACGCGTAAAGCGGCGCCCTCGCGGCGCGCGCGCCACAGCGTTAGGCTCGCCGGGTGCACGAAGCGCTTCCAGGCCTGCGGCCCGACCGCGTAGCCGAACAGCGCCTGGTCCGCGCGCCGCTCGAGGCGGTAGCGGCCGCCGTCCTGGCGATCGGTCCAGCCCGCGGGCAGGTCCTCGACGCGCTCGATCGCGTCGTAGACGATCGCCGCGTCGCGCACCGTCGGCCCGATCACCTGGTAGCCGGCCGCGCGCAGCGCATCGAGCAGCCGCTGCAGCTCGGCGCGCTCGAGCATCGCATGCTGTGGTCGGTTGACAGCTTCGCCCATCGCGTTCGCCGGGGTAGGGGCGCAGCGCTGCGCCGTCCCCAATTGGACCGCGTGGCGCCCGGCGCAGCGCTATTTCAGGAACGCCCCCACCCAGAGCAGGCCGGTGACGGTCTTGGCGTCGGTGATGCGCCCGTCGCCGACCATGGCGAGCGCCTCGGCGAGCGGCAGGACGAGGACCTCGAGGAACTCGCCTTCGTCGAGCGCCGCGCCGCGGTGCTCGAGCCCGCGCGCCAGGTACAGCTCGATCGCCTCGTCGGTGTAGCCCACCGACGGGTGCATCGTGCCGAGGCGCCGCCACTCGGCGGCGACGTAGCCGGTCTCCTCGAGCAGCTCGCGCCGCGCGGTCTCCAGGTGCGGCTCGCCCGGCTCGAGCTTGCCGGCGGGCAGCTCGATGAAGTCGCGCCCGTGGGGATACCGGAACTGGCGCTCGAGCAGCACGCGGCCGTCCTCGAACAGCGGCACGATCAGGACCGCGCCCGGGTGCCGCACGTACTCGCGCACCGCCTCGTTGCCGTCGGGCAGCCGCACCACGTCGCGGTGCACGTGCAGCAGCTTCCCGGCGAACACCTCCTCGCCCGAGACGAAATGCTCGGTCAGGTCCCTGCCTTTCACGGTCGCCCCTGCGCGCTCACAGCGCCTTGATCGCCGCAAAGCACAGCGCCATGAGCGGCTGCGGGACGATCCCCAGCACGAGCAGCGCGAGGCCGTTCGCCGAGAGCACCAGGCGCATCTCGCCGCTGCCGGCGATCGGGGTCGTGTCCGCGGGCTCGTCGAAGTACATGAGCTTCACGACGCGCAGGTAGTAGAACGCGCCCACCAGCGCGAGGATCACCGCGAGCACCGCGAGCCAGACCTGGCCCGCGCTCACCGCCGCCGAGAGCACCGCCAGCTTCGCGTAGAAGCCGGCGGTCGGCGGAATGCCGGCGAGCGAGAACATGAGCACCAGCATGACGAACGCGTACCACGGGCTGCGGCGGTTGAGCCCCTTCATGTCCTCGAGCGTCTCGCACTCGAAGCCGGCGCGCGACAGCAGTAGCAGCACGCCGAAGGCGCCGAGCGCCATCAGCACGTAGACGATCGTGTAGTACATCGCCGCGGCGTAGGCGTCGGCCGCGTTGCGCCAGTTGCCGCCGACCACCCCCGAGAGCAGGCCGAGCAGCATGAAGCCCATGTGCGCGATCGTCGAGTAGGCGAGCATGCGCTTCAGGTTCACCTGCGCGATCGCGGCGAGGTTGCCGAGCGCCATCGAGAGCACCGCGAGGATCACCAGCATCTGCTGCCAGTCGACCGCCAGCTCGAGCAGGCCATTCACCAGCAGCCGCATGGCCATCGCGAACGCGGCGAGCTTGGGCGCCGAGCCGATCACCAGGGTGACCGCGGTCGGCGCGCCCTGGTAGACGTCGGGGATCCACATGTGGAACGGAACGAGCCCCAGCTTGAACGCGATGCCGGCCATGAGGAACACCAGCCCGAACACGAGGAACGGGCGCTGCGCGGCGTTGCCGGAGAGCTTCGCCACGTGCTGCGCGACCTCGGAGATCGTCAGCGTGCCGGTCGCGCCGTAGATCATCGACATGCCGTACAGCAGCAGCCCCGAGGCGAGCGCCCCGAGCACGAAGTACTTCATCGCGGCCTCGGTCGAGGCGGCCGAGTCGCGGTTGAGCGCCACCAGCGCGTACAGGCACAGCGACAGCAGCTCGAGCCCCAGGTACAGGGTGATGAAGCTGTTGGCGCTGACCAGCACCATGATGCCGAGCAGCGCGAACAGCAGCAGCGCCAGGAACTCGCCCTTGAGGAGCTTGCGGTCGAGCAGGTACTCGCGCGAGTAGGCGAGCGCCATCGCGGTCGCGAGGTAGGCCATCAGCTTGAGCAGGTTCGCCATCTGGTCGCCGACGAACAGCCCGCCGAACGCGTACACCGGCCTCCTCAGCGAGTACGTCGAGACGAGCGCCGTGAGGAGCGCGCAGCCGAGCAGGATGAGCTGCGCGAGCACGTAGCTCGCGGTGCGGCGCTCGCTCTTCACGAACAGGTCGGCGATCAGCAGCACGCACGCCGCCGCGAGCAGGAAGATCTCCGGCAGGACCGGCGCGAAGCTGCCGGAGAGCATCGAATCCGTCATCGCGTCACGGCCCTTTCGGAAAGGTTGGCGCGGCTCGTCACAGCTTGGGCAGCGCGACGTGGCGCAGCAGCTCGTTCACCGAGGCGTGCATCACCTCGGTGAAGGGCAAGGGGTAGACCCCCAGGAACAGCACCGCCGCGGCGAGCAGGCCGAGCACCACGAGCTCGCGCGGGTTCAGGTCGGCCATCGCCGCGACGTGCTCGTTCGCGACTGCGCCGAAGATCACGCGCTTGTACAGCCACAGGTTGTAGGCGGCGCCCCAGATGAGCGTCGACGCCGCCGCGAACGCGATCCAGAAGCTCGTCTTCATCGAGCCCAGCACCACCAGGAACTCGCCCACGAAGCCGCTGGTCGCCGGCAGGCCGCTGTTCGCCATCGCGAACAGCATCATCAGCGCGGCGAACTTCGGCATCACGTTCGCGACGCCGCCGTAATCGGCGATCTGGCGCGAGTGCAGCCGGTCGTACATGACCCCGACGCACAGGAACAGCGCCGCCGAAACCAAGCCGTGCGAGATCATCTGCACCAGGCTGCCCTCGACCCCGTAGGCGTTGAAGATGAAGAAGCCGAGCGTCACCAGCCCCATGTGCGAGATCGACGAGTAGGCGATCAGCTTCTTCATGTCGTTCTGCACGATCGCCACCAGCCCGATGTACACCACGGCGATCAGCGACAGGGCGATCATGAACCCGGAGAGCGCGCGCGACGCGTCCGGCAGGATCGGCAGCGAGAAGCGCACGAAGCCGTATGCGCCGAGCTTCAGCATGATGGCGGCCAGCACCACCGAGCCGCCGGTGGGCGCCTCGACGTGCGCGTCCGGTAGCCAGGTGTGCACCGGCCACATCGGCACCTTGACCGCGAAGCCGAGCAGGAAGCCGAAGAACAGCAGGATCTGCACGCCGAGCGGCAGCGGCAGCTTCCACCAGTCCATGATCGCGAAGCTGCCGCCCGATTTGTTGTACAGATACAGGAACGCGACCAGCATGAGCAGCGAGCCGAGCAGCGTGTACAGGAAGAACTTGAGCGCCGCGTAGACGCGGTTCGGCCCGCCCCAGACGCCGATGATGATGAACATCGGGATCAGCGTCGCCTCGAAGAACACGTAGAACAGCAGCGCGTCGAGCGCCGCGAACACGCCGTTCATCAGGCCGGAGAGGATGAGGAACGAGGCGTAGTACTGCGCCACCCGGCTCTCGATCACGCTCCAGCCGGCGATCACCACCAGCACGGTGACGAAGCTGTTGAGCAGCACGAACAGGACGCTGATGCCGTCCACCCCGAGGTGGTAGTTGACGTTGAACTGCGCGATCCACGGCGTGAGCTCGACGAACTGCATCGCGCTCGAGTGCGCGTCGAAGCGCGTGTAGAGCGGGATCGTGACCAGGAAGCCGGCGAGCGCGCCCGCGAGCGCGAGCCAGCGCTGCAGCGGCGCGCGCGCGTCGCCCCCGGTGGCGAGCACCAGCAGCCCCGCGAGGATCGGGACCCAGATGGCGAGCGAAAGGAGCGGCAGGTTCACGGTGCGTTCTCAGTGTGCGTTCACGGTCTGCTTCTTCTTGCGGCGGGCGCCGATCGCCGTGCGTCAGCTGCGCAGGAACCAGTAGGTCAGCAGCACCACCCCGACCAGCATGCTGACGGCGTACTGGTAGATGAGCCCCGACTGGAACAGGCGCACCACCGAGGCGACCCAGCCCACCACGCGCGCCGAGCCGTTGACCACCACCCCGTCGATGACGGTCTGGTCGCCGCCGCGCCACAGCCCCTTGCCGAGCACGCGCGCGCCGCCGGCGAACAGCCACGAATACAGCTCGTCGAAGCCGTACTTGCCCTCGACGAGCGCGTACAGCGGGCCGAACGCGACCGCGATCCTCTTCGGCAGGTCGGTGCGCACCGTGTACAGGTACCAGGCGAGCGCGGCGCCCGCGAGCGCGAGCCAGAACGGCAGCCCCGCCAGGCCGTGCAGCATGAAGCTCCACAGGCCGTGGTACTCGGCCGCAAGCTCGGCGATCCCGGCGTGCACCGGCAGCACCTCGATCGACGAGCCGAAGTAGTTGCCGAACACGACCTTGCCGAGCCACCAGCCCGAGGCAAGCGAGGGGATCGCGAGCAGCACGAGCGGCAGCGTCACCACCCAGGGCGACTCGCGCAGGTGCTCGAGCACGTGCGGATCGACGCGCGTCTCGCCGTGAAAGGCATAGAACACCAGGCGGAAGGTGTACACGCCGCCGACGAACACCGCGGCGAGCAGCGCGAGGTACGCGAACCCCGCGCCCGGCAGCTGCGAGGCGTGCACCGCCTCGAGGATCGCGTCCTTGGAGAAGAACCCGGCGAACGGCGGCAGCCCGGCGTTGGCGAGCGCGCCGACGAGCACCGTCGCGTAGGTGACCGGCATGTATTTGCGCAGCCCGCCCATGCGGCGCATGTCCTGCTCGTGGTGCAGCGCGATGATCACCGAGCCGGCGCCGAGGAACAGCACCGCCTTGAAGAAGGCGTGCGTCATGAGGTGGAAGATGCCGGCGGCGTAGGCCGAGGCGCCGAGCGCGACCGTCATGTAGCCGAGCTGCGAGAGCGTGGAATAGGCGATCACCCGCTTGATGTCGAACTGGGTGACAGCGATAAGCGCCATGAAGAGCGCCGTGATCGCGCCCACCACCATCACCACCGAGAGCGCGGTCTGCGACAGCTCGTAGAGCGGCGACATGCGCGCCACCATGAAGATCCCGGCGGTCACCATGGTCGCGGCGTGGATGAGGGCCGAGATCGGGGTCGGGCCCTCCATCGAGTCCGGCAGCCAGACGTGCAGCGGGAACTGCGCGCTCTTGCCCATCGCGCCGACGAACAGGCACAGGCAGATTACCGTGAGCAGCAGCCAGTGCGACCCGGGGAGCAGCTCGAGCGTCGCGCCCGCCTGGCCCGGCGCCTGGGAGAACACGCCGGCGTAGTCGAGCGTGCCGAAGTGCGCCAGGACGAGCGCGATGCCCAGGAGGAAGCCGAAGTCCCCCACGCGGTTGACGATGAACGCCTTCAGGTTGGCGTAGGTCGCGCTCGGGCGGGTGTACCAGAAGCCGATCAGCAGGTAGGACACCAGGCCGACCGCCTCCCAGCCGAAGAACAGCTGCAGGAAGTTGTTCGCCATCACCAGCATGAGCATCGAGAAGGTGAACAGCGCGATGTACGAGAAGAAGCGCTGGTACCCCGGGTCGTCGGCCATGTAGCCGATCGTGTACACGTGCACCATCAGCGAGACGAAGCTGACCACCACGATCATCAGCGCCGACAGGCGGTCGATCAGGAAGCCGATCTCGAAGCGCGTCTCGCCGCTCGTCGCCCAGGTGTACACGGCGCCGTTGAAGCTGTTGCCGTGCAGCACGTCGACGAGGATCGCACACGAGGCGAGGAACGCGATCAGCACGCCGAGGATCGTCACCGTGTGCGCGCCGCGCCTGCCGATCGCCCGTCCGAACAGCCCGGCGGCGAGCGCCCCCGCGAGGGGCGCCAGCGGCACGAGCAGGTACAGCGTTTTCATCGCGATCATCTTCTCCGGGTCCCCGCGCGGTGCCCGCTCATCCCTTGAGCGAGTCCAGGTCTTCGACGTCGATCGTGCTCAGGTTGCGGAACAGCACCACCAGGATCGCCAGGCCGATCGCCGACTCGGCCGCCGCCACCGTCAGGATGAAGAACACGAAGATCTGCCCGGCCGCGTCGCCGAGGAAATGCGAGAACGCGATGAAGTTCAGGTTCACCGCGAGCAGCATCAGCTCGATCGCCATCAGCAGCACGATCACGTTGCGCCGGTTCAGGAAGATCCCCACCACGCTGATCGCGAAGAGCAGCGCGCCGAGAATCAGGAAGTGGGTCAGGCCGACGGGGGTCATGGCGGTCCTCAGCGGTCCTTCTCGGCCGGCATCGAGACCAGCCTGACCCGCTCCGCGGGCCGCACGCGCACCTGCTGCGCGGGGCTCTGGTACTTGGTGTCCTTGCGCCGGCGCAGGGTGAGCGCGATCGCCGCGACGATCGCCACCAGCAGGATGACCGCGGCGATCTCGAACGCGTAGGCGTAGTCGGTGTACAGCAGCATCCCCAGCGCGCGGGTGTTGCTGTAGCCGGCCGGCAGCGGCGGCGCCTGGCTCGCGACCTCGAAGTAGCGCTCGGCGATCACCGCGACGATCTCGGCGGCCATGATCGCGCCGACCACCAGCGCGAGCGGCAGGTTGCGCCAGAAGCCCTCGCGCAGCCGCTCGAGGTTGATGTCGAGCATCATCACCACGAACAGGAACAGCACCATCACCGCGCCGACGTACACCAGCACCAGCGCGATCGCCAGGAACTCGGCCTCGAGCAGCAGCCAGATCGCCGACGCGGTGAAGAACGCGAGCACCAGGAACAGCGCCGCGTGCACCGGGTTGCGCGCGGTGATCACGCGCAGCCCCGCGATCAGCATCACCGCGGCGAACAGGTAGAAAACGGCCGTCTCGACGATCATTCTTCTTGCGGGCCCCGCGGGCCCGGCGCTCCCTCTATCGGTAACTCGCGTCCGCGGCGCGGTCCTTCGCGATCTGTTCCTCGTAGCGCTCGCCGACCGCGAGCAGCATCGGCTTGGTGTAGTACAGGTCGCCGCGCTTCTCGCCGTGGAACTCGATGATGCGGGTCTCGACGATCGCGTCGACCGGGCAGGCCTCCTCGCAGAAGCCGCAGTAGATGCACTTGATCAGGTCGATGTCGTAGCGCGTGGTGCGGCGCGTGCCGTCGGCGCGCGCCTCCGATTCGATGTGGATCGCGAGCGCCGGGCAGATCGCCTCGCACAGCTTGCAGGCGATGCAGCGCTCCTCGCCGTTCGGGTAGCGGCGCAGCGCGTGCAGGCCGCGGAAGCGCGGGCTCTGCGGCGTGCGCTCCTCCGGGTACTGGACCGTGATCTTGCGCGCGAACAGGTACCGGCCGGTGAGCTTCATGCCGCGCAGCAGCTCGATCAGCAGGAACGAGCGGAAGAAATCGGCGATCCGGCGCATCGCGGCCCCTCAGCTCCAGATGCTCCACGGGCTGCGCATCCAGATCCCGACGACCGCCAGCCACACGAGCGTCACCGGGATGAAGACCTTCCAGCCCAGGCGCATGACCTGGTCGTAGCGGTAGCGCGGGAACGTCGCCCTGAACCACAGGAACATCGACGAAATGACGAACACCTTCGCGAGCAGCCAGGCGAACGCCGGCACCCGCTCGAGCAGCGGTGCATCGATCGGCGCCTGCCAGCCGCCGAAGAACATGACCGCGGTGAGCGTGCTGATCAGGATCATGTTCATGTACTCGGCGAGGAAGAACATGGCGAAGGCCATTCCGGAGTACTCGACCATGTGGCCGGCGACGATCTCCGACTCGCCCTCGACCACGTCGAACGGCGAGCGGTTGGTCTCGGCCACCCCCGAGACGAAATACACCACCAGGATCGGCGCGAGCGGCAGCCAGTTCCAGGACAGGAAGTTGAGGCCCATCGCCGCGAAGCGGCCGTGTGCCTGCGCGTTCACGATGTCCGAGAGGTTGAGGCTGCCCGAGACCATCAGCACCACGACCAGCGCGAAGCCCATCGCGATCTCGTAGGAGACCATCTGCGCGGCCGAGCGCATCGCGCCGAGGAAGGCATACTTCGAGTTCGACGCCCAGCCCGCCACGATCACCGCGTACACCCCCGTCGAGGTGAGCGCCATGACATACAGCAGCCCGGCGTTGATGTTGGCGAGCACCACCTGGGGCGCGAACGGGATCACCGCCCAGGCCGCGAGCGCCGGGGTGATCGCAAGCACCGGCGCGAGCAGGTAGAGCTGCTTGTCGGCGTTGGTCGGCAGGATCAGTTCCTTGAACAGCAGCTTCACGCCGTCGGCGATCGGCTGCAGCAGGCCGAGCGGGCCGACGCGGTTCGGGCCGATGCGGATCTGCATCCAGCCGATGAGCTTCCTCTCCCACAGCGTCAGGTACGCCACCGCGACGAACAGCGGGATCATGATCGCGACGATGAACACGAGCGCCGCCACGAAGGCGTACACCGCCGGCCCCCAGGTGGGGCCGAACCACGCGTCCGGGCGGGTGACGATCCACTCGAGCATCTAGGCCGCCTGCTGCACGCTGAGCTTCTCGACCTGGAGCGTGCCGAACATCGCGCCCAGGCCGGCCGCGGAGGGATGCGCGGCGGCGATGCGCACGCAGTCGTCGGGCAGCGCCTCGTCGAGCGCCGCGGCGAGCCGCGCCTCGCCCTCGCCCTGCCGGACGCGCACCGGCTGCCCGGACGCGAGGCCGAGCCGCTCGAGCAGCTGCGCGTTCATCCAGGCCCTGGGCAGCTGCGCGTCGTGCGTCCTCTGCAGCGACGGCGCGCGCCGCACGAGCGGGTCGGCGAAGTAGATCGGCACGTCGGCGATGCGCTGCAGCCCGCCCGCCACCGGGAACGGTGCGCGCGGCTGCGCCGCGGTGCGGTTGGAGAGCAGCGCCGCCACGTCGCGACCGCCCAGGCACTCGGCGCGCACCTGCTCGGCGCTCTCGTAGTCGAACCCCGGCACTCCGAGCAGGCTCCCCAGCACGCGCAGCACCTTCCACGCCGGGCGCGCCTCGCCGTGCGGCAGCACCGCCGCGCTGAAGCTCTGCACCCGCCCTTCCGTGCTCACGAAGGTGCCGGGCGTCTCGGTGAAGGGTGCGATCGGCAGCAGCACGTGCGCGTACTCGCTCGCCTGATCCTCGAACATGGCGAGCGCCACCACGAGCTCGGCCCCGCGCAGCGCCGCGAGCGCGCGCTGCGGGTCCGCGCAGTCGAGCTCGGGCTCGGCGTTGAGCAGCAGGTAGCCGCGGCGCGGCTGCTCGAGCATGGCGCGCGCGTCGAGGCCGCCCTCGCCCGGCAGGCAGCCCGCCAGGTAGCCGCCCACCGAGTTCGCGGCCTCGCCGAGGAAGCCGAGCCGCGCGCCGAGCGCGTCGGCGAGCGCCTGCGCGTGCGCATGCAGCTGCGCGGCCTCGGGATGCTGCTGCGCGAAGTTGCCCAGCAGCACCGCCGCTTTCTGGCCCGACTTGAGGCTGGCCCAGATCGCGCCCGCGGCGCCCGGCGCGCCTTCCTTGATCGAGGCGAGCGCGCTCACCATGTCGCCGGGCGCGACGACCAGCCGGTTGGCGACCGCCATCAGCGGATCGTCGGCGGCCGCGTGCAGCAGGCTCACCTGCGTGCCCTTCTTCGCCGCCTGGCGCAGGCGGTGGGCGACGAGCGGGTGGTCCTTGCGCAGGAACGAGCCGACCACGAGCACGCGATCGAGCGTTCCAAGCTCGGCGATCGGCATGCCCAGCCAGGGGATTCCGGCGCGCGCGCCTTCGGCCGAGAAGTCCGCGCGGCGCAGGCGGAAGTCCACGCTCGCGCCGCCCAGACCCTTCACCAGCTTCTGCAGCAGGTAGAGCTCCTCGAGCGTCGCGTGCGGGCTCGCGAGCGCGCCGAGCCCGGCCGGGGCGATTCGCTTCAGCTCGGCCGCCACGTAGTCGAGCGCGACCTCCCAGTCGACCTCGTGCCAGGCGCCGTCGCGCTTGACGAGCGGGCGCGTGAGCCGGCGCTCCGAGTTGAGCGCCTCGTACGAGTAGCGGTCCTTGTCGGAGAGCCAGCACTCGTTGATGGCCTCGTTGTCGAGCGGCAGCACGCGCATCACGCGGTTCTGCTTGACCTGCACCACCAGGTTCGAGCCCAGAGCGTCGTGCGGCGAGATCGACTTGCGCCGTGCCAGCTCCCAGGTGCGCGCGCTGTAGCGGAACGGCTTCGAGGTGAGCGCGCCCACCGGGCACAGGTCGATGACGTTGCCCGAGAGCTCGGAGTCCACCGTCCTGCCGACGAAGGCGACGATCTCGGCGTGCTCGCCGCGGTTCACCATGCCGAGCTCCATCACGCCGGCGATCTCCTGGCCGAAGCGGATGCAGCGCGTGCAGTGGATGCAGCGCGTCATCTCCTCGGCCGCGACCAGCGGCCCGATGTCCTTGTGCAGCACCACGCGCTTCGGCTCGACGTAGCGCGAGGCGCCGTGGCCGTAGCCCACCGAGAGGTCCTGCAGCTGGCACTCGCCGCCCTGGTCGCAGATCGGGCAGTCGAGCGGGTGGTTGATGAGCAGGAACTCCATGACGCCGTTCTGCGCCTTCTTCGCGGCCGGCGAGTGGGTGTACACCTTCATTCCCTCGGCGGCCGTCGTCGCGCACG
>JAKALD010000322.1 GCA_021813275.1 Pseudomonadota bacterium | reverse complement strand
CCCCCGCCCAGGAGGAGCAGCAGTTCCGCAAGCGCCAGCTGGAGAAGCAGAAGGCCGAAGAGAAGACCGCGCAGGAGCGCGAGCAGGCCGAGGCGAAGAAGCAGAACTGCGCCAGCGCCCAGGAAAGCCTGCGCGTGCTGCAAAGCGGGCAGCGCGTGGCGAGAGTCGACGCCAAGGGCGAGCGCTACTACCTCGACGACGCGCAGCGCGCGCAGGAAACCGCGCGCGCGCAGGAAGCCGTCAAGCAGTGGTGTGACTGAAGGCGGCGCGGGCGCTCAACGGCGCCCGAGCGCGCGCCTGCGGCGCAGCTCCTTCGGGTCGGCGGCGAGCGGCCGGTAGATCTCGACCCGGTCGCCGTCGGCGAGCGCGGCATCGAGCGAGCTCACCTCGCCGTGGATCCCGACCTCGTGGCGCGCGAGGTCGATCTCGGGAAAGCGCGCGAGCAGGCCCGAGGCTTCGATCGCGTCGCGCACGCTCGCCCCGGGCTCGAGCGCGACCGCGACCGCCGCGGCGCGCCGCGGCAGCGCATACACCACCTCAACCCGCAGGCTTGCCATGGACCTCTTCGGCGCGCCGCACGAACGCGTCGACCATGGTGTCGGCGATGTGATCGAAGAGCGGCTCGAGCGCCCGGGCGAGGAGCCGGTTCGCGAACTCGTATTCCAGCCAGAACTCGATCTTCGCCGCGCGCTCGCCGAGCGGCGTGATGCGCCAGGCGGCGCCGAAGCGCCGGAACGGCCCCTCGATCAGCCGCATCCGGATCGCCGCGGGCGGGCGGTTCTCGTTTTCGGTGGTGAACGCCTGCCGGATGCCCTTGACCCCGACGGTGAGCGTTGCGACCGTGCGCTCGGGCGTGCGCTCGCGCACCTCGGCCTCGCGGCACCACGGCAGGAACCGGGGATACGATTCGATGTCCTCCACCAGCGCGTACAGATCGGCGCAGCGCTGCTGGACGATCGCCGAGCGCGCGACGCGCTTCATGGCAGCGCGCTCGCGGCTGCTAGAATCCCGCCCCTTCGCCGCGCCTTTCCATGTCCATCGTCCAGAACCGCAAGGCGTTCCACGACTACTTCATCGAGGAGCGCTACGAGGCCGGGCTCGTGCTCGAGGGCTGGGAAGTGAAGGCGATCCGCGCCGGCCGCGTGCAGCTCAACGACGCCTACGTCGTGGTCAAGAGCTCGGCGCTGTGGCTGATCGGCGCGCACATCAGCCCCCTGCCCACGGTATCGACCCATTTCACCCCCGATCCGGTGCGCACGCGCAAGCTGCTGCTGCACGCCGAGGAGACGCGGCGCCTGATCGGCAAGGTCGAGCAGCGCGGCTACGCCCTGATTCCGCTCGACATGCACTACAGGCAGGGGCGCATCAAGCTCGAGATCGCCCTGGCGCGCGGCAAGCTCAAGCACGACAAGCGCGCGGGCGAGCGTGAACGCGACTGGCAGCGCGAGAAGCAGCGCCTGCTACGCAGCCGCTGAGCTGCGGGCGCCGCTCGCCTTGCCCGCTTCGGCGAGCGCCAGCCATGTCGACACCACGGTGTCCGGGTTGAGCGACAGGCTCTCGATGCCCTGCTCCATCAGCCAGCGCGCGAAATCGAGGTGGTCCGAGGGCCCCTGCCCGCAGATGCCGACGTACTTGCCGTGCTTGCGGCAGGCGCGGATCGCCATCCCGAGCATCGCCTTGACCGCCGCGTCGCGCTCGTCGAAGGCCTCGGCGACGAGGCCCGAGTCGCGATCGAGCCCGAGCGTGAGCTGCGTCAGGTCGTTCGAGCCGATCGAGAACCCGTCGAAGACCTTGAGGAATTCCTCGGCCAGCACCGCGTTCGAGGGCAGCTCGCACATCATCACGATCTTGAGCCCGTTCTCGCCGCGCTTCAGGCCGTTGCGCGCGAGCAGCTCGATCACTTCCTCGGCCTCGTGCATCGTGCGCACGAACGGCACCATGAGCTCCACGTTCGTCAGCCCGAGCTCGTTGCGCACCTTGCGCATCGCGGCGCATTCCAGCTCGAAGCAGTCGCGGAAGCTCTCGGCGACGTAGCGCGAGGCCCCGCGAAAGCCGAGCATGGGATTCTCCTCGTCGGGCTCGTAGCGCTCGCCGCCGATCAGCTTCTTGTACTCGTTCGACTTGAAGTCCGAGAGGCGCACGATCACCGGCTTGGGCCAGAACGCGGCCGCGATGGTGGCCACGCCCTCGACCAGCTTCTCGCCGAAGAACGCCTTCGGGTCGGCATAGCCGCGCGCCGCGCCCTCGACGCGCGCCTTCAGCTCGGCCGGCAGGTTCGGGTGCTCGAGGCAGGCCTTCGGGTGGACCCCGATCTCGTTGTTGATGATGAACTCGAGCCGCGCGAGGCCCACCCCGGCGTTCGGCAGCTGCGCGAAGTTGAAGGCGAGCTGGGGATTGCCCACGTTCATCGCGATCTTCACCGGAATCGGCGGCATCTCGCCGAGCTCGGTGGTGGACACCTCGAAGGGCAGCGTCCCCTCGTAGACGTTGCCGGTATCGCCCTCGGCGCAGGATACGGTCACCGCCTGGCCGTCGCGCAGCCGGGCGGTCGCGTCGCCGCAGCCCACCACCGCGGGGATTCCGAGCTCGCGGGCGATGATCGCCGCGTGGCAGGTGCGGCCGCCCCGGTTGGTCACGATCGCCGCGGCGAGCTTCATCACCGGCTCCCAGTTGGGATCGGTCATGTCGGTCACCAGCACGTCGCCGCGCTGCACGCTCGCCATCTTCGAGGCGTCCGGAACGATGCGCACCGTGCCCGTGCCGATCTTGTTGCCGATCGCGCGCCCGCTCGCGAGCACCCTCGCCCGGCCCTTCAGCTGGTAGCGCTCCTCGCCCTCGCGCCGGCGGGACCGGACCGTCTCGGGCCGCGCCTGCAGCACGTAGATCCTGCCGTCGAGCCCGTCCTTCGCCCACTCCACGTCCATCGGCCGGCCGTAGTGCTGCTCGATCGCGAGCGCGTAGCGCGCCAGCTCGAGCACGTCGGCGTCGGTGAGCGAAAAGCGGTGGCGCTCGGCCTCGGGCACTTCGACCGTGCGAGTCGAGCGCCCGGCCGTCGCGTGCTCGGCGAACACCATCTTCTGCAGCTTGGAGCCGAGCGCGCGCCGGATGATGGCCGGGCGCCCCTGGGCGAGCATCGGCTTGTGCACGTAGAACTCGTCAGGATTGACCGCGCCCTGCACCACCGTCTCGCCCAACCCGTAGGAGGCGGTGATGAACACCACGTCGCGAAAGCCCGACTCGGTGTCGAGCGTGAACATCACCCCGGCGGCGCCCAGGTCGCTGCGGACCATCTGCTGGACCGCCGCCGACAGCGCCACCGACTCGTGCTCGAAGCCGTGATGCACCCGGTACGAGATCGCGCGGTCGTTGTACAGCGAGGCGAACACGTGCCGGATGGCTTCGAGTACGTTGTCCGCGCCGCGGATGTTGAGGAAAGTCTCCTGCTGGCCGGCAAAGGAGGCGTCGGGCAGGTCCTCGGCGGTCGCCGAGGAGCGCACCGCCACGTCGACGTTGGTGCCATACTCCGCCTCCATCGTGTTGTAGGCCTTGATAATCGCCGCCCGCAGGTCATCGGGAAACTCGGCGGT
>JAKALD010000059.1 GCA_021813275.1 Pseudomonadota bacterium | reverse complement strand
GCGATCTCGCCCTTCGCTTCCGCGAGCGGCTTGCCCTGCTCGGTGGTGAGGATGAGCGCGAGATCGTCCTGGCTCGCCATCATGAGGTCGAACCACCTGCGCAGGATCGCGGCGCGCTCCTTGGCGGTCTTGGCGCGCCAGGCGGGCCAGGCCCGGTCGGCCGCCTCGATCGCGCGCCGCGTCTCGGCGGCGCCCATGTCGGGAACGGCGCCGAGCGTCTCGCCGCTCGCCGGGTTCCTGACCGCGAAAGTCCTGCCCGAATCGGCGTTCACCCATGCGCCGTCGACGTAGCACTGCTCGCGAAAGAGCTTCGGATCCTTGAGGGGGAGCGCCGGCAGCCCGGCGCGGTTCGGTGCGTTCATGAATGCCTCCAGGGAGGGGATCGCAGCGAGGCGCACAATCTTACTCCCGGCCGCGCGGGACGGTGCTAGAAAGTTCCGGGGTAATTCCCGCCATCGATCAGCAGGTTCTGGCCGGTGACGTAGCTCGCCTGGGCGCTGCACAGGTAGGCGCAGTAGTCGCCGAACTCCTCCGGCGTGCCGAAGCGCCCGGCCGGGATCTGCTTCGCCATCGTCTCCTTGACCTCGTCCAGGCTCTTGCCCTGCTGCCGCGCGCTGTATTCGGCGTTCGACTTGAGGCGGTCGGTCCACATGCGCCCGGGCAGCAGGTTGTTGATGGTGACGTTGTGCGCCACGGTCCTGCGCGCGAGGCCGGCGACGAAGCCGGTGAGGCCGCTCCGCGCGCCGTTCGAGAGCCCCAGCTCCGGGATCGGTGCCTTGACCGCGCTCGAGGTGATGTTGACGATGCGCCCGAACTTGCGCGCGATCATGCCGTCCACCACCGCCTTGATCAGCTCGATCGGGGTGAGCATGTTGGCCTCGATCGCCTTGAGCCACTCCTCGCGCCCCCACTGGCGGAAGTCCCCGGGCGGCGGGCCGCCGGCGTTGTTCACGAGGATGTCGGGCGCCGGGCAGGCTGCGAGCGCCTGCGCGCGCCCTTCGGGCGTGGTGATGTCGCCCGCGACCGCGGCGACCTTCACGCCGCAGGCCTCGCGGATCTCCTCGGCGGTCGCCTCGAGCGCGTCGCGGCCGCGCGCCGTGATCACCAGCTCGACGCCTTCGCGCGCGAGCGAGGCCGCGCAGCCCTTGCCCAGCCCCTTGGAGGCGGCGCACACCAGCGCGCGCTTGCCGCGAATGCCGAGATCCATGTCTGCTCCTCGAGGAAGTTGCGCGCCGGCCGAGCGCGATTCAGCAGGCGGCATTCTGCGCCGGCCGCGCGCGCCCGCCGGCGCCGGCAGCGAAACGGGCGGGGCTTGGCGTAAAATCGCAGCATTGACAATCGGTTAACCGGGCAGGCGATGGCGGGGCACAGCAAGTGGGCGAACATCCAGCACCGCAAGGGGCGCCAGGACGCCAAGCGGGGCAAGATCTTCACGCGGCTCATCAAGGAAATCACCGTCGCGGCGCGCCTCGGCGGGGGCGATCCGGACACCAATCCGCGCCTGCGCCTCGCGATCGACAAGGCGCGCGAGCAGAACATGCCCGGGGACAACATCCAGCGCGCGCTCCAGCGCGGCACCGGCGAGCTCGAAGGCGTGGCCTACGAGGAGATCCGCTACGAAGGCTACGGCGTCGCGGGTGCCGCGGTCATGGTCGATTGCCTGACCGACAACCGCACGCGCACGGTGGCGGAAGTGCGGCACGCGTTCACCAAGAACGGCGGCAACCTCGGCTCGGACGGCTCGGTCGCGTACCTGTTCAAGCATTGCGGCCTGTTCGTCTTCGCGCCGGGCACGAGCGAGGACAAGGTCATGGAAGCCGGCCTCGAGGCGGGCGCCGAGGACGTGGTGACCGACGAGGACGGCTCGGTCGAGCTGATCTGCGCGCCGGGCGACTTTCCGGCAGTGAAGCAGGCGCTCGAGAAGAGCGGCCTCAAGGCGGATTTCGCGGAGATCACCATGAAGCCGACCGCCGAGGCGGCGCTCGACGGCGACGACGCGGCGACGATGAGGCGGCTGCTGGACGCGCTCGAGTCGCTCGACGACGTACAGCAGGTCTACACGACCGCGGTGCTCGAAGTCGCCTGAGCTTGCGCGCGCCGCTGCGGATCCTCGGCATCGACCCCGGCCTGCGGGTGACCGGCTTCGGGGTCGTCGAGCGCGGCGCGAGCCGCCTCGCCTACGTCACCAGCGGCTGCGTGAAGTCCGGCGAGGGCGACCTCGCGGCGCGGCTCAGGGCGATCCTGGAGGGGCTGAACGAGGTCATCGCGGCGCAGCGCCCCGCCGAGGTCGCGATCGAGAAGGTGTTCGTCAACGCCAATCCCCAGTCGACGCTCGCGCTCGGCCAGGCGCGCGGCACCGCGATCTGCGCCGCGGTGCTCGCCGGCCTGCCAGTGGCCGAATACACTGCGCTGCAGGTCAAGCAATCGGTGGTGGGCAACGGGCATGCGACCAAGGGGCAGGTCCAGCACATGGTGAGGCGGCTGCTCGTGCTGCCGGGCGACCCGAGCGCGGACGCGGCCGACGCGCTCGCCTGCGCCATCTGCCATGCGCACGGCGGCCGCATGGGCGCGCTCTCGACGCGCGGCTACCGCGTGAAGGGCGGGAGGCTGGTGTGATCGGCCGCGCCCAAACGGAGCGCCGGCCGTGATCGGCCGGCTCAGCGGCCGGCTCGCGGCCAAGCACCCGCCGCAGGTGCTGGTCGACGTCGGCGGCGTGGCCTACGAGGTCGACGTACCGATGAGCACCTTCTACAGCCTGCCGGCGACCGGCGAGGCGGTGACGTTGCACACGCACCTGGTGGTGCGCGAGGACGCGCACACGCTGTACGGCTTCGCCACGCCGGAGGAGCGCGCCGCGTTCCGGCAGCTCATCCGCATCTCCGGAATCGGCGCGCGCACGGCGCTCGCGCTGCTCTCCGGGCTGTCGGTGGCCGATCTCGCGCAGGCCGTGGCGCTGCAGGAGGCCGGGCGGCTCACGAAGATCCCGGGCATCGGCAAGAAGACCGCCGAGCGATTGCTGCTCGAGCTGAAGGGCAAGCTCGCCGAAGCGCTGCCGGGCGCAGCCGGCGCGCCCGTGGCGGGCGGTGCCGCGGCCGACATCCTGCACGCGCTCGTGGCCCTGGGCTACAGCGAGAAGGAGGCGCTCGCCGCGATCAAGGGGCTCACACCCGGCGTCGCCGTGGCCGACGGCATTCGCGCCGCGCTGAAGGCGCTCGCGAAGCCCTGAGGCGATGCGCGAACCGCCGATCGGAATCGCGTCTCCGGCCGGAGCCCCATGCTCGGCACGCTGATCCACAGATTGCTTCGCGGCCGCAATGCCGGCGCGGCGCCGCAGGCTCAAGCCGACCTCGAGCCGGTGCGCGAGGCGCTCAGGCGCAACGACGACGCCGCGGCGCGCGCCGCGCTCGCGCGCTTGCCGCGGGCGGCGCAGCACTCCGCCAAGGGAAGCGAGCTCGCCGGACTGATCGAATACCGGGCGGGCCGCTTCGAGCGCGCCGCCACCCTGCTCGAATCGGCGGTGACGCTCGAGCCGGAGCGCGCGAGCGCGCAGGCCAACCTCGGGCAGTGCTTGCACCTTCTGGGCGAGCTCGACGCCGCCGCGGCGCACCTGGCGCGCGCGCTCGAGCTCGCCCCCGGGTTCCTCGATGCGCAGCGCAATCTGGCGCTCGTGCACTACCGGCGCGGCGATCTCGCGCTCGCGGAGTCGCTGTGCCGGAGCAGCCTGCTCGCCGAGCCGGAGAACAGCGTCACCCACATGCTGCTCGGGGAGATCCTGCTCGCGCAGGGCCGCTACCTGGAGGCGTGGCCCGAGTTCGAGTGGCGCGCGCGCGACGCGCGCGTGGTGCGCGCGCAGCAGCCGCACCCGGGGCCCCGGTGGAACGGCGAGCCGCTCGAGCCGGGGGCCACGCTGCTCCTGTGGACCGAGCAGGGCTTCGGCGACAAGTTCCAGTTCGCGCGCTTCCTGCCGGTCGCCGCGCGCCGCTATCCCGGCGTTCGCCTGGTGGTCGCGGTTCCGCGGGGCGTCCACGGCCTGATGCGGCGCGTGGCCGGGGTGGCCGACGCGATCGAGCTGGACGCCAATCCCGAGGTGCCGCATCTGCAGGCGGCGCTTCTCAGCCTGCCGGTGCACCTGCGCGCCGATGCCGCCATGATCCGCGCGGGGCTCCCGTACCTGCGCGCCGAGCCGGAGCGGACCGAGCGCTTCGCGCGCCGGCTGCAAGGCGACGCGGCGCCCCGCGTGGGGCTCGTGTGGAAGAGCGGCCGGCACGCCGACGCCGGGGCCGACGAGGCGCTGCTCAACGCGAGCCGCGACGTCGAGTTCGACTCGCTCGCCGGCGCGCTGCCGCGCGGCCGGCTGCGCTACTTGAACCTGCAGCTGGAGCACGGGCTCGCGCGCGAGGCGTTCACCGCGGCGGGCGTGGAGGACTGGAGCGGCACGCTCGAGGACTTCGAGGACACCGCGGCGCTGCTCGCGAACCTCGACTTGGTGGTGACGGTGGACACCTCGGTCGCGCACCTCGCCGCGGCGATGGGCCGGCCGACCTGGGTGCTCTGCCGCTACGACGCGTGCTGGCGCTGGATGAAGGGCGCGCGAGCGAGCGACTGGTATTCCGAGGCGCGGCGCTTCTTCCAGGACCGCCCGCGGGACTGGGGTGCGGCGCTGCGGGCCGTGCGCGCCGAGCTGGAGCGCTTCGGCGCGCGCGCCTGAGCGCGCGAGGCCGCCCCCTTCCTGAAGTATGATGCCGCGATGTCGATCGAGACGGACCGCCTGATCTCGACCAGGCCGGCGTCCGCGCAGGAGGAGCAGTACGAGCGCTCGCTGCGGCCGCTCGCGCTCGCCGACTACGTCGGCCAGGAGAAGGTGCGCGGCCAGCTCGAGATCTTCGTCGAGGCGGCGCGCCGGCGCGCCGAGGCGCTCGACCACGTGCTGCTGTTCGGCCCGCCGGGCCTGGGCAAGACCACGCTCGCGCACATCATCGCGCGCGAGATGGGCGTGAACCTGCGCCAGACCTCGGGGCCGGTGCTCGAGCGCCCCGGGGACCTCGCGGCGCTGCTCACCAACCTCGAGCCGCGCGACGTGCTGTTCATCGACGAGATCCACCGCCTCTCGCCGGTCGTCGAGGAGATCCTCTACCCGGCGCTC
The DNA here is from genome assembly GCA_021813275.1 of Pseudomonadota bacterium. Lineage (GTDB taxonomy): Bacteria > Pseudomonadota > Gammaproteobacteria > Burkholderiales > SG8-39 > JAKALD01. Next base: position 11,154 of record JAKALD010000059.1, on the reverse strand, counting down.
GAGGACTACCAGATCGACATCATGATCGGCGAGGGCCCGGCGGCGCGCTCGATCAAGCTCGACCTGCCGCCGTTCACGCTGGTGGGCGCCACCACGCGCGCCGGCATGCTGACCAATCCCCTGCGCGACCGCTTCGGGATCGTGGCGCGGCTCGAGTTCTACGCCCCGGGCGAGCTCGCCTCGATCGTGCGCCGCTCGGCCCGGCTGCTCGAGGTGAGCCTCGCCGAGGAGGGCGCGGGCGAGATCGCGCGCCGCTCGCGCGGCACGCCGCGCATCGCCAACCGGCTGCTGCGCCGGGTGCGCGACTACGCGCAGGTCCGCGCCGACGGCGTCGTGAGCGGGCCGGTCGCCGACGACGCGCTGCGCATGCTCGACGTCGACGCGCTCGGCCTCGACCTGATGGACCGGAAGCTCCTGCTCGCGGTGATCGAGAAGTTCGCCGGCGGGCCGGTCGGCGTCGAGAACCTCGCCGCCGCGATCGGCGAGGAGCGCGACACGATCGAGGACGTGCTCGAGCCCTTCCTCATCCAGCAGGGCTACCTGCAGCGCACGCTGCGCGGGCGCGTGGCGACTGTCGCCGCCTACCGACACCTCGGCATCGTCGCGCCGGCGGCGCCGCAGGACCTGTGGGGCGAGCCGCAGGCGGGCGGCCGCGAGGCGGGCTGAAGGATCCGCGCACGCGTCAACCGGTGCGCGCGTTGAATGCCGGCATGCGAGCGCCCTTCAGCGTCCCGGTGCGGGTTTATTACCAGGACACCGACGCGGGCGGCGTGGTGTTCCACGCCCAGTACCTCGCCTTCATGGAGCGCGCGCGCACGGAGCTCCTCAACGCCCGGGGCCTGGATCTCGCGCGCTTCGTCGCCGAGCGCGGGGTGCAATTCATGGTGCACGAGCTTGCGGTGCGCTTTCACCGCCCGGCGCGCCTGAACGACGTGCTTTCGGTCACCGCGGAAGTCGCTAGAATTGGCGCCGCGAGCCTTGCGTTCCGCCAGCGCGTGCTGCGCGGCGACGAACTGCTGGTCGAGGCCGACGTCACGCTCGCGCTGGTGGACCGGGACCGCGGCCGGCCGGCGCGCATGCCCGAAGAACTCAAGAAGCTGCTGGGGAACGCATGACCGTCACGCAGGATCTGGATTTCTGGTCGCTCGTCGTCCACGCGAGCATCGTGGTGAAGATCGTGTTGGCGCTGCTGCTCGCGGTGTCGTTCATTTCATGGGTCTACATCTTCCGCAAGGGCTTCGGCATCCGCCTGGCGCGCGCGCAGACCGAGCAGTTCGAGCGCGAATTCTGGAGCGGCAACGACCTGAACGCGCTCTACCAGGGCGCGGTCGCGCACCGCCACTCGATCGGCAGCCTCGAGCGCATCTTCGAGGCGGGCTTTCGCGAGTTCTCCAAGCTGCGCGGCCAGCGCGCCACCGAGGCGAGCGTGATGGTGGACGGCGCACGGCGCGCGATGCGCGCCACCTACCAGCGCGAGATGGACCTGCTCGAGCGCCATCTCGCGTTCCTCGCGTCGACCGGCTCGGTGAGCCCCTACGTGGGCCTGTTCGGCACCGTGTGGGGCATCATGCACGCCTTCAGGAGCCTCGCCAACGTGCAGCAGGCGACCCTCGCGCAGGTCGCCCCCGGGATCGCCGAGGCGCTGGTCGCGACCGCGATCGGGCTGTTCGCCGCGATCCCGGCGGTGGTGGCGTACAACCGCTACGCGCACGACATCGACCGGCTGGCGATCCGCTTCGAGAGCTTCATGGAGGAGTTCTCCAACATCCTCCAGCGCCAGTCGGCGGTGCGCTAGGGAGCGCAGCCGTGCCCGCCCTGCACCGCAAGCGCGGCCCGATGCACGAGATCAACATCGTGCCTTACGTCGACGTCATGCTGGTGCTGCTGGTGATCTTCATGGTCACCGCGCCGCTCGTGACCCCGGGAATCGTCGAGCTGCCCTCGGTGTCCAAGGCTTCGAACGTGCCGGTGGAGCCGCTCGAGGTGGTGATCAAAAAGGACCAGTCGATCATCGTGCGCAGCCGCGACGCGAAGGGCGTGGTGAGCGGCGAGCAGCGCGTCTCGCGCGCCGAGCTCGCTCAGGTGATCCGCGCGCAGCAGGCGAAGAATCCCGATCAGCCGGTGCTGATCGCCGCCGACAAGGACGTGCGCTACGAGGCCGTGCTGAACGTGATGGACGAGCTGAAGAAGGAGCAGGTGAGGCGCGTCGGTCTGCTGGTCAAGCCGGCGCGCTGAAAGGCGCATGAACGAAGCACTCGCGGTCCCAGGCTTCGAGGAGCGCAGCGAGCCCGGCCTCGGGCGCTCGATCGCGCTCGCGGCGGCGGTGCACCTGGTGCTGTTCGCGATCCTGTTCCTGGGCGTGCGCTGGCAGAGCCGGCCGCCGGAGGCGGTGAGCGTCGAGCTCTGGAGCGCGCCGCCCGCGCCCGAGCCGAGCCCCCCGCCCAAGGTGGTGCCCGCCCCCCAGCCGAAGGTGGAGCCGAAGCCGCAGCCCAAGGTGGAGGAGCCCAAGCCCGAGCCACGCATCGAGAAGCCGGACATCGCGCAAAAGGAAAAGCCCAAGCCCAAGCCCGAGGTCAAGCCGAAGCCGAAGCCCGAGCCGAAACCCAAGCCGAACCCGAAGCAGCTCGAGGAGCAGGCGCGCGCGCAGGAGCAGAAGCAGCTCGAGGAGCAGCTCCATCGCGAGCTCGCACGCGAGCGCTCGGCGCTCGCCGTGGCGCGCGAGCAGCAGCTGATCCGCGACCAGCTCGCGCAGGCCACCGCGGCGGCCAACGCGCGCGCGCTCGCCGACTGGGTCGACAAGGTGCGCGCCAAGATCCGCAGCAACATCGTGCTGCCGCCCGGGATCAACGGCAACCCGGAAGCGCAGTTCGACGTCGTGCAGCTGCCCACCGGCGACGTGCTCACGGTGACGCTCAAGAAATCGAGCGGCAACGCCGCGCTCGACGACGCGATCATCCGCGCGATCAGGAAGTCTTCGCCCTTGCCCAAGCCCGAGGACCCGTCGCTCTTTCACCGCAATTTCACCTTGCATTACTGGCCGTTCGAGGACAAGGATCGATGAGCGGGCCCGCGTCGCCCGCGGGCGACGCGCGGGCCGGCGCCCGCCTTCGATATAATCGCGGCTCGCCGACCGAAACGAGAGGAGCCATGCACCGTCTGCTCGCGCGCTGGAGGATGCTTCTGGTCATCGCCTTCGCCGCGGTTGCGTCGCTCGCCGCGCCGCAGGCGGCCGCGCAGCTCTCGATCGAGATCACCGGTGCGGGCGCGAACCGCATCCCGATCGCGATCGTGCCCTTCCCGGGCGAGGGCGCGCTGCCCGCGCCCGGCATCACCGCGATCGTGCGCGCCGACCTCGAGAGGAGCGGCCTGTTCCGCACCATCGAGGTGCCGCCGCTCAACCCGCCGCCGACCGAAGCCTCCGACGTGAACTACGCCGAATGGCGCGCGCGGCTCGCCGACGCGCTGGTGCTCGGCTCGGTCGCGGTGCGGCCCGACGGGCGCTACGAGGTGCGCTTTCGCCTCTTCGACGTGGTGCGCCAGGTGCCGCTCGGCGGCGTCGCCTACACGATGTCGAAGGACCAGACGCGTGCCACCGCGCACCGCATCTCGGATTACGTGTACCAGCAGCTCACCGGCGTGCGGGGCATCTTCTCGACGCGCATCGCCTACGTGGTGAAGCGCGGCGCGCGCTACGAGCTGCAGATCGCCGACGAGGACGGCGCCGACGAGGAGACCGCGCTCGCCTCGTTCGAGCCGATCATCTCGCCGGCGTGGTCGCCCGACGGCAAGAAGCTCGCCTACGTGTCGTTCGAGACCAAGAAGCCGGTCGTGTACGTGCACTCGCTGCTCGACGGCAAGCGCCACGTAGTGGCGAACTTCAAGGGCTCGAACTCCGCGCCCGCCTGGTCGCCCGACGGCAAGCAGCTCGCGGTGGCGCTGTCGCGCGACGGCGGCTCGCAGCTCTACCTCATCAACCCCGACGGCACGAACGTGCGCCGCATCACGCACTCGAACGCGATCGACACCGAGCCGGTGTTCTCGCCCGACGGCCAGTGGATCTACTTCACCTCGGACCGCGGCGGCAGCCCGCAGATCTACCGCATGCCCGCCGCCGGGGGCGACGCGCAGCGCATCACCTTCCAGGGCAGCTACAACGTCTCGCCGCGCATCAGCCCGGACGGCAAGAGCCTCGCTTACATCACGCGCACCGACGCGGGCCAGTTCCGCGTCGCGCTGCTCGACCTCTCGAGCGGCCAGATGCAGATCCTCACCGACGGCGACCGCGACGAGTCGCCGAGCTTCGCGCCGAACGGGCGCATGATCCTGTACGCCACCGTGATCGACAACCGCGGCGTGCTGTCCGCGGTCTCGGTCGACGGGCGCGTCAAGTACCGCCTCACGGCGGTCGGCGGCGACGTGCGCGAGCCGGCGTGGGGCCCGTTCATCCAGTGACCGAGACGAGGGAGGGTTCACCATGCGCGTAGTCCTGATCGCGGTGCTCGGCGCGCTGCTCGCGGCGTGCGCGGGCACGTCGGGGAGGCAGGCGCCGGCCGCCGTCGAGGAGGCGCGGCCCGGGGCGGCGGGGACCGCGGCGCAGGGCGTCGGCGGCCAGGGCGTGCAGGGCGCGGCGCTCGGCGCCGGGGCGCTCGACCCGCTCAAGGACCCGGCCAACATCCTTTCCAAGCGCTCGGTCTACTACGCCTTCGACAGGTACGACATCACGAGCGAGTACCGGCCGATCGTCGAGGCGCACGCCAAGTACCTGCGCGCGCATCCCGACACCAGGGTGCTCGTGCAGGGCAACACCGACGAGCGCGGCAGCCGCGAGTACAACGTGGCGCTCGGCCAGCGCCGCGCCGAGGGCGTGAAGAGCATGCTCGTGCTGCTCGGGGCGCAGGAAGGCCAGGTCGAGGCGACGAGCCTGGGCGAGGAGAAGCCGCGCGACCCGGCGCACACCGAGGCCGCCTGGGCCCAGAACCGGCGCAGCGACATCCTCTACCCGGGCGAGTACTGAGCCATGCGCCGCCCCGCTCTCATCGCCGCGCTGCTCGTCGCGCTCGCCTGGTCGGGGAGCGCCTTCGCGCTCTTCGGCGACGACGAGGCGCGCGCGCAGATCCAGCAGCTGCGGCAGCAGGTCCAGGCGGACGAGCAGCGGCTCGCGAAGCTCGAGGCGGCTGCGGCAGGCCAGGCCACGGGCCTCGACCTCGCGAGCCAGATCCAGTCGCTGCGCAACGAGATGGCGGACCTGCGCGGCAAGCTCGAGGTGATGCAGCACCAGATCGAGACCGACGAGAAGCGCCAGAAGGACCTGTACCTCGACATCGACACCCGGCTGCGCAAGCTCGAGCAGCCCGCGGAGCAGACGGGCGCGGCCCAGCCGCCGGCGGCCGAGGCGGTGCCGACGCCCGAGGAGACGCAGGCCTACGAGGCGGCGCTCGCGCAGCTGCGCTCGGGCAAGTACGCGCAGGGCGTGCGCGCGCTCGAAGCATTCGTCGCCGCGCATCCCGCGAGCGCGCTCGCACCCTCGGCGCAGTACTGGGTCGGCAACGGCTACTTCGCGCAGGGCAACTACAAGGGCGCGATCGCCGCGCAGCAGAAGCTGCTCGCCGGCTGGCCGGCGAGCCCCAAGGCGCCGGACGCGATGCTCAACATCGCCAGCTCGCAGCAGGCGCTCGGCGAGCGCGTCGCCGCGCGCAAGACGCTCGAGGCGCTGATCGCCAAGTACCCGAAGAGCGAGGCGGCGGCGAGCGCGAAGCAGCGCCTGGGCGGCGGGGCGAAGCGCTGAACAAGGCCGTCGTCCTGCTCTCGGGCGGGCTCGACTCCGCGACCACGCTCGCGTGGGCGCGCAACGAGGGCTACGCCTGCTGGTGCCTGTCGGTCGACTACGGCCAGCGTCACGCCGCCGAGCTCGACGCGGCGCGGCGCATCGCGCGGCGTTTCGGCGCGATGGAGCACCGCATCGTGCGGCTCGACCTCGCGCAGTTCGGCGGCTCGGCGCTCACCGACCGGGCGATCGCGGTGCCGAGCGCGGGCGTGCAGCCCGGCATCCCGGTGACCTACGTCCCGGCGAGGAACACGATCCTGCTCGCGCTCGCGCTCGCCTGGGCCGAGGTGCTCGGCGCGCAGCACATCTTCATCGGCGCGAACGCGGTCGACTACTCCGGCTATCCGGACTGCCGGCCCGAGTACCTGCGCGCCTTCGAAGCCATGGCGAACCTCGCCACCAGGGCGGCGCTCGAAGGGCGCAGGATCGCGGTGCGCGCGCCGCTCGTCGACCTGCCGAAGGCCGAGATCGTGAAGCTCGCGCTGCGCCTGGGCGTGGACCCGGCCGAGACGGTCACCTGCTACCAGCCCGACGCCGAGGGCCGGGCGTGCGGCGCCTGCGATGCCTGTCGCATCCGCAAGGCAGGGTTCGAGGCGGCCGGAATTCCGGATTCGACGCGCTACCGATAGACGGCAGATGCTTCGGGTATATTAGCGTCCGCTGATAATCCCGAGGAGGAGAATCCGATGAGCGCAGCGAATCCCGCGCAGCTCACGCATTACGTCGCCTGGGGCGCGTTCGCGCTCGCGTTCGTGTTCGGCGCGGTCGGCAACCGCACCAACTTCTGCACCATGGGCGCGGTGTCGGACTGGGTGAACATGGGCAGCACGAGCCGCATGCGCATGTGGCTGCTCGCGATCGCGGTGGCGGTGCTCGGCGCGAACGCGCTCCAGCTCGCCGGTCTCATCGACCTGTCGAAGTCGATCTACCCGGGGCCGAACTTCACGTGGCTCTCGTACATCGTCGGCGGGTTCCTGTTCGGCGTGGGCATGACGCTCGGCTCGGGCTGCGGCTCGAAGACCCTGATCCGCGTCGGCGGCGGAAGCCTCAAGTCGGCGATCGTGTTCGTGTTCCTGGGGATCGCGGCCTACATGACGCTGCGCGGCCTGTTCGGCGCGTTCCGCGTCGACGTTCTGGAGAAGGCGGCGGTGGTCCTGCCCACCGGCCAGGACCTTCCGTCGCTGCTCGCGCACTGGACCGGGATCGCGCGCCGCACGTGGATGATCGCCATGATGGTCGTGGTCGGCGGGGGGCTCCTCGTCTTCGTCTACGCGAGCCGCGACTTCCGCTCGAGCTTCGACTACACGCTCGGCGGCGTGGTGACGGGGCTCGTGGTGGTGGGCGGCTGGTACGTGAGCGGGCACATCGGCCATCTCATGGAGGACCCGAACACGCTCTCCGAGGCGTTCTACGGCACCAACACCGGGCGCATGGAGTCCTTCTCGTTCGTCTCGCCGATGGCCTACACCCTTGAGTACCTGATGCTGTGGACCGACAAGTCCGAGATCATCACCTACGGCATCGCCTCGGCCGCGGGCGTGATCGCCGGCTCGGCGGCCTACGCGCTCGCGAGCGGCACCTTCCACTGGGAGGGATTCCGCGACGCCGAGGACACCGCGACCCACATGATCGGCGGGACCCTGATGGGCTTCGGCGGCATCACCGCGCTCGGCTGCACCATCGGCCAGGGCGTCACCGGGTTCTCGACGCTCGCGCTCGGCTCCATCATGACCTTCGCGTGCATCGTCGCGGGCGCGGCGGCGACGATGAAATTCCAGTACTGGCGATTGATGCGCACGGCGTGAGGCAGGGTCAAGTTTCGTTGACGCGGCACGGGGCCAGCCCTTAGAATTTCGCCCCTTTCGGGTCGTTAGCTCAGCTGGTAGAGCAGCGGACTTTTAATCCGTTGGTCGGCGGTTCGAATCCGCCACGGCCTACCAAGATTTCAAGTTGTGCCACAAGGGCTTGCTGAGGCAAGCCCTTTTTTTATGCCGCGTCGGAACCCGAAAGAGGCAGTAGTTCTGCCAAGGTTCTGACACGGCGCGTGCGCTTGACTGCGCGCGGGTGCGCGCCAGGCGCGTCCAAGGGCGGCCTTTCGGGCACGGGATAGGACCCGCCGCCTACACCTCGATGTCATCCAACCATAGGAGCGTCGAGATGTACTCAAGCATTGGCAACAACCGAAACGAAGCGCGCGGCGAACGCCGCGCAACGCGCCTCGCGCGCACTTTCCGGACGGAGGTCTGAGCCATGGCCGCTGTCTACAAAGAGCACAAGCGCGCAAAGACCTGGAGCGTGCGCGTGCGCATCCTGGGAAGAAGCCTCTTCAAATCCGGCTTCAAGTCCAAGGCCGCGGCCGCAGACGGGGCATCCGAGCAGCAGATCCTGCTCAAGGGCGCGGCCGAACCGAAAGGTATAGGACCGTCGCATACCACACTCGCCGTGGCGCTTCGGGATTACGCACACGATTCTTCGGCGTTGAAGGAGAGCTGCTCGCAGGAGCCCGGCTAATGGCGTCATTCGGCGACGCGACACTCAAGTTCAGCTCGGCGCGAGCCGGAGTTGCCGTCTCGGGTCGGAGACCTGACAGACTTTGATCCAGAAGAACGATATCCCCTCACACGAGGCGGGCTTTTGGCTATATTTTCGGCGCCATGGAAGCCACCGCGCCCCGGCTGTCGCCGCCTCCTTCCGGTGGGTTCCTGGACAAACTGGTTCCGCTTTCGCACTGGCTCGACGCCGGGGTCGCGAAGCGCGACGAGCAGCACAATGCCTACGCGCGCCTCGCGTGGACCGTGATTGTGTGCATCTGGGCGCTCGTCGCAAGCGGTCTGCAGCCCAAATACCTCGGCGTGTACGGGTGCATCGCGTTCGCGCTGCTGTTCTCCTTAGCGTATCTTTGGACGGTTTTTCGCTGGCCCGCCCCGTCGCGCCCAAGGCGCGCGGCCGCGCTCCTGTACGACAACCTCGCCATCAGCTACGTCGCCTCCTTCGGGGGGCCTTTCGCGCCATTTGTCTGGTTTCATTTTTGGACGACGGTTGCCTTCGGATTGCGCTTTGGACCGGCATACGTGCCGCGGGCGGCGTCAGTGGCCATCGCGGGCCTCTTATGGAACCTGATGTTCAGCGCGTACTGGCAGGCCCACCGCGCATTCGGCTTTAGCGTCGTGCTCGGCTTGCTGGGCATCGCGGCGACGAGTTGGGTGGCCTTCAGGGACATCGCCGCGGCGCACGCACATACGGCGAATCGCGCACGGCAGGACGCGTTGACCGGGGTGCCGAACCGCCAATGCTTCACGGAGCATTTTTCGCAGGCACTCGCGCGCACGCAACGAACCGGTCGCGCGCTCGCGCTGCTGCTCCTTGATTTGGATGGTTTCAAGGCGGTCAACGACGCGCTGGGACACGCTGCGGGCGACGCGCTCCTGCAGGAGATTGCGTCGCGGCTCGGTCGGCGCCTTCGCAGAAGCGACATGCTCGCGAGAATGGGCGGGGACGAGTTCGCGATCTTGCTCGAGCCGGTGGGCGAACGCGTCGACGCGGCTTCGGTGGCCGAGGAGCTCGTGCGCGCGGTCGCGGGCCTTGAGGCCATCGGAGAGGCGAGCATGTCGGTCGGTGCGAGCATCGGCATCGTGCTCGTCGATGCCGCCAGCGCGCGAAGCGCTGGCGCGGACGAGCTCGTTAAGCGCGCTGACCGCGCAATGTACGAGGCGAAGCGCGCAGGCAAGGGGCGCTACGCGTTCGCGGATTAGGCGCGTTCGAGCGGCTCGTCGTTTTCTGCCGCGGGGCTTTGGGACAGCATTGACGTTGCGGGGGTGGCAGACCCTCGCGGCCCACTTTTGATCCGTTGGTCGGCGGTTCGAATCCGCCACGACCTACCAAATACCAAGGGCTTGGCAGAGATGCTGAGCCCTTTTCATTTGGCTCGGCGCGCTCGCCGCGTCTTCATCATCACCTGTTCGCTCGAGCGACGCGTGCTGGCTGGAGCCCGAGTGGGCGTCGGCGTAGAATCCGGCGCATGAACGAGGCCGATCTTCTCAGGCGCATCACCGTCAATCCGAAGATCTTCGGCGGCAAGCCGATCATCCGCGGGCGGCGGCTGGCGGTGGAGCACGTGCTGGGCATGCTGGCGGCGGGCGACACTGCGGAAGACCTGCTGCGCGCCTATCCCTGGCTCGAGCGCGAGGACGTGCTCGCTTGCCTCGCCTATGCCCGCCGGGTCGTGGGCCACGAACGCGTCGAGCCCATCGTGACTGACGAGGCTGCCTGAAGCTCCTGTTGGACAGCTGCGTCTGGCCCGGCGCGAAACCGGAGCTCGAGCGCGCGGGGCATGAAGTGGAATGGGTAGGAGATTGGGGCGCCGATCCCGGCGACGACGAAGTTCTCGCGCGCGCGGCGCAGAACGCCCAGGTCCTCGTAACGCTCGACAAGGATTTCGGCCAGCTTGCCGTGGCGCTCGGTGCTCGCCATGCCGGCATCATTTGACTCGTCGACTTTCGCTCTTCGGAGCAAGCGCCGGTTTGCGCACGCGTCATCGCTCAGCACGAGCGCGACCTGGTGCAAGGCGCGATCCTGACTGTGGAGCGGGGCCGCATTCGCGTCCGCTCGGCCGGCTAGCGATTTGAGCCGCAACTCTTGATGCGCCGCTCGGCGGTTCGAGCCCGCCGCGAGCTACCAACTCCCCGCCAAGGTTCTAGGTTTTCCTGGAGCCTTGTTCTTTTCCGGACCGCTTCCTGCGCGCATCGGTATCGGCGCGCGACTCGACGACCGCCAGGACGCGCTCGGCGGCCGAGTCCAGGTGCGCCTGGATGAGGCGCGCGGCGCGTGAGCCGTCGCGTGCGGCGAGGGCCTCGAGGATCTCCTCGTGCTGCTGCCAGACGGCGCGCGCCTCGTCTTTCGCCTGGAGCACCTCTCCCATCGCGCGTCGCAGGTGGTTCCAGTAGAGTCCCATGACTTCGGAAAAAAGCGGGTTGCCCGAGAGCTCGTAGAGGTACGCGTGGAACCGCGTGTCGGCTTCGACCAGGGCGTGCAGCTCGCCCGAGCGCAGCGCCCGCTTTCCTTCGCGGATGATGAGCTTTCCCGCCTCGGCGTTCTCCTCGGTCATGCTCGCCGCCGCGAGCCGCGCGGCCGCCGGCTCGATCGCCGAGCGCAGCTCGTAGATCGCCTTGAAGAAGACCGGATCGAGGTGCGCCACGACGAGCCCGCGGCGTCCGGTCTCGCGCAGGAACCCCTGCGACTTGAGCTGCGCGAGCGCCTGGCCGACGGGCTGGCGCGACACGCCCAGGCGCTGCGCGATGCCCTCCTGCGTCACCCGCTCGCCGGGCGGAAGC
>JAKALD010000321.1 GCA_021813275.1 Pseudomonadota bacterium | reverse complement strand
TCGCGCAGTACTGCGCGCGCGCCGGGCTCGCCGTGCGCCCGGCGGGAGACGGCCTGTACGCTGCGCCGCTCCCTCGCGAGTTGGGCGGCGCGTGGCTCTTCGGCGAGAGCGACGCGATCGCCGCGTTCGCCGCGCGCGGCCTGCCCGTACAATAGGACAAGAACAATCCGAAGGGGCCGAGACCATGACCGCCGACCTGTGCACGCTGTCCGCCACGCAGCTCCTGCATTTGTACCGCGCCAAGGTGATCTCGCCGGTCGAGGTCGCGCGCGCGGTGCTGCAGCGGATCGAGGAGCTCAATGCGCGGCTCAACGCGTACTGCTTCATCGCGCCCGACGCGCTCGCGGCGGCGAAGGAATCGGAGGCGCGCTGGATGCAGGGCGAGCCCCGCGGGCTGCTCGACGGCGTGCCGGTCTCGATCAAGGACCTGCTCTACACGAAGGGCTGGCCGACGCTGCGCGGCTCGAAGACGATCGACCCGAAAGGCCCGTGGAACGACGACGCGCCCGCGGTGGCGCGCCTGCGCGAGCACGGCGCGGTGCTGCTCGGCAAGACCACGACGCCCGAGTTCGGCTGGAAGGGCGTCACCGACAACCCGCTCACCGGCATCACGCGCAACCCCTGGGACCCGGACAGGACCCCGGGCGGCTCCTCGGGCGGCGCGGCCGCGGCCGTCGCCTCCGGCATGGGGCCGCTCACGATCGGCACGGACGGCGGCGGCTCGATCCGCATTCCCTGCGCCTTCACCGGCGTGTTCGGCCTGAAGCCCACGTTCGGCCGCGTGCCGGCCTGGCCGCTGTCGCCCTTCGGCACCGTGGCGCACGTCGGCCCGATGACGCGCAGCGTCGCCGACGCGGCGCTCATGCTCGACGTGCTCGCGCTGCCGGATGCGCGCGACTGGCTCGCCCTGCCCTACGAGCCGCGCGACTACCGCGTCGGTCTCGAGGAGGGCGTGCGCGGCTTGCGCGTCGCGTACTCGGCGCGGCTCGGCTACGCGAGCGTCGATCCCGAGATCGCGGCGCTGTGCGAGCACGCGGCGCAGGCCTTCGTCGACCTCGGCGCACACGTCGAGGAGGCCGATCCCGGGTTCGAGAGCCCGGAGGAAGTCTTCCGCGTGCACTGGTTCGCGGGCGCCGCCTACCTCGTGAACGGCATCGCAGCCGAGCAGCGCAAGCTGCTCGACCCGGGGCTGCTCGACGTCGCGCGCCAGGGCGCGAAGCTCACGCTCGCGCAGCTGCTCGACGCGCAGCAAAAGCGCGGCGCGCTCGGCATCCACATGAACCAGTTCCACCAGAAGTACGACCTGCTGCTCACCCCGACGCTGCCGCTCGCCGCCTTCGAGGCGGGCCGGGAAGTGGCCGACGTGATGAAGGAGAAGCGCTGGACGGACTGGACGCCGTTCTCCTATCCGTTCAACCTCACGCAGCAGCCGGCAGCGTCGATTCCCTGCGGCGTCACGCGCTCGGGGCTTCCGGTGGGGCTGCACATCGTCGGCGCGCGCTACGCCGACGCGCTGGTGCTGCGCGCGGCGCGCGCCTACGAGTCGGTGCGGCCGATCGCGATGCCGGACCTTTCGAAGCTCGCGCCGCAGGCCGTCTCTCAGGCAGCAGCGCCGCAGCCGTCCGCCTAGGACGACGCCAAGATCCGCGACCCGCCGGACCGGCGCGTCACGCGCCGCGCGACCTCGCTCTGGCGAGCTTGGCGACATTCAGCATCACGGTGAGCGCGTCGAGCGGCGACTCGACGAACCCGTGGTGCAGGTAGAACTGCTTGGCCTTGTCGTGAAGCGCATGCGCGAGCAATGCCCGAATGCCCATTTCCTCGGCCAGGCGCAGGGTGCGCTCGACGGCATCCTTCAGCAGTCCTGCGCCGATACCTTGCCCTTGCCAGGCCGCGTGGACGGCCAGCCGTCCGAGCACCACGACCGGGATCGGATCCGGCATGTTGCGCCGGATGTTGCCTGACGCCTGCTCGCGCACGACCGCTCCCGCCGCAAGACAGTAATAGCCGACTACCTCGTCGCCTGCGCTGGCGACAAACGTCCTGGACGCGCCTTCGAGCTGGTTCCTGCGGGCACGCTGCTTGAGCCAGAGCTCGAGCTCCGGTTCGGCGCAACGGAAGGCCTCGAGCCGGTGCGCGGCCGCCAGCGGCGCCGGCGCGGTGATCGCGGCCTTCTTCAGCGCTCCCAAGGCGCGCGCTTGCCGAGCAGCCTACGCACAGCCTTCTTCTGCCTCACCGGCGCCTGCAGCAGCTCGACAAAGCGCGCATAGCGCTTCGCATCGAGCGCGAAGACCGTACGGTCGAGAAGCACCTGCCGCGCCTTCTCGCAGGCCGCCTCGAGCATGAAATCGGTGCGGCTCTTGCCCTGCACCTGCGCCGCCCGGTCGATCAGCGCCCGCTGCGCGGCCGCGGCCCGCAGATTGATGATCGTTTCGCGCGTCGCCGCAGCGATTGCCATCGGAGATTGCTCCGTCAAGATGCGAACGATGCCCGCCGCGCGCGGCGTCCGTACACCGCCCCGTGCGGATCATCGCGTCTTGTGTTGGCATTGTCAATACAGGGGCCGGCGCTCCCGGTGCGCCGCCACGCTGTCCTCAGGCGCCCGGCCGCGCTCGTTCATGGTGTAGTCGCGCAGCACGCTCGCCACCCGCAGGCGGTAGTCGGCAAAGACGCCGCCGCGGCCCCTGGCCTGAGCTTCACGGTGCTGCGGCAGGTTGCGCCACTTGCGCACCGCTTCCTCGTCGCGCCAGAAGGAGATCGACACGTACTTGCCCGGCGTGGTGAGGCTGGAAAAGCGCTCGATCGAGATGAAGCCGTCGATGCGCTCGAGCTCGGGCTTGAGCGCGGCGGCGAGGTCCAGGTATTCCTGCATCCGCCCTTCGGCGGGCGTGAATTCGAAGATCACGGCGATCATGACGTCTCCCGAATGGCGTGACTATACTTCCCGCCCATGGCGCCCGCGCATTATCGCTTCTGGCCGAAGCACCTGCCGCACCGTCTCACCGCGCCGCAGACGACGCTGCACGAGCTGCTCGCGGTGTCGGCGCGGCGCTACCCCGAGAAGCCGCTGACGCAGTTCTTCGGCGGTGCCCTGCCCTACCGCGAAGCGCTCGAGCAGGTCGAGCGCCTGGCCGGTTATCTCCAGAAGGCCTGCGGCGTCAGGCGCGGCGACCGGGTGCTGGTCGACCTGCAAAACAGCCCGCAGTTCGTGCTCGCCTGCTTCGCGATCCTGCGCGCTGACGCGGTGATGGTGCCGGTGAGCCCGATGAACCTGGCCGAGGAGCTGGCGCACTACCTCGAGGACAGCGATGCGAGGGTCGCGATCGTCGGGCAGGAAGTGTACCCGCAGTTCGCGGGGCTCGTCGGGAAGACGCCGCTCGAGCAGCTGATCGTCGCCGCCTACTCCGACTACCTGCCTGCCGAGACGGACCTGCCGCTGCCGCAGGCGGTCGCGGCGCCGCGCGAGCGGCTCGAAGGGCCCGGCGCCACGCTCGGCGCCGACGCGCTCGCCGCCGGCGACGCGCCTGAGCCCTCGCGCGCGAGCCCGCGCGACCTGTGCGTGATGCCCTACACCTCCGGCAGCACCGGGCGGCCGAAGGGCTGCATGCACACGCACGCCAACGTGAC
>JAKALD010000058.1 GCA_021813275.1 Pseudomonadota bacterium | reverse complement strand
TCCGATCTCGAATTCGTGCGCGACACGATGTGGCGCGACGGCAGGCTGCTCGCGACCTACAAGGACGGTCGCGCGCACCTCAACGCGTATCTCGACGACTACGCGTTCCTGGTCGCCGCGCTGCTCGAGTTGCTGCAGGCGGAGTTCCGCGTGGACGACTTGCGCTTCGCGCAGGCGCTCGCCGAAACCTTGCTGGAGCAGTTCGAGGACCGCGACGCTGGCGGGTTCTTCTTCACCGGGCGCGACCACGAGCGGCTGCTGCACCGGCCCAAGCCCGGGCACGACGCGGCCACGCCGTCGGGCAACGGTGTAGCCGCCTGGGCGCTGCAGCGTCTGACGGCGCTCAGTGGCGAGCCGCGCTACGCGCACGCCGCCCAGCGCACGCTCGAGCTGTTCTACCCGGCGCTGCGCGAGCATCCGTCCGGCTTCGCGACGCTCGCGACAGCGCTCGAGGAGGCGCTCGCGCCGCCGGCCACGGTGATTCTGCGCGGCGCGCCGCAGGCGCTCGCGGACTGGCAGGCAGCGCTCGCGCACCGGCTGCTGCCCGATGCCCTGGTGATCGCCTTGCCCGACGGATTGCCCGGTCTGCCGCCGTCGCTCGACAAGCCCGCCCGTCCCGGCGCGGTCAACGCCTGGCTGTGCCGCGGCGTTACCTGCCTCGAGCCGATCACCGAGCTGGAGCAGTTGCAAGCTGCTTGCAAACAAGCTGCTATCGGGTAGCATGCGGCCTTCACGCCGGGCGCCCGGCATCGACGCTTTTTTACTGGTATAAGGAGCGGTAATGAAACGGATTCTCTGGTCTCTCGCGCTGGTCGGGACGGTCGCCGCCCTGCCCGCGCACGCCGCCGATCCGATGGCGCTCGCGAAGAAGTACGCCTGTCTGAGCTGCCATGCCGTGGACCACAAGCTGGTCGGCCCGTCCTGGAAGGACGTCGCGGCGAAATACCGCGGCCAGAAGGACGCCGAGGCGAAGCTGATGGCGAAGGTCCGCCACGGCGGCTCGGGGGTCTGGGGCACGATCCCGATGCCGCCGAACCCCGGCCCTTCGGACGCTGAGCTGAAGGAGCTGGTCGACTTCGTCCTGTCGCTGAAGTAATTCCCGGCGGAGCGTTGAACGAGAGGGCCGGGCGACCGGCCCTTTTCGCTTGGGGGCGACCGCGTGCCGCATCGGCCGCGCGGTATGATTGTTTCCCGTCACGAATCCTCGCCGCCGCGAATTCCGCCTGGAGGTCGCATGCTTGCAATCAATTTGCGCACCACGCTGCTCGCCGCCGTGACGGCCATGGGACTGGCCGCCTGCGGAGAGGGCAAGAAGCCCGAGCCGAAGGCGCAGGCCGAGGCCCCCGCCCAGCCCACGCTCGAGATCAAGATCGGTCACGTCGCACCGCTCACGGGCAGCATCGCGCATCTCGGCAAGGACAACGAGAACGGCGCGCGCCTCGCGATCGAGCAGGCGAACGCGGCACACATCATGATCGGCGGAAAGCTCGCCCACTTCGTGCTGCTCGCCGAGGACGACCAGGCCGACCCGAAGGTCGCCACGACGGTGGCGCAGAAGCTGGTCGACGAGAAGGTCGCGGGCGTCGACGGTCACCTGAACTCCGGGACGACGATCCCGGCGTCGGCGATCTACCACCAGGCCGGCATTCCGATGATCACCGGCTCGGCGACCAATCCCCAGCTCACCGAGCAGGGCTTCGACAACGTGTTTCGCGTCGTCGGCCGCGACGACCAGCAGGGCCCGGCGATCGCGAGCTACCTCGCCGCGACCGAAAAGCCCAAGGTGGTCGCGGTGATCGACGACGCGACTGCCTACGGCGAGGGCCTCGCGAACGAGGTCGAGAAGACGTTGAAGGGCGAGGGCATCCAGGTGCTCGCCCGCGAGAAGGGCACCGACAAGACGACCGATTGGATGGCGGTGCTCACGCGCATCAAGGGCGAGAAGCCCGATGCGGTGTTCTACGGCGGCATGGACGCCACCGCCGGTCCGCTCATCAAGCAGGGCAAGGAGCTCGGGATCAAGGCGATCTTCGCGTTCGGCGACGGCGCCTGCACCGAGGAGATGCACAAGCTCGCGGGCGCCGCGGCCGAAGGCATGCTGTGCTCGCAGGCGGGCATTCCGCCGCAGGCCGCCTCCAAGGCGTTCCTGGACGCCTACAAGGCGCGCTTCCACATGGATCCGATCCTGTACGCGCCGTTCACCTACGACGCCGCGAACCTGATGATCGAGGCGATGAAGCAAGCCGGCTCGCCCGAGCCGGCCAAGTACCTGCCGTTCCTGCACAAAATCAGCTACGAGGGCGCGACCGGCAAGATCGAGTTCGACGCCAAGGGCGATCGCAAGAATGCCGAGATCACGATCTTCACCATGAAGAACGGCAAGATCGATCCGATCGCGGTCGTCAAGGCGGGCAAGACGATGCCGTATGAAGAGTTCCTGAAAGGCACGGCCGGCGGCGCGGGCCAGGCGCCGCAGAAGTAGCCGGCGAGCGAGGCAAGAAGGCGGCGCCTGCGGGCGCCGTTTTCGTTTCCGCTGGCGCGCCCGCGTTTTGGCGCCCGCGGCGCGGTTTGCTAGTCTTGCGCGCGCATGGACATCTTCCTGCAGCAGGTGATCAACGGCCTGACTCTCGGCGCCGTGTACGCCGTCGTGGCGCTCGGCTACACGATGGTGTACGGGATCATCCAGCTGATCAACTTCGCGCACGGCGAGGTGGTGATGATCGGCGCCATGGTCGCGCTCACCGTGATCAACGCACTGGCGAAATCCGGCCTCTCCCCGGTCACGGTCGTGCTAGCCGGCACGGGCTGCGCGATTCCCGTGTGCATGCTCGTCGGCTACGCGATGGAGCGGCTCGCCTACCGGCCACTGCGGCGCGCGCCGCGGCTCGCGCCGCTCATCACCGCGATCGGGGTGTCGATCATCCTGCAGCACCTCGCGCTGCTCGTGTGGAGCCGCAACGTGCTCGCCTTCCCGCAGATCGTCGACTTGCGCGTCTTCCACGTGGCGGGCGCGCGCATCAGCAACGTGCAGCTCGCCATCATCGTGGTGTGCGTCGCGATGATGGCCGGCCTCGCGGTGCTCGTGTACCGCACGCGCCTGGGCGCCGCGATGCGCGCCACCGCCCAGAACCCGCAGGTCGCCGGGCTGATGGGCATCGACATCGATCGCGTGATCGCCGCTACCTTCGCGATCGGCGCGGCGCTCGCCGCGGTGGCCGGCGTGATGGTCGGAACCTACTACGGCGTCGCGCAGTACACCATGGGCTCGATCCTCGGACTGAAGGCGTTCTCCGCGGCGGTGCTCGGCGGCATCGGCAACGTGCCCGGCGCGATGCTCGGCGGGGTGCTGATGGGCGTGGTGGAGGCGCTCGGCGCGGGCTACATCGGCAGCTTCACCGATCTGTGCCGCTACGGCTGGCTCGCGCGCCTGATCGGCGAGCGCTGCGCGGACGGCGGCCACTTCGTGCTGTTCGGCTCGAACTACCAGGACGTGTTCGCCTTCGCGGTGCTCATCCTGGTGCTCGTGCTCAGGCCCTCCGGCCTGCTCGGCGAGCGCGTCGGCGAGCGGGCATGAGGCGCGCCTTGAGGCTGCCCGACAGGCGCGCGCCCGCCGTGTTCTGGTCGGCGCTCGCGCTGGTCGCGGCGGTGCTCGTGGCGCTGCCATTCGCGCTCACGCACATCGGCACCGCCTGGGTTCGGATCAGCAATCTCGCGCTGCTCTACGTGCTGCTCGCGCTCGGCCTGAACATCGTGGTCGGCTTCGCGGGCCTGCTCGACCTCGGCTACATCGCGTTCTACGGGGTGGGCGCGTACACCTATGCGCTGCTCGCCAGCCCGCACTTCGGCCTGCACCTGCCGTTCTGGGTGATCCTGCCGATCGGGGCGGCGATCGCCGCGCTGTTCGGCGTGCTGCTCGGTGCGCCCACGCTGAAGCTCCGCGGCGATTACCTCGCCATCGTCACCCTGGGATTCGGCGAGATCGTGCGCATCTTCCTCAACAACCTGTCGCGGCCGGTGAACATCACCAACGGGCCGCAGGGCGTCTACCGCATCGATCCGTTCCGCATCGACGGCTTCAGCTTCGCGAGCACCCAGAGGTTCCTCGGCCTGGAGCTGAGCGGACCGACGAAGTACTACTACCTGCTCGTCGTGCTGGTCGCGCTCGTCGTCGCGCTCAACCTGCGGCTGCAGAACTCGCGCATCGGCCGCGCCTGGGAGGCGATCCGCGAGGACGAGATCGCGGCGCGCGCCATGGGCATCGACACCACGCGCCTGAAGCTGCTCGCCTACGCCATGGGCGCGACCTTCGGCGGCATCGCCGGCGGCGTGTTCGCCGCGATCCAGCAGTTCATCTCCCCGGAGAGCTTCGTGCTGGTCGAGTCGGTCATGGTCGTCTCGATGGTGGTGCTCGGCGGCATGGGCAACGTCTGGGGCGTCGTGCTCGGAGCGTTGCTCCTGTCCTTCGTGCCCGAGATCCTGCGCTACTCGGTCGCGCCGCTGCAGCACGCGCTGTTCGGCAGGACGCTCGTCGCGCCCGAAGTGATCCGCATGCTGCTGTTCGGCTTCGCCCTGGTGCTGGTGATGCTGTTCCGCCCGGCGGGCCTGCTGCCCTCGGCGGTGCGCAAGCGCGAGCTCGCGGAGCGCACGTGAGCAAGTTGCTCGCCGCGACCGGAATCGGCAAGCGCTTCGGCGGGGTGCGGGCGCTCGCCGACGTCACGTTCGCGATCCGGCGCGGCGAGATCTACGGGTTGATCGGTCCGAACGGCGCCGGCAAGACGACGCTGTTCAACGTGCTCACCGGGATCTACCCGCCCGACGCCGGCGCGTTCTCGTTCGACGGCGCGCCGCTCGCGGGCTTGAAGCCGCACGAGGTCGCCGCGCGCGGCATCGCGCGCACCTTCCAGAACATCCGCCTGTTCGCGAACCTCTCGGCGCTCGAGAACGTGATGATCGGCCGGCACGTGCGCACCCGCGCGGGCGTGCTCGGCGCGATCCTGCGCGACGCGCGCACGCTCGGGGAGGAACGCGCGATCGAGCGGCGCGCGCTCGAGCTGCTCGAGTACGTCGGCATCCGCGCGCGTGCCAACGATCCCGCCGGCAGCCTGCCCTACGGCGACCAGAGGCGGCTGGAGATCGCGCGCGCGCTGGCCACCGATCCGAAGCTGCTCGCCCTCGACGAGCCGGCGGCGGGGATGAATCCCTCGGAGCGCCTGGCGCTCGGCGCGCTGATCCGGCAGGTTCGCGACGGCGGGCTCACGGTGCTGCTCATCGAGCACGACATGCGCCTGGTGATGAGGGTGTGCGACCGCGTGCTGGTGCTCGACTACGGCGAGCGCATCGCCGAGGGGCTGCCCGCCGAAGTGCAGCGCCACCCGAAGGTGATCGAAGCCTATCTCGGCGCAGCGGCCGCGCCATGAGCCTGCTCGAAGTCCGCGCGCTCGAGGTGCATTACGGCGGCATCCGCGCGGTGAAGGGCATCGACCTCGACGTCGAGCCGGGCGAGCTGGTGTGCCTGATCGGCGCGAACGGCGCTGGCAAGAGCTCGATGCTGCGCGCAATCTGCGGCCTCGTGCACGGCGTCCGCGGCAGCGTGCGCTATGCGGGCGAGGAGATCTCGGGCCTGGCGGTTCACGAGCGTCCGCGGCGCGGCCTGGTGATGGTTCCCGAGGGCCGCGGCATCTTTCCGCAGCTCACCGTGGCCGAGAACCTCGCGATCGGCGCGTACGCGCGGCGCGACCCCGACGTGAGGGACGACCTGGAGCGCACCTACCGGCTGTTCGCCCGGCTCGCGGAGCGGCGCACGCAGACCGGCGGAACGCTCTCGGGCGGCGAGCAGCAGATGCTCGCGATCGGCCGCGCGCTGATGAGCCGGCCGAGGCTGCTGCTGCTCGACGAGCCATCGATGGGGCTCGCGCCGCTGATGGTGGCGAAGATCCTCGCGACCGTGCGCGAGATCGCGCGCCAGGGCGTGACCATCCTGCTCGTCGAGCAAAACGCCAAGCTCGCGCTCGAGATCGCCAGCCGCGGCTACGTCATGGAGTCGGGCGCGATCACGCTCGCGGCGGACGCGGCCAGCCTGCTCGCCGATCCCCGCGTCCGCGAGGCCTATCTCGGCGAGGGCGCCGCGTAGGCGCCGCGGCCTACGGCGCGGCGCCGGCCAGGTCGGCCTGCGTGGTGAAGCTGTCGGCGAAGAACTCGTCCTCGGGCAGCCGGCAGCGCGCCACGAAGTCGTGCCGCGCCGCGTCGACCATCACCGGCGCACCGCAGGCGTAGACCTGGTGGCCGGAAAGATCGGGGAGATCCTCCATCATGGCCCGGTGCACGAACCCCGTGCGACCCTGCCAGCGGTCCTCCGGCAGCGCGTCCGAGACCACCGGAACGTACTTGAAACCACCGGGGTGCTCGGCCGCCCACTTCTCGGCGAGCGCGTTCAGGTACAGGTCCTTCGGCCGGCGCCCGCCCCAGTAGAGCGTCATCGGCCGCGCGATGCCTTCGTGCAGCGCGTGCTCGATGATCGCCTTGATCGGCGCGAACCCCGTGCCGGAGGCGACCAGCGCGATCGGCTTGGCGGAATCCTCGCGCAGGAAGAACGTGCCGAGCGGACCCTCGAAGCGCAGGATGTCGCGCTCCTTCATCTTGCCGAACACGTGCTCGGTGAACTTTCCGCCGGGCATGTAGCGGATATGCAGCTCCAGGAGCGTCGCGTCGTGCGGCGAGTTGGCCATCGAATAGCTGCGCCGCGCGCCGTCGCGCAGCAGGAACTCGATGAACTGGCCCGCGAGAAACTTGAGCTGCTCGTTGGCCGGGAGCTTGAGCGTAACCAGCATCACGTCGTCGGCGAGGCGCTCCATCGCCTGCACGCGGCAGGGCAGCGTCTTGATCTGGATGCCCTTCGCCGCGCCGATGGTGCGCGCCTCGATCACCAGGTCGGCGAGCGGCCTCGCCTGGCAGAAGAGCGCTTTGCCCTGGGCGCGCTCGTCGTCGGTCAGCACCTTGTGCTGGTAGACCCCGTAATCGACCGCGCCGGACAGGATCTTGCCCTTGCAGCTCCCGCAGGCGCCGTTCTTGCAGCCATACGGCAGCACGAAACCGGCGCGCAGCGCCGCTGTAAGGACTGACTCGCCTTCCTCGACCTGGAACTGGTGTCCGCTCGGCTGCAGGGTGACGGTGCGCATGTCGCTACAATGAGGTCCGTGAAAGGCTGCCGCCCCGCGGCGGGCGGGGCCGATCCGCGCACCTGACTGCCGCCGTCGAGCGAGGGCGCATTCTACCGGGAGGCGTGGCGTGCGTCAGCACGAGCTGCGACAGCGCGGCCGCGCCTGCGGGAAAGTACAATGCGGGCGACGAAACGCGGATGAGAATGGGGAACCGGCAGGGACTCGTAGGCCAACGCTTCGGGCCGCCGCGGCGCGCGCGATGACGCTGCTCGTGCTCACCAATCTGCCGGATCGCGCGAGCGCGGAGCAGCTGGCCGACGCCCTGGTCGCGCAGCGCCTTGCGGCCTGCGTCAACATCCTCGCGCCGTGCCGGTCGGTGTATCGCTGGCAGGGCGCCGTGCAGCACGACGAGGAGCATCCGATGCTGATCAAGACGAGCGCCGAGCGCTATGCCGCGCTCGAGGCGGCGATCCGCGCCGGTCACCCGTACGAGCTTCCCGAAATCGTCGCGCTCCCGATCGAGCGCGGATTGCCCGCCTACCTCGAATGGGTCGCGCAGGAGACCGGAACCCAGCCATGATCGCCTTCTTGATCCGCCTTCTCGCCGTCGTGGCCGCGCTCGCGCCGCTGCCCGCGGCCGCCGCCTCGCTCACCCAGGAGCTGAGCGGCCCGGGCTCAGGACCCGAGCTGCTCGAGCCCGAGCAAGCGTTCAAGATGTCGGCGCGTGCGCTCGATCCCGACACGGTCGAATTGGATTTCGCGATCGCGAAGGGCTACTACATGTACCGCGACCGCTTCGCCTTCGCTGCCCAGGGTACCCAGGTGAAGCTCGGCTCGCCGCAGCTTCCGCCCGCCCAGCATCACCGGGACCCGTACTTCGGCGAGGTCTACACCTATCGCGATCACGTCGCGATCCGGCTGCCGCTGCAATCGCGCCCGGCAGCCGCCCAGGCGCTCGACCTCGTCGTGACCTCGCAGGGCTGTGCCGATGCCGGAGTGTGCTACACGCCCATGCAGTCGAAGGCGTCGATCCATCTGGCCGCGCTCGCCGGCGGCGGCGCAAGCGGCGGGGGCGAGACCGCGCTCACCCAGGGACCGCGCCTGATTCCCGCGACGCCGCGCTTCTCCACGCAGGCGAGCGATCTCGACGTCGCGGCGCTGCTGCGCTCGGGGGGCTTCTGGGTGGTCGTCGCGAGCTTCCTCGGCTTCGGGCTGCTGCTCGCGTTCACGCCGTGCGTGCTGCCGATGATCCCGATCCTCTCGGGCATCATCGTCGGCGAGGGCCGGCGCCTGAACAAGCTGCGCGCGCTGGTGCTCTCGGCGGCCTATGTCCTGGGCATGGCGATCACCTATGCCGGCGCGGGGGTTGCCGCCGCGTACTCCGGCTCGCTCATCGCCGCGGCGCTGCAAAGCCCCTGGGTGCTCGGCGCGTTCGCGCTGGTGTTCGTGTGGCTCGCGCTGTCGATGTTCGGGCTGTACGAGCTGCAGCTGCCCTCCTTCCTGCATCACCGCCTCTCGGCGGCGCACCAGAGGCTGGAAGGCGGGCGCATCGCCTCGGTCGCGCTGATGGGGGCGCTCTCCGCGGTGATCGTGAGCCCCTGCGTCGCGGCGCCGCTCGCTGGCGCGCTGCTCTACATCAGCCAGACGCGCGACGTGATGCTCGGAGGGACCGCCCTGTTCGTCATGGCGCTCGGCATGGGGGTGCCGCTCATCGCGGTCGGCGTGTCGGAAGGCGCGCTGCTGCCGAAGTCGGGAGCCTGGATGAACAGCGTCAAGAAGTTCTTCGGCGTGGTGCTGCTCGCGGTGGCGATCTGGATCGTCTCGCCGGTGCTGCCCGCCGCGGCGACGATGCTGCTGTGGTCCGCGCTGCTCGTGGGCAGCGGCGTGTTCCTGCGCGCGCTCGATCTGCTGCCGCTCGACGCGCACCCGGTGGCGCGGCTCGGCAAGGGCGCGGGCGTGATGGCGCTGGTGGCGGGCGCGGCTCTGCTGGTCGGCGCGCTCGCCGGCAGCCGCGATCCGCTGCGCCCGCTCGCCGGACTCGTCGGCGCAGCCGCGCCCGCCGCCGATCCGATCCGCTTCGAGCGCGTGACCTCGCCCGCTGAGCTGGCCGAGCGGCTGCGCGCCGCGGGCCGGCCGGTGATGCTCGACTTCTACGCCGACTGGTGCGTGTCCTGCAAGGAGATGGAGAACTTCACCTTCCGCGATCCGCGCGTGCGCGCCAAGCTCGGCGACATGCTGCTACTGCGCGCCGACGTCACCGCGAACACGGCCGACGACAAGGCGCTGCTCAGCCGCTTTTCGCTGTTCGGGCCGCCCGGCATCATCTTCTTCGACGGCGCGGGCCGCGAGATCCGCGGGCTGCGCGTGGTCGGCTACCAGGACGCCGCGCATTTCCTGCGGACGCTCGCGCGCGCGAGCGCTGCGGGCGCCTAGCGCAGCGCCCGCGCGCGCCGCGTCCCGCCGTGCGAGCGCATCTCCGCGGGATCGACCACGCCGTCATCGCGGTGCGCGACCTGGAAGCCGCGCGCGACACCTATGCGAGGCTGGGCTTCACGCTGACGCCGCGCGGCCGGCATACGCTCGGCTCGCAGAATCACTGCATCATGTTCGAGCGCGACTATCTCGAGCTGCTCGCGCTGCCGAAGGTGCATCCGTCGATGCGGTACTACGCGGACTTCCTCGCCCGCGGCGAGGGGCTCGCGGCGCTGGCGCTTGCGGGCGACGACGCGCAGGCCGCGCAAGCGGAGCTCCTCGCGGCGGGGATCGCGGCCGAGGCACCGCTCGATTTTTCGCGCCCGGTCGAGCTGCCCGAGGGTGCGCGTGACGCGTCCTTCCGCATCGTGCAGCTGCCGGCCGAGCAGACGCCCGGCTGCCGCGCCTTCGTGTGCCAGCACTTCACACCCGAGCTGGTCTGGCGCGCGGAGCATCAGGCGCACGCGGTGGGCGCGATCGCGATCGCAGCGCTCGCGGTGGTTGCCGAGGATCCGCTCGTCTGCGCCGGCCGCTATGGCCTGGTGTTCGGCGAAGCCCCGCGCAGGATCGACGAGGGCTGGCTGGTTGCGAGCGGCAGCGCGCCGGTCGCGCTCTGCACGCGCTCGAGCCTGGGCCACAGGCTCGAGGGCGTGGGATTGCCCGCGCGCACGCGCCCGCTCGTGGCCGCGCTGTTCGTTCGCGTCGCCGACCGCGGCCGGGCGCGCCGGGCGCTCGCCCGCGGCGGCTTCGGGGTCGTGGAACTCAGGGATGGCTCGCTCGCGGTGAGCGCCGAGCAAACCCACGGCGTCGCGCTGGTATTCGGGTGAGCTGCGGCTACTCGCGCAGCGCCTTCGCGACCTCCAGCGCAAAGTAGGTCAGGATGCCGTCGGCGCCGGCGCGCTTCATTGCGAGCAGCGCCTCCGCGATGCAGCTCTCCGGCAGCCAGCCATTGCCGATCGCCGCGCGCAGCATCGCGTACTCGCCGCTCACCTGGTACACGTAAGTCGGCGCCTTGAACTCGTCCTTCACGCGCCGCACGATGTCGAGGTAGGGCAGGCCCGGCTTCACCATCACCATGTCGGCGCCCTCGGCCAGGTCGAGGCCGACCTCCCAGAGCGCCTCGTCCGAGTTGGCGGGGTCCATCTGGTAGGTCTTCTTGTCGCCTTTGCCCAGGTTCTTGGCCGAGCCGACCGCGTCGCGAAACGGGCCGTAGAAGCCCGAGGCGTATTTGGCCGAGTAGGCCATGATCTTCGTATGGATATGGCCGGCCTTTTCGAGCGCCGCGCGAATGCGCCCGATGCGGCCGTCCATCATGTCGGAGGGCGCAACGATGTCTACGCCGGCCTCGGCCTGCGCGAGCGCCTGCTTCGCGAGCACCTCGAGCGTCACGTCATTGATGATGTAGCCAGTCCCGTCGACGACGCCGTCCTGGCCGTGCGAGGTGTACGGGTCGAGCGCGACGTCGGTCATCACCCCCAGCTCGGGAAAGCGCGCCTTGAGGGCCGCGACCGCGCGCGGCACCAGCCCCTTGCGGTTGAACGCTTCCCGGCCATCGGCGCTCTTGAGCCTCGCTTCGATCACCGGAAACAGCGCGACGGCAGGGATGCGCAGCTTCAGGCATTGCTCGGCCAGCGGCAGCAGCCGGTCGACGGTCATGCGCTCGACGCCGGGCATGGAGGCCACCTTCTCTGTACGGCGACTGCCGTCGAGGACGAACACCGGGTAGATCAGATCGTCGGCGGTGAGCACGGTCTCGCGCATGAGCCGCCGGGAAAAATCGTCGCGCCGCATGCGGCGCATGCGCACCGAAGGAAAGCTGCCGTAGACGTTCATGGCATGGGCTCCACGCTGAATAACCGCACTTCGACCGGGGGCGTGCGCCGCGGCCGGCCTAGTGCGTTGATTTGGCAACAGAGATCGTTTCGGGAACTTTTTGGGGGCGGGCCTGATCTTACCGTCAGACGATATCGATCGTCTCCCGCTTCTCCTCCCTGAGCGGGTGCCTTAATCCCAATTAAGGCATTTTCGCCCCCGGTTTAATCCCCTTTACCGGGGGCCTTTTATTTCCGGGATCTGGTGGCGCGCGCGCAGCCAGGTCTCGAGCACGTGGCGGGCCTCCTCGACGCCTTCCCCGGTCAGGCTGGAAAAGAGCAGCACCTCGGCGTGCATGCCCGCGGCCGAGAGCGCCGCGCGCGTGCGCCGCAGCGCGGTCTGGCGCGCCGCGCGCGCGAGCTTGTCGCACTTCGAGAGCAGCACCAGCAGAGTTAGCCCGGTCGGCTTGAGCCAGCCGGTGAGCTCCGCGTCCTTCGGCGTGGGCGCGTGACGCGCATCCATGATCACCGCTACGCCCGCGAGCGACGCGCGCTCGCGCAGATATCCCCCCACCAGGCGGTCCCAGTCCGCCCGCATCGCCTGCGGCACTCGCGCGTATCCGTAGCCGGGCACGTCCACGAGCCGGCCTAGCGAGCCGATCGTGAAGAAGTTGAGCGTCTGCGTGCGGCCCGGCGTTCTTGACACGAATGCAAGTCGGCGGCGTCCGGTGAGGGCGTTGATCGCGCTCGACTTGCCGACGTTCGAGCGCCCGACGACCGCCACCTCGGGCGGCCCCTCGGGCGGCAAGTCCTCGAGGCGCGCGACCGAGATATTGAAAGCTGCCTGCGAAAACGCGCTCACGGGGCGTCGAAAAAAAGACGTGAATTGTAATAAAATTGCGCGCTTTCACCGGGATCGACTGGAGCCACCGCATGAATCGAGTCCTGGCGGCCGCCGCCAGCGTCGCCTTGTTGTCGTGTGCCGCGCAGGCGCTTGCCCAGGAGCCTGCCGCGGTCGATCTGGCGAAGGGCAAGCAGATCGCGAGTCAAGTGTGCGTCGCGTGCCACGCCGCCGACGGCAACAGCGTAATTCCGGCCAATCCGAAACTCGCCGGGCAGATTCCGGAGTATCTGCTGAAACAGCTGCGCGACTTCAAATCCGAGGGCGGCAAGCCGGCGCGCCGCCAGAATCCGATCATGAACGGGATGGTAGCGACCCTGTCGGACGCCGATATGCGCAGCCTCGCAGCCTATTTCGGCAGCCAGACGCTGAGACCAGCCGTCGCGCAGGACAAGGAGCTCGCCGCGCAGGGCCAGAAGCTGTATCGCGGCGGCGACGCCGTCACGGGCGTGCCGGCCTGCGCGGGCTGCCACGGCCCGAGCGGCGCGGGAATTCCGATCGAGTTTCCGCGCCTGGGCGGGCAGTTTTCCGAGTACGTCGAAGCGCAGCTCAAGGCGTTCAAGAGCGGCGCGCGCGCCAACGACCCGAACGAGATGATGCGCACCATCGCGGCGCGCATGAGCGACCAGCAGATCAAGGCGGTCGCGCAGTACGTCGCCGGGCTGCGCTAGGAGGCGCTGGGCTGCGCGCCGCCGCAAGCGCGCCGCCTGCTTAATTCGAACTTCGCGGAACCCCCCTTGAGCGCCTCCAGCTTCGATCTGGTGGTGATCGGCTCCGGGCCCGGCGGCTACCGCGCGGCGGTGCTCGCCGCGACGCGCGGGCTGTCCGTCGCGATCGTCGAGAAGGACGCATGGGGCGGAGCCTGCCTGAACCGCGGCTGTGTGCCGAAGAAGGCCTGGTACCAGACCGCGCGCCTGCTGCGCTCGGCGCAGCGCTTCGCGGGACGCGGCGTCGCTGGCTCGCTGCGGCCCGATCTCGCAGGCGCCTGGCGCCAGCAGCGCGAAATCGTGCAGGCTGTGCGTGCGAGCTACCTCGATTACCTCGAGCGCCTGGGCGTCGCGCGCCGCACCGGCAGCGCGCGCTTCGTGGCCGCCGACCGCATCGAGGTGGGCGGCGAGACCCTCGTCGCCGGTCACTTCGTCCTCGCGAGCGGATCGCGCCCGTTCCTGCCGCCAGCGCTGCGCACCGCATCGCGCGTGCTGACCACCGACGAGCTGTTCGAAAAGCCGCTGCCCTCGGGGCGGCGCGTCGCGCTCCTCGGCAGCGGCGCGGTCGGGGTGGAGATGGCCTTCATCCTGAGCGCGCTCGGCCTGGAGGTCGTCTGGCTCACCGGGCGCGAGCCGTTGTCCGGCGCACGCTTCTCCGAGCCCGGGAAGAAGCGCCTGCGCCAGGCGCTCGCGGTCCACGGAATCGCGCCGCGCACGCGCAGCAGGCCGGTCGGCTGCCTGGAGCACGGCGGCGCGCTCGAGTTGCGCCTGTCGGACGGGGTCGAGCACGTCGACTGGCTGCTCGCGGGCACCGGCAGGATCCCGAATACCGACGGCATGGGCCTCGAGAGCGCCGGGGTGGCGCTGACGGACGAGGGCTTTGTGCGGGTTGACGACGCGCAGCGCACGAGCAACGCGCGCATCTTCGCGATCGGCGACTGCGCCAATCCCGCCATGACTGCCAATCACGCTCTGGCCGAGGCGAGCGTCGCGGTGGCGGGCCTCACGCGCCCGGGCACGGCGCCCGCGCCGCGCCCCTGGGTTCCCGAGGTGATCTACTCGGCGCTCGAGCTCGCCCGCATCGGCCAGACCGAGGACGAGCTCGAGGAGGCCGGCCGCGAGTATGCGGTCGGCTTTTCGGCGTTCGCCGCGAACCCGGCGGCGCTCGGCGAGGGCGACACCGAAGGCTACGTGCGCCTGCTCGTCGACTCGGAGAGCGGCGCCCTGCTCGGCTGCGAGATCGCCGGCGCGCATGCCGGCGAGCTGGTGCACCTGGCGCGGCCCGGAGCAAGCGGCGAGACGCTGCTCGCGCGCCTCGCGCGCGAGCGCTTCAATCACCCGAGCCGTGCCGAGGAGCTGCTGAACGCGGCCGAAGGGATGGTCGGCCGCTGGGCCCTGGACACGGAATAGACCGCCCCCGGCGGGTGTTGATGCACGGGCAAAGGGACGCGATGCAGGGCGGCGCGGCGCACGACGAGCGCCCGGTCCGGGTTTGGGACGTTCCGGTCCGGCTGTTTCACTGGGCGCTGGCAGGCTTCTTTGCGTTCCAGTTCTGGAGCGGGGAGACGGGAGGGAACGCGATGCAGTGGCACCTGTACGCCGGCTACGGCGTGCTGAGCCTCGTGCTGTTCCGCATCCTATGGGGATTCTTCGGCAGCACGTACGCGCGCTTCGCCAGCTTCGCGCGGGGGCCCGCGGCGTGCCTGCGCTACGCGCGGCAGCTGTTCTCGCGCCGCCCGGTGCCGAGCCTCGGGCACAACCCGCTCGGCGGCTGGATGGTGCTCGCGATGCTCGGCGCGCTCGCGCTGCAGACGGTCACCGGCCTGTTCGCGAACGACCAGATCGCGACCCAGGGGCCGTTGGCCGACCTGGTCTCGGACGCCTGGTCCGACCGGCTGAGTAGCGTGCACGCGTGGAACTTCTACGTGCTGCTCGGCCTCGTGAGCCTGCACATCGTCGCGGTGCTCTACTATCGGCTGGTAAAAGGGCAGAACCTGATCGGCCCGATGTTCAGCGGCGTGAAGCGCGTGCCCGCGAAGCTGGCCGAGAGCGCCGCCCCGCGCCCGGGCGGCGCGTGGCGGGCGCTCATCGTGTTCGCCGCGGCACTGCTCGCGGTCTATCTTGTCGTGCAACGACCCTTCTGAGGAGAAGCGAATGACGAAGAAGAACCTGGCGCTCAACCTGCTCGCGGCCGCGTCCGCCGCCTGCTTCGCGGCGAGCGCCTTGGCGCAGCACAAGCCCGAGGACCTCGTAAAGCACCGCCAGGCGGCCATGAGCCTCATGGGCTGGTACTTCGGGCCGATCGGCGCGATGGTGAACAACAAGATGCCGTTCGACGCCAAGCTCGCCGCGCGCAACGCGGGCTATCTCGTCACCCTGTCTAGGATGCCGCTCGAGGGATTCGATCCGAGCACGTCCGGCGCGAAGAACACGAAGGCGAAGGACAAGATCTACCTCGAGATGGACAAGTTCAAGCGGCACATGGAGAAGATGCAGACCGAGGTCGACAAGCTCGACAAGGCCGCGCAGACCGGAAACGAGGCCGACATCAAGGTCGCGTTCGGCAACGCGGCGAAGAGCTGTAAGTCGTGCCACGACGACTTCCGCGCCAAGTAGCGTGCCGGGTGCCGGCCGCGCGCCCGTGCGCGGCCGGTGCTGCCGAAGCGCTGGAATAGGCGGCCCCCCGGAGCTGTTCTGGTCGATGAGCGACGCACAGCGGCTGCTCGAGCTGATTCCGCGGCTGCGGCGCTATGCGCGCGCGCTGGTCGGCGACCGCGCCGCGGCGGACGACCTCGTGCAGGACACGCTCGAGCGGGCGTGGAGCAGGCTGCACCTGTTTCGACCCGGCAGCGATCTGCGCGCATGGCTGTTCACCGTGATGCACAACGTGCACGTCAACCAGGTGCGCGCGGCGCGGGCGGCGGAGCCGATCGACGAGGACATGCCGGAGCTCGCGCAACGCGCGCCGCAGCACGACGCGCTCGTGGTGCGCGACCTCGAGCGCTCGCTCGCGCGGCTGCCGATCGAGCAGCGCGAGGTGCTGCTGCTGGTCGCGCTCGAGGATCTGAGCTACGAGGAGGCGGCGCGCACGCTCGGCATCCCGATCGGCACGGTGATGTCGCGTCTGGCGCGCGCGCGCGAGAAGCTGCGCGCCATGCTGCTCGACCAGCCCCCGGGCGCCAAGCTGCACGTAGTGAAATGAGCTGATGCGAACCGCGCGATGACCGAGAGGCTGCCCATTACCGAAGCGGACGTCCAGGCCTATGCCGACGGGCGGCTGGCCGCGGGGCGGCGCGCCGAGCTCGAGGCCTGGCTCGCGGGGCGCCCCGCGGATGCCGAGCGGGTGGCCGCGTACCGGCGCCTCAACGAGGAGTTGCGCGCGCTGTACGACCCCGTGCTCGACGAGCCGGTCCCCGAGCGCCTGCGCGCGGCGCCGGCGGCGCGCAGGCGGCTGGGCGCAGCCGCC
>JAKALD010000320.1 GCA_021813275.1 Pseudomonadota bacterium | reverse complement strand
ATCGGCGCGGCGCCGAGGCCGCTATCGATGGGCGTGGTCATGGCAGGCTTTCATCGCGTCAGCAAAAAAAAACCGCCAGGCTTTGCGGCGCTGGCGGTTTCTCGGGAATTCGCGGGGTGCGACTAGACGTTCCCCTCCGCCAGCCGGCGCGGGAAGAAGAAGTAAAAGAAGAAGAACCAGCGGCTCATCGCACTGCCCTCGAGGCCGATTCAAGCACGAACCGCATGCCTTTGGCAAATTCGGGTGCCCGCTCGATGGCCCGAGTATTGCTCCGCCAGACGCAGCATGCTACGTTTTTTGCGCGGAAGCTCCGCCTGAGACCGAGGAGGACTTCATGTCGACCAACGTCGCCAACCCCGCCGCCGGTGCCTGCATTCCGATCGCCGGCTTCAAGGACGTCTACGACGTCGCCGAGGTCGAGCGCGCGCTGCAGGAGCTTCCGGCCTCCGCGAACGAGGGGCTGCGCGCCCTGTACGACAAGATGATGCGGCTCGGCGGCCAGCGCTTCACGGTCAAGCCCTCAGCCATGCCGCAGATGGACGCGCTGTTCGACGAGCTGCCGAACTTCGGCGAGGTGCTCGAGGACATCCGCAAGCAGCTCGCGCTGTGCATCGACTCGAGCGACCCGGTCGAGCTGCCGCCGGTTCTGCTGCTCGGGGCACCGGGCATCGGCAAGACGCACTTCGCGCGGCGCATCGCGCAGCTGCTCGGCACCGGCTTCGGCTTCGTGCCGATGTCCTCGCTCACCGCGGGCTGGATCCTGTCGGGCGCCTCGTCGCAGTGGAAGAACGCGAAGCCGGGCAAGGTGTTCGAGACGTTCCTGAACGGCGAGTACGCCAACCCGGTGCTCGTGGTCGACGAGCTCGACAAGGCGAGCGCCGAGGGCCACTACGATCCGCTCGGCGCGCTCTACGCGCTGCTCGAGGCCGAGACCGCGACCCAGTTCGTGGACGAGTTCGCCGAGATCCCGATCGACGCCTCGGGCGCGGTGTGGTTCGCGACCGCCAACGACGCGGCGCGCATCGCCGAGCCGATCCTCAACCGCATGAACGTCTACGAAATCGAGGCGCCCGACGCCGCGGGCGCGGCGCGCATCGCGCTCTCGATCTACCGCGAGATCCGCAACGCGCACGACTGGGGCCGGGTGTTTCCCGAGGCCCCCGGGGAGCGCGTGCTCGAGACGCTCGCCGGCCTCTCGCCGCGCGAGATGCGGCGCGCGGTGCTCGCCGGCTTCGGCAACGCCAAGCTCGCGGGGCGCGAAGCGCTCGCGCCGGAAGACGTCGAGCTGCAGCGCGGCGCGCGCCGCCAGCGGATCGGCTTCTAGGCCCCCAGGCTTTTCTGAACCCAGGCCGCGAGCGAGCGCGCATCCACCGCGCCCGACTGGCGCGCGACCTCGCGCCCGCCGCGGAAGATCGCGAGCGTCGGGATGCCGCGGATTCCCATGCGCCCGGCGAGCGCCTGCTCCGCATCGGTGTTCACCTTGAGAAAGCGCACCTGCGGCTCGAGCGCGCGCGCGGCCTGCTCGTAGGCGGGCGCCATCGCGCGGCACGGGCCGCACCACGGCGCCCAGAAATCGACCACGATCGGGAGGTCGCTCTTCTCGACCTGGGCGCGGAAGCCCGCCTCGTCGACCTCGGCGGGGTGCCCTTGGAAGAGCGGCTGCTTGCAGCGGCCGCAGCTGCCGCCCTCGGAGAGCCGCTCGCGCGGGACGCGGTTGGTGGTCCCGCAATGCGGGCAGACGACGTGCAGCGCTTCGGCCATGAACGGCTCCCGAAATTGCCTCGCTCGCTACTTCGGGGCCGGCGCCGCGCCTTCAACCCCCCTGGATGCGCGCGACGAGCATGCGTCCGCAGACGATGACCGAGATCCAGACCACGAGCGAGATCGCGCCCGCGGCGCGCGCGGCGGACGGCGGCATGCGCTCGGTGTCCCAGGCGGGCGAGCTCCTGAATGCGCCGGCGTGAAAGGCCGCGGCGTTCACGGCGCCGGCGAAAATCAATCCCATTTTCAGCGCGAAGAGGCGGCTCGCGATCAGCCTGCCCGCGTGCGCGACGAACATCGTGAGGCCGGTCGGCACGATGAGCAGGAAGCCGAGCGCAGTCCACGGCAGGACGTGCGCAGCCAAGCGCCGCACAGAGATCGAGCGCGACAGGCCCAGAAGCCTCAGATCGAGCACCACTATGGAGCCGAAGAGCAACCCGACGCCCAGCAGGTGCACGGTGGCGACCGCGCCGAGCAGCGTGTGCGAGTCGCGCAGCGCCCGGCCGAGCGGCAGCGCCTCGATCGCGCCGATCGGCGTCATCGGCGGCCCCGGCCGGGCCGCACTCTAGATGCGCTGCTCAACCCAGCCTTTGACCGACGCGAGCGCTGCGGCGAGCTTCGCGGGCTCGGTGCCGCCCGCCTGCGCGAGGTCCGGCCGCCCGCCGCCCTTGCCGCCGACCTGCTGCGCCACGTGGTTGACGAGCTCGCCCGCCTTCACCTTCGCGGTGAGATCGGCGGTGACGCCGGCGACCAGCGCGACCTTTCCTTCGCTCACCGAGCCGAGCACGATCGCGGCCGACTTGAGCCTGTCCTTGAGCTTGTCCATCGTCTCGCGCAGCGTCTTCGCGTCGGCGCCGTCGAGCGCCGCGGCGAGCACGTTCACGCCCTTCACCGCGACCGCCTGCCCCGCGAGGTCCTCGCCCTGCGAGGCGGCGAGCCTCGACTTCAGGCGCGCGAGCTCGCGCTCGAGCGCCTTCACGTTGTCGAGCACCTGGCCGATCTTCTGCGTGACTTCCGCGACCGGCGCCTTGAGCGCGGCCGCGGCCTCGGCGAGCGCGGCCTCCTGGCCCTGCACCCAGGCGAGCGCGCCTTCGCCGGTCACCGCCTCGAGCCGCCGGATGCCGGCGGCGACGCCCGACTCGGACACGATCTTGAACATCCCGATGTCGCCGGTGCGCCTGACGTGCGTGCCGCCGCACAGCTCGGTGGAGAAATCGCCCATGCGGATCACGCGCACCTCGTCGCCGTACTTGTCGCCGAAGAAGGCGAGCGCGCCGGCCTTGATCGCGTCGTCGAACTTCATGACGCGCGCCGCGACCTCGTCGTTGCGCCGGATCGCGGCGTTCACCAGCGCCTCGACCTCGCGGACCTGCGCCGCGCTCATCGGCTCGGGGTGCGAGAAGTCGAAGCGCGTGCGCTGCGCGTCGACGAGCGAGCCCTTCTGCTGCACGTGCGCGCCGAGCACCTTGCGCAGCGCCGCGTGCATGAGGTGGGTGGCCGAGTGGTTCCACGCCGCACGGCGCCGCGCGGCGGCATCGACCTCGGCGCGCACCTCGTCGCCCGCGCGCAGCACGCCGGTCATCTGCGTGCCGTGGTGGCCGAACACCTCGGCCTGGATCTTCTGCGTGTCCGACACCGCAAGAGTGCCCGCCGGGCCGACCATCTCGCCGCGGTCGCCCACCTGGCCGCCCGACTCGGCGTAGAACGGGGTGCGGTCGAGCACCACCACGCCGGTCTCGCCGGCGTTCAGCTCGGCGACCTGAGTGCCTTCGCGATACAGCGCCACCACCCTCGCCTTGAGGCTCAGCGTGTCGTAGCCGCGGAACTCGGTGCGGCCGCCCGCGTACTCGAGGCCGGCCGACATCGCGAAGCGGCTCGCCGCGCGCCCGCGCTCG
>JAKALD010000319.1 GCA_021813275.1 Pseudomonadota bacterium | reverse complement strand
CCGAGGAAGGCAAGTTCCACTGCAAGCTGTTCGAGGACGAGCTCTTCGGCATCAGCGAGACGCTCGAGCGCCTGATCGACTACTTCAAGGCGGCGAGCGCCGGCTCCGAGGTCGGCCGGCGCCTGCTGCTGCTGCTCGGGCCGCCCTCGGGCGGCAAGTCCACGCTCGTGATCCTGCTCAAGCGCGGGCTGGAGGAGTACAGCCGCACCGACGAGGGCGCGCTTTACGGCATCCAGGGCTGCCCGGTGCACGAGTCGCCGCTGCACCTGGTGCCGCACACCATGCGCCCGGAGTTCCGCGAAACCTACGGCGTCGAGATCACCGGCGAGCCGTGCCCGTACTGCGTCGCGCGCATGGCCGACGAGTTCGGCGGCGACTTCATGCAGATGCCGGTGCACCGCATCTTCATCTCGGAGGCCGGCCGCATCGGGGTGGGCACGTACGCGCCGCACGACCCGACGACCGCGGACATCGCCGACCTGGTCGGCTCGGTGGACCTCTCGAAGGTCTCGCGCTACGGCGACGAGGGCGACCCGCGCGCCTGGTCGTGGTCCGGGGCGGTGTACGCCGCGAGCCGCGGCCTGCTCGAGATGATCGAGATCCTGAAGGTCAAGCGCGAGTTCCTGTACCTGCTGCTCACGCTCACGCAGGAGAAGAACGTCAAGGTGTCGCGCTTCCCGCTGATCTACCTCGATGAGACCATCATCGCGCACACCAACCTCGCCGAGTTCCGCCGCTTCCTGCAGGAAGCCGAGAACGAGGCGCTGCTCGACCGGATGGTCATCATCCAGCTCCCCTACACGCTGTCGTACAAGGACGAGGCGCGCATCTACCGCAAGCTCACCTCGAGCGCGCAGGCGTTCAAGGAGGTGCACCTCGACCCGCACTGCCTACACGTCGCGGCGGTGTTCGCGATCCTCAGCCGCCTGCCGGAGGGCGAGGACAAGGACGCGGACCTCACCAAGAAGGTGCGCACCTACGCCGGCGAGGAGGTGGAGGGCGTGTCGCGCGCCGAGGCGGACAAGATCCGCTCCAAGGCATCCGACGAGGGTCTCGCCGGGGTGTCGCCGCGCTTTGTCATCAACGCGCTCTCGAACGCGATCATCCAGTCCGACGCGAAGAGCCTCACCAGCATGGACGTGATGCTTGCGCTCAAGGACGCGATCGAGTCCGACGCGCGCATCGACGACAAGAAGAAGCGCAAGTGGGTGGACTTCCTGGTGGTGGTGCGCAAGGACTTCTACAACCGTTGGGTCAAGGAGGACGTGCACAAGGCGCTGTTCGTGTCCTTCGAGCAGGAGGCGCAGGAGCTGCTCGACAAGTATCTGGACGAGGTCGAGGCGACGCTCGACAACCGCCAGATCAAGGACCCGATCACCGGCGAGGAGCGCAAGCCCGACGAGCGCTTCCTGCGCTCGGTGGAGGAGAAGATCCACGTCACCGAGTCCGGCAAGCAGTCGTTCCGCCAGGAGGTGGTGAGGAAGGCCATGGGCGCGTTCAAGCGCGGCGAGAAGTTCAGCCTCGACAGCCACGCCCAGCTGCACGACGCGGTCGAGCAGTACCTGTTCGAGCAGCGCCGCGACGTGCTGCGCCTGGTGAGCTCGGCCGCGCGGCCGGACGAGGAGACGCGGCAGAAGATCTCGGTGGTCGAGGAGCGCCTGGTCGCGGAATACGGCTACGACGCCCACAGCGCGCGCGAGGCGCTCAATTACGTGACCACGCTGCTCGCGCGCGAGTGAGGCGAGGCGATGGCTGAGACCGGCTCGAGCCCGCCGCGCCCCTCGCGCATCGCGGCCGAGACGCCCTGGTACGACCTGTTCTCGCGCGGCGCGCGCGACTGGCTGCGCCACAACCGCAAGGTGCGCGACGCGGTCATGAAGGGCCTGCCCGAGCTGCTCTCGGGCGGCGACATGATCAGCCGCCCCGAGAACCGCACCGTGCTCGTGCCGGTGCGCCTGCTCGAGCACGCGCGCTTCAGGCTGAGCGAGCCGCAGCAGCACGTCGGGGCGGGCCAGGGCCAGGGCGAGCCGGGCGACGTGCTGCGCCCGGCGCGCGAGCAGGGCGAGGCCGGCGCAGCGGGCGGGCGCGGCGAGGGCGAGCTGCAGTTCGTGCTCGAGCTGAAGGTCGACGACATCCTCGACTGGCTCTGGGAGGAGCTGAAGCTGCCCGAGCTCAAGCCCAAGCGCAGCGCCACGCTCGAGGAGCCCGATTTCGTGCGCGAGGGCTGGGACAAGCGCGGCGCGCGCTCGCGGCTCGACCGGCGGCGCACGGTGAGAGAGGCGGTCAAGCGGCGCGCCGTGCAGGCCGAGCCGCTCGACTTCGCGACCGAGGACCTGCGCTACCGGCAGCTCGTGCGGCGCGCCACGCCCGCGCTCAACGCTGTGGTCGTGTTCGTGCTCGACGTGTCGGCGAGCATGGACGAGGCGCAGCGCAAGCTCGCCAAGAGCTTCTTCTTCTTCGCGCTGCACGGCATCCGGCGGCGCTACGCCAAGGTCGAGAGCGTGTTCATCGCGCACACGGTGAACGCCTGGGAGTTCTCCGAGGAGCAGTTCTTCCAGGTGAGCGGCAGCGGCGGCACGGTGGCCTCGAGCGCCTTTCGCCTCGCGCTCGAGCTGCTCAAGACGCGCTACGATCCGGGGCGCTACAACGCGTACCTGTTCTACGCCTCGGACGGCGAGAACGCCTCGGACGACCGCGAGAGCGCGGGCGAGGCGCTCGCCGAGCTGGCCGAGAAGCTCAATTACGCGGGCTACGTCGAGCTCGGCAGCTCGGGCCCGCGGCCGCACGCGACCCAGATGGCCGAGCTGTTCGAGGCGCTCGAGCAGCGCGGCTGCGCAGTCTCGGCCGCGCGCCTGGGCGGCGACGCGGACGTCTGGAGCGCGCTGCGGCGCTTCTTCACCGATCAGGCCGAGGAGCCGGCGGAATGACCAGTGAGCTCGGCGAATACGTCGAGCGCCTGGAGCGCGTGGCGCGCGGGCTCGGGCTCGACTTCTACCCGGTGGATTTCGAGATGGCGCCCTCGACCTTCATGCTGGAGGTCGCGGTGTACGGCCTGCCGGTGCGCATGGCGCACTGGTCCTACGGCGTGCGCTACATCCACCAGCTCATCCGCCAGAGCATGGGCCACTCGAAGATCTTCGAGGTGATGTTCCCGGGCGATCCCTGCCACGCCTACCTCACCGAGACGAACTCGCTCGCCGAGCAGACGCTGGTGGTCGCGCACGTGCTCGGGCACGCCGATTTCGCCAAGAACAACCAGCTGTTCGCGCGCTTCCACGAGATGGCGGGCGGACAGATCGTGGAGAAGGCGGCGGCGCACGCGCACCGCATCGACGCGGCGATCCAGGAGCACGGCCTGGAGCGCGTCGAGGCGGTGCTGGACGCGGCGCTCGCGCTCGAGTGCCACGTCGACATCAACCAGGAGCTGTACCGCGCGCCGTACCCGGAGCGCGCGCCGGCGCCCGAGCAGGCCCCCCAGCGTGCCGAGTTCGAGGAGCGCTTCGCGCAGCTGCCGGGCGCGGCCGCCCCTGCGGCCGCGCCGCGCCAGCCGGTGCGCGCGCCGCTGCCGCCGCACCCCGAGTACGACCTGCTGTGGTTCGCCGCGCACTACGCGCCGGAGATGGAGCCCTGGGAGCGCGACATCTTCCTCGCGGTGCGCGAG
>JAKALD010000318.1 GCA_021813275.1 Pseudomonadota bacterium | reverse complement strand
GCCGCGGCGCTGCTCGCGGCGTGCGCGGCCACGCCCGGCTCGCCGCCAAGCGCCGAGCAGCCTCAACCTGCCGGCAAGGGCCTGCAGGCGAAGCGGGCGGTCGCCGCGGCGCTCAAGCACCCGCTCGACGCGACGCGCCTGCCGCCCTTCGACGGCGAGACGCGCGTGGTGCACGAGCCGCTGCGGGGCGTGCCCAAGATCGATCGCACCATCCCGCCCGACGACCTGTGGGAGCGCATCCGCGACGGCTTCGCCATGCCCGATCTGGACAACGAGCTGGTCACCGAGGAGACGGCGTGGTATGCGGCGCGCCCGGAGTATCTCAAGCGCATGTTCGAGCGCAGCCGTCTGTACCTGTACCACGTCGTCGACGCGCTCGAGAAGCGCCACATGCCCACCGAGCTCGCCTTGCTGCCGATGGTCGAGAGCGCTTACAACCCGATGGCCTACTCGCGCGCGCACGCCTCCGGGCTGTGGCAATTCATCCCGCCGACCGGCAAGCGCTACGCCCTGAAGCAGAACTGGTGGTACGACGCGCGCCGCGACATCATCGCCTCGACCTCGGCCGCGCTCGACTACCTGGAGGATCTGTACCAGATGTTCGGCGACTGGGACCTGGCGCTCGCGGCGTACAACTGGGGCGAGAACAACGTGGCGCGCGCGATCGCCAAGAACAAGGCGCTCGGCCTGCCGATCGATTACTCGAGCCTCACCATGCCGGAGGAAACGCGCGAGTACGTGCCCAAGCTCCAGGCGCTGAAGAACATCATCTCCAACCCCGAGCCCTTCGGCATCACGCTCGATCCGATTCCGAACCAGCCCTACTTCACCACGGTCGCCACGCCCGAGAACCTCGACGTGCGGCTCGCCGCCAAGCTGGCCGAGATGCCGGTCGACAAGTTCATCGCCCTCAATCCCGGCCTCAACCGCCCGTTGCTGCCGGCCAAGGAGGTGCGGCGCATCGTACTGCCCGCCGACCGGGTCGAGATCTATCGCGCCAACCTGCAGAAGTACGACGAGAAGGCCATGGTGTCCTGGCGCACCTACCACCCGCGGCGCGGCGAGCGCCTGGACGGGATCGCGCGCCGCTT
Source organism: Pseudomonadota bacterium (assembly GCA_021813275.1). GTDB lineage: Bacteria > Pseudomonadota > Gammaproteobacteria > Burkholderiales > SG8-39 > JAKALD01. Next base: position 2,613 of record JAKALD010000318.1, on the reverse strand, counting down.
CCACGTGGCGCTGGCGACGCTCAAGCGGGTCAACGGCATCCCGCGCTACTCGAACCGGGCGCCGGACTTGCTGGTGGTGCCGATCGACGGCGCGGCGGCGCGTCACGCAGCGCAACTGCCGATCATGTACGCGCCGCCGATCCCCGCCGGTCCGGAGCACGTGGCGGTTCACACCGTCCGGCCGGGCGAGACCCTGTGGTCCATAGCGCTGCACTACCGCGTGACGGTCGCCGAGCTGAAGCGCTGGAACCGCGTCGGCCGCGAGCTGCACGCGGGCGCGAAGCTGCGCATCTACACCCGGTTCGCTCCCGAGCGGCGCGTCGCGGCCCGCGGCCGCTCTCGCCCGAGCCATCACGTGACGCGACGACAGACAAGTAAATAGATACAATATGTCAATAGCCTATCTATGACAACTAAAGTCACTTAGTTAAAGTGACTTCTAAGATTCCCACCTCGTCGTCTGAGCCACTTCTCCGCGTTCTTACAAATGGATACATGAACTAGTTCCAGTTCTACAGAAGAAATCCGCGGAGATAGCCGACTCGCCGGCGATGCGCTCATCTAGAATGCATTCATGCCCCGCATCCTCCGCGCGAGCTTCGTGTTCGCCCTCCTCTGGGCTTTCGCCGCGCCGGCCTACGCGCTCGACCCGATCCTGATGTTCCTGTTCAATGCGGCGAGCCAGATGATCGACTCGGCGAGCCAGAGCGCCCGGGCGCCCATGCCCTCGAGCGAGCTGCCGAAGACCTACGCGGGAACCACGGTCCGCCCCGAGCAGCTCAAGCAGCTGATCGACGAGAGCTTCACCTACTTGTCCGAGAAGCAGCGCGACGAGATCTTCGATTCCCTGAACCGGGAGCTCCTCGAGCCCAAGAACGCCGCGATCCGCGGGGCGATGATCCAGTACTTCGCCAACCACGCCCTGCAGGTGCGCGCCGCGCAGCTGCGGCTCGCGCAGCTCTCCAGCGCGCAAAAGCGGGCGCTCGCGGCCGAGTTCGGACAGGAGGTCGGCGGCCTGCCCGCCGACGAAGTGCCGAAGCTGCGCGCGCTGCTCGAGAAGCACCTGCTCCCCGTGCCGGCGGACCTGAACAGCATGCTGCTCGCCGAGTTCGAGCGGCACGCGCCGCGCGAAGCCGCCGCCCGGCCCACTGCCGTTCAGTAGAGCACGCAGCTCACGCGCCGCGTCGCGCTGAGCTGCACCGGCTCGGGATACGCCTCGCGGCAACGCGGCTGAGCCTTCGGGCAGCGCGGGTGGAAGTGGCAGCCCGTCGGCGGCTCCACCGGCGAGGGCGGCTCGCCCGGCAGCCGCGCGATGCGCTGCTCGCCGTCGACCCGCGGCACGGCCTGCAACAGCGCCTCGGTGTACGGATGCTTCGGCGCGCCGAGCACCTCGTCGACGGTGCCGAGCTCGACCACGCGTCCCAGGTACATCACCGCGACCTCGTGAGCGAGGTATTCGACCACGCTCAGGTTGTGCGTGATGAACAAGTACGCGATGCCGAGCCGTTGCTGCAGCGCGCGCAACAGGTTGAGGATCTGCGCCTGCACCGACACGTCGAGCGCGCTGGTCGGCTCGTCGCAGACGATCAGCCGCGGCTCGACCGCGAGCGCGCGCGCGATCGCGATCCTCTGGCGCTGCCCGCCCGAGAACTCGTGCGGGTAGCGCGCCCAGGCCCCCCCCGGCAGGCCGACCTGCTCGAGCAGCGTCTCGATGCGCCGCGCGCGCTCGGCTTCGCCCTGCCCCACCCCGAGGCTGCGCATGCCTTCGGCGAGGATGTCCGCGACGCGCATGCGCGGATCGAGCGAGGCGTACGGATCCTGGAAGATGATCTGCATCGCGCGGCGCCGCGGCTGCAGCGCGGCGCGGTCGAGGGCGGTGAGCTCCACCGGTGCCGCCACGCCCTCGTGAAAGCGCACGCTTCCCGAGGTCGGGCGGATGAGCTGCAGCACGGACTTGCCAACGGTGGTCTTGCCGCAGCCCGACTCGCCCACGAGAGCGAGCGTGCGGCCCTCGCGCACCGCGAGCGAGACGCCGTCGACGGCCTTCACGAGGCCCACGGTTCGCCGGAAGACGCCGCGGCGGATCGGGAAGTGGACCTTGAGCGCGTCGACCTCGAGGAGCGCCGGCGCCGCGCGCGCCTCGGCCGGCGCTTCCGCCGCCGGCGCAATCGCGGTGCGCAGCGCCGCCGGCCCGCGCTCGCGCAGGTGGCAGCGCACGAGATGGCCTCCCGGGAGCTCGAGCAAGCGCGGCACCTCGCGCCGGCAGCGCTCGAAGGCCTGCTCGCAACGCTCGACGAACCGGCAGCCCGCGAACACGCTGGTGAGCGGCGGGACCTGGCCCGGGATGCCGACCAGCTCGCCGCCTCGCCCCGCGCGCGTGGGCAGCGCGGCGAAGAGCTTCTGCGCGTACGGGTGCTGCGGCGCCCGGAAGAACGCTTCGCGCCCGCCGCTTTCCACGATCTCACCCGCGTACATGACCGCCACGCGCTGCGCCATCTGCGCCACGATCCCCAGGTCGTGCGTGATCAGCAGCAGCGCCATGCCGCGCTCGGCCTGGAGCTTGCGCAACAGCTCGAGGATCTGCGCCTGGATGGTCACGTCGAGCGCGGTGGT
>JAKALD010000317.1 GCA_021813275.1 Pseudomonadota bacterium | reverse complement strand
AGGCGATGCTCGACTCGCCGACGGCGATGACGACCTTCCTCAACCTGATCGCCTCCGAGCCCGACATCGCGCGCGTGCCGGTGATGATCGATTCCTCGAAATGGAGCGTGATCGAGGCGGGCCTGAAGTGCGTCCAGGGCAAGGCGGTGGTCAACTCGATCAGCCTCAAGGAAGGCGAGGCCGAGTTCCTGCGCCAGGCTCGCCTGGCGAGGATGTACGGCGCGGCGGTGGTCGTGATGGCCTTCGACGAGCAGGGCCAGGCGGACACGCTCGAGCGGCGCACCGCGATCTGCGCGCGCTGCTACAGCCTGCTCACGCAGCAGGCGGGGCTTCCGCCAGAGGACATCGTCTTCGACCCGAACATCTTCGCGGTCGCGACCGGGCTGGCAGAGCACGCGCGCTACGGCATCGACTTCCTGGAGGCCACGCGCTGGATCCGCGCCAACCTGCCCCACGCCAAGGTCTCCGGGGGAGTTTCGAACCTGTCGTTCTCGTTCCGCGGCAACGACGCGGTGCGCGAGGCGATCCACACCGCCTTCCTGTACCACGCGGTCGCCGCCGGAATGTCGATGGGCATTGTCAACGCGGGTCAGCTCGGCGTCTACGAGGAGATCGAGCCCGAGCTCAAGGCGCGCGTCGAGGACGTCCTCTTCGACCGCCGGCCGGACGCCACCGAGCGCCTGGTGGAGCTCGCGGGCACGGTCAAGATGGGCGCGCGAGAGAGCGTGAAGGACGACGCCTGGCGCACGGCCGCGGTCGAGGAGCGCCTGGCGCACGCCCTGGTGAACGGCATCGCGACCCACGTCGTCGCGGACACCGAGGAGGCGCGCCTCAAGTACCCCCACCCGATCGAAGTGATCGAGGGCCCGCTCATGGACGGCATGAACGTCGTCGGCGACCTGTTCGGCGCCGGCAAGATGTTCCTGCCGCAGGTGGTCAAGTCGGCGCGCGTAATGAAGATGGCGGTGGCGCACCTGGTGCCGTACATCGAGGCCGAGAAGGCGAGGACCGGCGAGGCCCGCCGCTCGAAAGGCCGGATCGTGATCGCCACGGTGAAGGGCGACGTGCACGACATCGGCAAGAACATCGTCGCGGTCGTGCTCCAGTGCAACAACTACGACGTGATCAACCTCGGCGTCATGGTGCCGGCGCAGACGATCCTCGAGACCGCGCGGCGCGAGAACGCCGACGCCATCGGGCTTTCCGGCCTGATCACGCCGTCGCTCGAGGAGATGGCGCACGTGGCGCGCGAGATGCAGCGCGAGGGCTTCGCCGTGCCGCTGTTGATCGGCGGCGCCACCACCTCGCGCGCGCATACCGCGGTGAAGATCGCGCCGAACTATCCGGGTCCGGTGGTTTACGTCCCGGACGCCTCGCGCAGCGTCACCGTGGTGAGCAGCCTGCTCTCGCCCGAGCAGCGCGAGACATTCGTCGCCGAGGTGCGCGCCGACTACGAGCGCATCCGCGCGCAGCACCGCGAAAAGAAGGGGCCGGGGCCGCTGCACCCGATCGGCGAGGCGCGCCGCCTCGGGCTGCAGACCGACTGGTCGAGATACCGCCCGCCGGTCCCGCGCGCGCTCGGTATCACCGTGCTGCGCGATTACCCGCTCGACGAGCTGGTGCCCTATATCGACTGGACGCCGTTCTTCCAGACCTGGGAGCTCTCCGGACCGTTCCCGAAGATCCTGCAGGACCGGGTCGTCGGCGAGGCGGCGCGCAAGCTGTTCGCCGAAGCGCAGGTCGAGCTGCAGCGCGTGCTCGCCGAGAAGTGGATCACGGCGAACGCGGTGTTCGGCCTGTTTCCGGCGGCGCGCGGCGGCGGCGACGACGTCGAGATCTACGCCGACGAGCGGCGCCGCGAAGTGCTGACGACCTGGCACAACCTGCGCCAGCAGAATCACAAGCCCGCCGGGCGGCCGAACCTGTGCCTCGCGGACTTGGTAGCGCCGAAGGACTCCGGGGTGCCAGACTACGTCGGCGCCTTCGCGGTGACCGCGGGAGTGGGCGTCGAAGCGAAGGTGGCCGAGCTCGAGGCGCGTCACGACGACTACGGCGCGATCATGCTCAAGTCGCTCGCCGACCGGCTGGCCGAGGCGCTCGCCGAGCGCCTGCACGAGCGCGTGCGGCGCGAGTTCTGGGGCTACGCGCCCGACGAGCGGCTCGGCAACGCGGAGCTCCTCGCGGAGAAATACCGCGGCATCCGGCCGGCACCCGGCTACCCGGCGTGTCCCGACCACACCGAAAAGCGCGCGCTGTTCGCGCTGCTCGAGGCGGAGCGCAACGCGGACATGCGCCTCACCGAGTCGTGCGCGATGCTGCCCGCGGCGTCGGTGGCGGGGTTCTACCTGTCGCACCGCGAGGCGAGCTACTTTGCGGTCGGCAAGATCGGCCGCGACCAGGTGGAGGACTACGCGAAGCGCAAGGGCATGCGCCTCGCCGAGGCCGAGCGCTGGCTCGCGCCCAATCTCGCCTACGAGCCCGCTGCTGCGACCCGCACGACGGCCTCGCTATAATCGGCTGCAGTCACTTTTCATCGGGAGCCGGGACATGGGCAAGGGCGACAAGCGCACGCGGCGCGGCAAGATCTACAAGGGCAGCTACGGCAAGCGGCGGCCGCACCGCGCCAAGAAGAAAAAGGGCGCCTGAGCCCCGCGGGCGCGCCGATGCCCGCGAGCGCGCGGCTGTTCATCTCGCTCGGAGCGGCGCTCGCGGCGGCGGCGGTCGTGCTCGGCGCGTTCGGCGCGCACGCGCTCAAGGCACGCCTCCCCGCGGCGACGCTCGCCATCTACCACACCGCGGTCGAATACCACTTCTGGCACGCGCTCGGGCTGCTTGCGGTGGGGCTCGCCTGCGTTCAGTTGCCCGAAAGCGGCTGGCTGCGCGCCGCCGGATGGCTGCTCGCGGCCGGCGTGCTGCTCTTTTCCGGGAGCCTGTACCTGCTCGCGCTCAGCGGCGTTCGCTGGCTGGGCGCGGTGACCCCGTTCGGCGGCGCCGCCTTCCTCCTAGGCTGGATCGTGTTCGCGATCGCGGTGCTGCGAAGCTAGGCTGCGTCGGCCTCCAGCTCCTGGTCAGGCCGCGCCCTCGTCGCGCCGCCCGACCGGCAGGCCGAGCGCCTTGAGCTTGCGGTACAGGTGAGTGCGCTCCAGGCCCGACTTCTCCGCCACCCGCGACATGCTGCCGTTTTCCTGCGCGAGCAGGTGCTCGAAATACATGCGCTCGAACGCCTCGCGCGCCTCGCGATAGGGCCGATCCAGGCCCAGCTCGGGGGGCGCGCTCGGCGCGGCCTGGGCGCTGAGCACGCGCTCGACGTCTTCGAGCCCGAGCTCTTCGTCGAGCGCGCTGAGCGCCAGGTTCTTGACCACGTTCTCGAGCTGCAGCAGGTTTCCGGGCCAGGCGTAATGGCGCAGCGCGTTGAGCGCCGCCACGCTCAGGCGCCGCGGCGGGCAGACGCGCGCCTCCACCAGCTGCGCGAGCATGAGCGTGGCGAGATCCGGCACGTCCTCGGCGAGCTCGCGCAGCGCCGGCAAGCGCAGCGTGAGCTCGGAGAGCCGGGCGAGCAGCTCGGCGTCGAACTGGTGTTTCTCGATCAGCGAGCGCGGATCGAGCGGCGAGAACGACACGAGGCGCAGCTTGTGCTTCTCGGCGCGCGCCAGCACGAATTCCAGCGTCTTCTGCTCGCCGCGCCCCAGCCGCGACAGGTCCGACAC
>JAKALD010000057.1 GCA_021813275.1 Pseudomonadota bacterium | reverse complement strand
GCCCTGCTCGAGCGCGACCGCGTCCAGCGCCTTCTCGAGCGGCCCGGCCAGCATCACCATGCCCGGCCCGCCGCCGTACGGCCGGTCATCGACCGTCCGGTAATTGTCCGTGGTGAAGTCGCGCGGGTTCCACAGCGCCAGACGCCACAGCCCCGCCTCGAGCGCCCGCCGCGTGATGCCGCTCCCGCTCACCGCGGCGAACATCTCCGGGAACAGGCTCACGACGTCCAAGCGGATCATGCCCGTCGCCCTTCACCAGTCCGCTTCCCATTCCACCTCCGCGCGGCGCGCCGCCAAGTCGACCCGCCGCACCACCGCGGGCACCCAGGGCAGCAGCCGCGCGCGCTCGGCCACCACTTCCGCCACGTCGTGCGCGCCGTTCGTGTACATCGCGCGCAGCGTTCCCAAGCGCTCGCCCCTGGCGTTCACCACGTCCAGCCCGATCAGGTCGGACCAGTAGTAGCGCCCCGCCCCGGGCTCGGCGAGCGCTTCGCGCGCCACGGCGAGCACGGCGCCCTTCAGCGCCAGCGCCGCCTCGCGGTCCTCGACGCCTGCGAGCTTGGCGAGCAGCTGCGCGCCGTGAACCTTCGTTTCCTCGACCGCGAGCTCCCGCCATTCGCCGTCGCGTCCCTTCAGCCACCAGGCCGGGTGCGCGGCGAGCGCGTCCACCTCGGCGCTGTAGGGCGCCACTTTCAGCCAGCCGCGCACGCCAAACGAGCCGGCCACGCGGCCCATCTCGATCAGGCGCTCAGGCGGCCTTCTTCGCAAACCGCTTGACGAGCCGCGTCACCGTCGGGGAGAGCTGCGCGCCCTTGCCCTTCCAGTGCGTGACGCGCTCCATGTCGACGCGCAGCGCCTCGCGTCCCTCGGGCGCCTTCGGGTCGTAGAAGCCCACGCGCTCGATGAAGCGCCCGTCGCGCGCACGCCGCGAATCGGCCACCACCACGTTGTAGAAGGGCCGCTTCTTCGCGCCGCCGCGCGCCAGTCGAATCACCACCATTTAGAAACCCCGGTTGCCGCGAAAAAGGTGCGGATTATACGAGGCTTTTCGGCAAATTGACAAGGTCGCGCGGGCGGCGGCGCCGGAGCGCGCTTCAGCGGCCTCCGGGCAGCGCCCCTTTCATCGCGCGCATCATGCGCGCCAGCCCGCCCTTGCGCATCTGCTTCATCATCTTCTGCATCTGCTCGAACTGGTTGAGCAGCCGGTTCACCTCCTGCACCGGCACGCCCGCCCCGGCGGCGATGCGCCGCTTGCGCGAGGCCTTGATGAGCTCGGGGCGCGCGCGCTCCTGCGCCGTCATCGAGTTGATGATGCCCTCGATGCGTCGCATCTGCCGGTCGTCGTGCAGCTGCGCCGGGTTGATCGAGCCGGTGAGCTGCGCGGGCAGCTTGTCGACGAGCGCCGCCAGCCCGCCCATGCTCTTCATCTGCTGGATCTGCGCCTTGAAATCCTCGAGGTCGAAGCCCCTGCCCCTGCGCACCTTCTCGGCGAGCGCCTGCGCCTGCTGCTCGTCCACGCCGCGGCGCGCCTGCTCCACGAGCGAGACGATGTCTCCCATGCCGAGGATGCGCGAGGCCATGCGCTCCGGGTGAAACGGCTCGAGCCCGTCGAGCTTCTCGCCGGTGCCGACGAACTTGATCGGCTTGCCGGTGACGTGGCGCACCGAGAGCGCGGCGCCGCCGCGCGCGTCGCCGTCGAGCTTGGTGAGGATCACGCCGGTGAGCGGCAAGGCCTGGCTGAACGCCCGCGCGACGTTCACCGCATCCTGGCCCTGCATGGCGTCGACCACGAACAGCGTCTCGGCAGGATGGAGCGCGGCGTGCAGCTCGGCGATCTCGCACATCATCGCCTCGTCGATCGCGAGCCGGCCCGCGGTGTCCACGAGCAGGACGTCGTAGTAGCGGGTGCGGGCATGCTCGAGCGCGCGCCGCGCGATCTCGAGCGGCTCGTCCTGCGGCGCGCTCGGCAGGAAATCGACTCCGGCCTGCGACGCGACGGTCTTGAGCTGCTCGATCGCGGCCGGCCGGTACACGTCGCAGGAAACCACGAGCACCTTCTTCTTGCCGGCCGCGATCAGCCGCGCGAGCTTTCCCGCGCTGGTGGTCTTGCCCGAGCCCTGCAGCCCTGCCATCAGGATCACCGCGGGCGGCTGCGCGGCGAGATCCAGCCCGACGTTCGCCTCGCCCATGAGCCGCGTGAGCTCGCGGTGCACCACGCCGACCAGGGCCTGGCCCGGCGTGAGGCTGCCGATCACCTCCTCGCCCAGCGCGTACGCCTTGACGGCCGCGACGAAGTCCTTGACCACCGGCAGGGCGCAATCGGCCTCGAGCAGCGCGACGCGGACTTCGCGCAACGCGTCCTGGATGTTCGACTCGGTGAGCCGTGCCTCGCCACGCAACGTCTTGGCGATGCGCGTCAGTCGGGCGGTCAGGTTATCGAGCATGAGAGGGAGCGGCGCGCGCCGGAGCGGCGGGAGCGCGGTGATAAACTGCAACGATGCCGAGCATTTTACTCCACCTGCTCACGAGCGCGGGGTACGCGCTGCTCGCGCTGCACTTCGGGTGGACGCGCTGGCGAGCGCGAGCGGCCCAGGGCGGGCTGAAGGCCTGGGAGCGGGCCGCGATCCTCGTGCCACTCGCGCTGCAGGGCTGGCTGCTCTATGCCGACATCGTGCTGCCGCCCCGGCCGCTGTTCGGCTTCGCCGACGCGCTCTCGGCGATGCTCTGGCTCGCGGTGCTGTTCTACTGGATCGAAAGCTTCCTCTACAACCTCGAGGGTATGCTCGCGCCCGCGCTCGCGCTGGCGGCGCTGTGCGTGCCGCTGCCGGCGCTGTTCCCCGGCATGGCCGCCAACTACGCCGCGTCGCTCGAGTTCAAGGTGCACCTGATCCTGGCGATGCTCGCCTACAGCCTGTTCACGCTCGCGATGCTGCACGCCGTGCTGATGGCGTTCGTGGAGCGGCGCCTGCACCAGGCGCGCAAAACGGCGGCCGGCGAGGCGACGGGCGTGCTCGCCGGCCCGCTCGGCGGCCTGCCGCCGCTGCTCACGCTGGAGCGGCTCCTGTTCCGTCTCATCGGCACCGCCTTCGCGCTGCTCACTCTCACGCTGATCACCGGGATCGCGTTCTCCGAGACGCTCTTCGGCAGGCCGCTTCGCTTTGACCACAAGACGCTGTTCGCGATCCTGTCGTGGGTGACGTTCGCGGTGCTGCTCGGCGGGCGGCGCTTCTACGGCTGGCGCGGGCGCACTGCGGTGCGCTGGACGCTCAGCGGCTTCGTCATGCTGCTGCTCGCCTACGTCGGCAGCCGCTTCGTGCTTGAAGTGATCCTCGGGCGCAGCTGAGGCGCGTCAGCCGGCGCCCGCGCGTCGACATGGAAGAAGTTCCGCTCTCGGCCGAGTTCGCTGCGCTCGCCGTGCTGCTCGTCGTCTCGGCGTTCTTCTCGATCGCCGAGACGAGCATGATGGCGCTGAACCGCTACCGCCTGAAGCACCTCGTCGCGCAGGGCCACGGCGGCGCGCGGCGCGCGGCGCAGCTGCTGCAGCGCATCGACCGGCTGCTGAGCGCGATCCTGATCGGCAACACGCTGGCCAACGCGGGCGCGACCACGCTCGCGGGCGTGATCGCGGTGCGCTTCCTGGGGCAGGACAAGCTGGCGTACGCGGTGAGCACGCTGGTGGTGTCGTTCCTCATCGTCGTGCTGTGCGAGATCACGCCGAAGGTGATCGGCGCGACCTACCCGGAACGCATCTCGCTGCCGCTCGCCTGGGTGCTCGGCCCGCTGCAGCGCATGCTCGCGCCGGCGGTGTGGTTCGCGAACCTGTTCGCGCGCCCGCTGCTCTGGCTGGCCGGCGTGCGCGCCGGCGGCGCGGAAGAGAGCGCCCCGACGCTCACGCCCGAAGAAATCCGCACGCTGGTCCTCGAGTCCTCGAACTTCATGCCGAAGAAGCACGTCTCGATCCTGCTCAACCTGTTCGACCTCGGCAACGTCACGGTGCAGGACATCATGGTGCCGCGCGCGCGCATCGAGTCGCTCAAGATGGATGACGATCCGGACACGATCGCCCGCCAGCTGGTCACGAGCTATCACATGCGGCTGCCGGTGTTCCGCGACAGCCTGGGCGACGTGATCGGCGTGCTGCACGTCAAGAAGGTGCTCGGGCTGCTGCTGCAGAGCTCGCGCCTCGACAAGCACGCGCTCGAGGCGCTGGTGGCCGAGCCCTACTTCGTGCCCGCCTCGACGCCGGTGCTCTCGCAGATGCAGTACTTCCAGGAAAACCGCGAGCGCATCGCGCTGGTGGTCGACGAGTACGGCGAGTTGATGGGCCTGGTCACGCTCGAGGACATCATCGAGGAGATCATCGGCAAGTTCACCACTTCGCTGCCTGCCCCGGGCCCGGCGCTGCATTGGGGCGCGGATGGCAGCGCCTCGGCCGACGGCGCCCTGCCGGTGCGCGAGATCAACCGCGCGCTCGGGCTCAATCTGCCCACCGACGGGCCGAAAACGCTGAACGGCCTCATTCTCGAGCACCTGCAGGAAATTCCCGAGGCCGACGTGTCGATCAAGATCGCGGGCGTGCCGATGGAGATCGTGCACGCCCAGGGTCGGACCGTGAAGACGGTGCGCGTGTTCAGGCCGTCGGAGGCAGGCGCTCCCGAGGAGGTTCTGCCGTGACGCGGGCGACGTGCGCTTAGCGCCGTTTCAAAGGTAGTTAAATCATTTATCGTCAACTGGTTACACTCGATACCTGACGCTTTACAAATGCTCGGTGGCAGGGCATCATCGGGCGCACGTTTCCCCTGAGCAGCGCGCATGGCAACCGCCGCCAAGGCAGGACCGAAGCCGCTCCCGCCCGCGACGGGGCTGGCGGGTCTTGCGCGCGCGCTGGTGCAGCACGGCCATCTGGACGAGGTCGAGGCGCAGGCGCTGCTGCAGGCCACGCGCTCGGGCGAAGCGGACTTCGTCGCCCAGCTCACGCACGCCGGACGGCTCAGGCCGCTCGAGGTGGCCGAGTTCGCCTCGCGCACCTTCGGCTATCCGCTGCTCGATCTGGACGCCTACGATCCCGCGCAGCTCGCGTGCTCGGCGGTCGACCCGAAGCTGATGCAGGCGCGCCACGTGCTGCCGCTGTACGTGCGCGGCAAGCGGCTCGCGCTGGCGATTTCCGACCCCACCCGCACAGACGCGCTCGACGACGTCAAGTTCCACACGGGGCTGATGGTCGACCCGGTGGTGGTCGAGGACGACAAGCTGCAGCGGCTGATCGACCTGGCGCTGAGCAGCGCCGAGCAGTCGCTCGACGCCCTGGCCGGAGACGAACCAGGGCTGGAGTTCGTCCAGGACCGGGAACCCGCCGACGAAGCGCCGGGCGCGGCCATGGTCGGCGACGCGCCGGTGGTGCGCTTCATCCAGCGCGTGCTCGTCGACGCGATCATGCTGGGCGCCTCGGACATCCACTTCGAGCCCTACGAGAAGAAGTACCGCGTGCGCGTGCGCGTCGACGGCGAGCTGCGCGAGGTGGCGAGCCCGCCGCCGTTCCTCAAGGACAAGATCGCGGCGCGCATCAAGGTGATCTCGCGGCTCAACATCTCGGAGAAGCGCGCGCCGCAGGACGGCCGCATGAAGCTCGCGCTGACGCCCACGCGCGCGATCGACTTCCGCGTCTCCACGCTGCCGACGCTGTTCGGCGAGAAGCTGTGCCTGCGGATCCTCGATCCGTCGGCGGTGAGCCTCGGCGGCATCGACGCGCTCGGCTACGAGCAGGAGCAGAAGGCGGCGCTGCTCGAGGCGATCCGCCGGCCGTACGGCATGGTGCTGGTGACCGGACCGACCGGCAGCGGCAAGACGGTTTCGCTCTACAGCTGCCTCGAGGTGCTCAACCAGCCGGGAGTCAACATCTCCACGGTCGAGGATCCCGCGGAGCTCAACCTGTTCGGCGTGAACCAGGTGAACGTCAACGAGAAGGCCGGCCTCACGTTCGCCGCCGCGCTGCGCTCGTTCCTGCGGCAGGATCCGGACGTCATCATGGTCGGCGAGATCCGCGACCTGGAAACCGCCGAGATCGCGATCAAGGCCGCGCAGACCGGGCACCTGGTGCTGTCCACGCTGCACACCAACGACGCGCCTTCGACGCTCACGCGCTTGATGAACATGGGGATCGCGCCGTTCAACATCGCCTCCAGCGTGAATCTGATCACGGCGCAGAGGCTGGCGCGCAGGTTATGCTCGTCGTGCAAGCGGCCCGCGGACATCCCGGCGGAGGTCCTGCTCGAGGCGGGCTACACCGAGGACGAGCTCGAGGAAGGCTGGGTGCCGTACGCGCCGGCGGGCTGCGAGCAATGCAAGGGCAACGGCTACCGCGGCCGCGTCGGCATCTACCAAGTCATGCCGATCTCGGAGGAGATCCGGCGCATCATCATGAAGGGCGGCGACGAGCTCGATATCGCGCAGCAGGCGCGCGCCGAGGGAATGCGCGACCTGCGCCACTCCGGGCTTCTGAAGGTGAAGCAGGGGGTGACCTCGCTGGAAGAAGTCATGGCTTGCACGAACGAGTAGCTCGGCATGGACGTCACTCGGGATTTCGCTTTCGGCTCGCGCGGCGCGGCGGCGCTCGCGCGGGCCGAAGCGCGGTGCGGGGCACGGAACAGAGCCCGCGCGGTCCGGCGCGCGCGGATCGCGGCGTAGTTCTCAGGAGAGAGCGGCTATGGCGACGGCGACGGCTGCAGTGAGGGGTCCCAAGGAGTTCACGTTCCAGTGGGAAGGCAAGGACAAGGCGGGCAAGCTCGTGCGCGGCGAGATGCGCGCGAGCGGCCAGGCGGTGGTCAACGCGACGCTGCGGCGACAGGGGGTGATGGTCACCAAGGTGCGCAAGCAGCGCACGCGCGGCACCGGAAGGGTCACCGACAAGGACATCACCCTGTTCACGCGGCAGCTCGCCACGATGATGAAGGCCGGCGTGCCGCTGCTCCAGGCCTTCGACATCGTCGGCAAGGGGGCGTCGAACCCGGCAGTCGGCAAGCTGCTGCTCGACGTGAAGGGCGAGGTCGAGACCGGTTCCTCGCTCGCGGCGGCCTTCCGCAAGTACCCGCTGTACTTCGATGCCCTGTTCTGCAACCTGGTGCAGGCCGGCGAGCAGGCGGGGATTCTGGAGAGCCTGCTCGACCGCCTGGCGACCTACAAGGAGAAGATCCTCGGCATCAAGTCGAAGATCAAGAGCGCGCTCTTCTACCCGATCGCGATCATCGCGGTGGCGTTCATCATCACCTCGATCATCATGATCTTCGTGATCCCGGCGTTCAAGAAGGTGTTCAGCAGCTTCGGCGCCGACCTGCCCGCGCCGACTCTGGTGGTGATAGCGATCTCGGACGCGTTCGTCAAGTACTGGTACCTGATTTTCGGGATCGTCGGCGGCGGGCTGTACGGGTTCTTCGCCGCCTGGCAGCGCTCCAAAGCCGTGCAGATCTTCATGGACCGGCTGTTTCTCAAGATCCCGGTTTTCGGCCCCCTCATCCGCAAGTCGGTGATCGCGCGCTGGACGCGCACGCTCTCGACGATGTTCGCCGCCGGCGTGCCGCTGGTCGAGGCGCTCGATTCCGTGGGCGGCGCATCGGGCAACTACGTGTACGTCGTCGCGACCAAGCAGATCCAGGCCGAAGTCTCGACCGGCACGGCGCTCACGGCGGCGATGCAGAACGCCAACGTGTTCCCGAGCATGGTGATCCAGATGGTGTCGATCGGCGAAGAAACCGGTGCGCTCGACGCGATGCTCGGCAAGGTGGCCGATTTCTACGAATCGGAGGTCGACGACGCGGTGGAGGCCCTGTCGTCGCTCATGGAGCCGATGATCATGGTGGTGCTCGGCACCCTGATCGGGGGCATGGTCATCGCGATGTACCTTCCGATCTTCAAGCTCGGCCAGGTGGTCTAAGACCGCCGCATGCCCGCATTCGACTGGCTCGCCCAGCCGGCGGTCTTCCCCTGGATCGCGCTGCTCCTGGGCCTGTGCGTCGGCTCGTTTCTCAACGTCGTCGCGCATCGCCTGCCGCGCATGATCGAGCGCGAGTGGCGCGCGCAGTGCGCCGAGCTGGCCGGCGAGCCGGCCCCCGGCGAGGCGCGCTACAACCTAGTGGTGCCGCGCTCGGCCTGCCCGACCTGCGGTCACCGCATCGGCGCGCTCGAGAACATCCCGGTGCTCAGCTGGCTGGCGCTGCGCGGCAAGTGCTCGGCCTGCGGCGCGCCGATCGGGCTGCGCTACCCGCTGATCGAGCTCGCCGGAGGCCTTGCTGCCGGGTACGCGGGCTGGCGATTCGGCTTCTCCCTCGCCGCGGTGGGTGCGATGCTGTTCTGCTGGAGCGCCATCGCGCTCACGGCGATCGACCTGGACACCCAGCTCCTGCCCGACGACATCACGCTGCCCCTGCTCTGGGCGGGGCTCGCGCTCAACCTGGGGGGCACGTTCGCGCCGCTCGGCGCCGCGGTCGTCGGCGCGATCGCCGGCTACCTGTCGCTGTGGACGATCTACTGGGCGTTCAAGCTCGCCACCGGCAAGGAAGGCATGGGCTACGGCGACTTCAAGCTGCTCGCCGCGATCGGCGCCTGGCTCGGCTGGCAGGCGCTGCCGCTCGTGATCCTGCTCTCGTCGCTGGTCGGTGCGCTGGTCGGCATCGCCCTGATGGTGTTCGCCAAGCACGGCCGCGACAAGCCGATCCCGTTCGGGCCGTATCTCGCGGCCGCGGGAGTGATCGCGCTGTTCTGGGGCCCGCAGATCGTGCAGCACTGGATGCCGCTGTTCGCCTGATGGCGCTCGTCGTGGGCCTTACCGGGGGCATCGGCAGCGGCAAGAGCGCAGCGGCGGCGGAATTCGCGCGGCTCGGCGCCACGGTGATCGATGCCGACGCGATCGCCCACGAGCTGACGCAGGCGGGCGGTGCGGCGATGCCGGCGATCCGCGCGCTGTTCGGCGACGAGCTCGTCGATGCCGCCGGCGCGATGGACCGCAGGAAGGTCCGCGAGCGCGTGTTCGCCGATCCCGCCGCGCGCCAGCGTCTCGAGGCGCTGCTGCACCCGATGATCCGCGCCGAAGCCGAGCGGCGCATCGCGAGCGCGACCGGCGCCTACGTCGTGCACGTCATTCCCCTGCTCGTCGAGTCGCGGGAGCGCGGGCATCGGGTCGACCGTGTGCTGGTGGTCGATTGCCCGGAGCGGATGCAGATCGAGCGGGTGCGCGCGCGCAGCGGTCTCTCCGAGGACGAGGTGCGCAGCATCATGCGCGCCCAGGCCTCGCGCGCCGCGCGGCTCGCCGCCGCCGACGAGGTGATCGACAACGGCGGCACGCTCGATGCGCTGCGCGAGCAGGTCCGCGCGCTGCACTCGCGCTACCTGAAGCTGGCAAAGGCCGCCTCCTCCTGAGGACAGCATGCTACGCGCCCCGTGGCCTCGGGTTGTGCTGGGCGCGCAAATCCCTCAGAATGCGCCGGTATTGCTGTGCGGGGCGATCTGGACGCGGCCGTGATCACATACGAATACCCGCTGAACGAACGCATCCGGACCCTGCTGCGCCTCGAGGACCTGTTCGAGCGCTCGCGCCATTTCATCGCCCGCACCGATCCGCTCGATCACCACGTCGCGCTGCTGACCCTGTTCGAGATCCTGGAGGTCGCCGGCCGCGCCGACCTCAAGTCCGATCTGCTGCAGGAGCTCGAACGCCAGAAGCAGGTGCTGATGTCGTTCCGCAACAATCCGGACATCTCCGAGGACGCGCTGAGCGGCGTGCTGCGCGACATCGAGCAGGCCTCGCAGGCGCTGTTCGCGATGACCGGCAAGATCGGCCAGTACCTGCGCGAGAACGACTGGCTGATGGCAATCAAGCAGCGCACCGCGATTCCCGGGGGGGCGTGCGAGTTCGACCTGCCCTCGTACCACTACTGGCTGCATCGCCCCGCCGAGGACCGCATCGGCCAGCTCGCCGCCTGGACCGGACCGCTGTATCCGCTGCGCGACGGCTCGTCGATCATCCTCCACATCCTGCGCGAATCCGGCAAGCCGCAGACGCTGTGCGCGCAGGCCGGCACCTACCAGCAGATGCTCGGCGGCAAGACCGCGCAGATGCTGCGCGTGCGCCTCGATCCGCAGCTGCAATGCATGCCCGAGATCAGCGCGAACAAGTACGTGCTGAACATCCGCTTCCTCGCCCAGGACGCCGAGGACGCCCGCGCGCGGACCGCGGAGCGGGACGTCGGGTTCGAGCTGACCTTCTGCAACCTGTAAGCACAACGCTGCGCTGCGCTGCGGCACAGCGCGCCGCAGCGCAGCGCGAGACTTTCGGAAAAATCGGTCCGGAAATCGCGATGACGCAAGCCGCCGCCAAGCTGGTCCCATGCCCGCGCTGCGGCAAGCTCGCGCCCTTCGCGGCCGAGAATCCCTGGCGGCCGTTCTGCAGCGAGCGCTGCAAGTTGATCGACCTCGGCAACTGGGCGAGCGAGAGCTATCGCCTGCCCGAGCCGGGCGCGCCCGTCGGCGAAGGCAAGCCGGACGAATCCTAGGGTCCGCGCGCCGCCCTCAGGCGGACCAGGCGCCGGAAATCATCGCCACGCCATGCGCGCCGGCCTGCCAGGCCGGCTCCAGGTCGGCGAGCTGCAGACCGCCGATGCCGTACACGGGAATCGCGCTGCCGTGCGCGATGCGGGCGAAGCCCTCCCAGCCGAGCGGCACCGCCCCGGGATGCGACGCCGTGCGCTTGACCGGACCGAGCACGGCGAAATCGAGGCCGAGGCCCACTGCGCGCTCGAGCTCCGCGCGCGTGTGGCACGAACCCGCCGCGAGCAGGTCGCGCGGCCGCTCGCCGAGGCCCTCGAGCTCGCGCCCGCTGTAGTGCACGCCGTCGGCCCCGAGCGAGCGTGCCAGGCCGGCGTCCGAGTGGATCAGCACCTTCGCGCCGCGGGCGTGCGCGAGCTCGACGACCTGCCGGGCGAAGGCGGTCCGCGCCGGCCGCGCCATCGCCGCGTCGCGCACCTGCACCAGCCGCAGGCCCGCCGCGAGACGCGCGGCGAGACGGGCGAGCATCGTCTCGCTCCCGTACCTCTCGGCCGCCGTGATCGCGTACTCATGCGGCAGCGCGAGCGAGGCGAGCACCGGCGCGTTCGCCGGCAGCATCGGCTCGACGAGCGGCGCGTCGAGCCGCTGCCAGGCGAGCTGCTGGTCTTCGTGCGGGTGCGGCTCGCCGCTCCATTCAAGCACGCGGAAGAAGTTGAGGCGCACGGTCGCGTGCGCGTAGGCATACACGCGCGTGATCCAGGCATAGGCGCGGCGCGCCTCGATTCCCAGCTCTTCCCGCAGCTCGCGCGCCAGCGCGCGCTCCGCGGACTCGCCCGGCTCGATCTTGCCGCCCGGAAACTCCCAGTAGCCGGCGTAGACCTTTCCCGCGGGACGTCTCGCGAGCAGGAAGGCGCCGTCGGGGCGCACGATCACCGCCGCGGCGACTTCGAGCACCCCGGCCGGCGCCGCGGCCGCCGTCACGCTCAGCCCCGCGCGCGCTTCGATGCGCCGCGCGCGCCGCCGGCGTGCTTGCCGGCCCAGTCGCGCGCGAACTGATAGGCGACCCGGCCGCTGCGCGAGCCGCGCATGAGGGCCCACTGCAGCGCCTCCTCACGCGCCATCGCGGCCTCCCTCGCCGAGCAGCCGAACGTCTGCAGCCAGTGCGCGACGATGTCGAGGTATTCGTCCTGGTCGAAGGGATAGAACGACACCCAGATGCCGAAGCGCTCCGAAAGCGAGATCTTCTCCTCGACGCTTTCGCCGGGATGGATTTCGTCGCCGACGTACCTGGTCTCGAGGTTCTCCTGCATGTACTCGGGCATCAGGTGGCGGCGGTTGGAGGTGGCGTAGATGAGCAGGTTGTCCGAGGCGGTCGACACCGAGCCGTCGAGCGCCACCTTGAGCGTCTTGTAGCCCGGCTCCGCCGCCTCGAACGACAGGTCGTCGCAGAACAGCACGAAGCGCTCGGGCCGCCCGGCCACCAGGTCGGTGATCGCGGGCAGGTCGATCAGGTCGCCCTTGTCCACCTCGATCAGGCGCAGGCCCTGGCGGGCGTACTTGTTGAGCAGCCCCTTGACCATCGAGGACTTGCCGGTGCCGCGCGCGCCGGTGAGCAGCACGTTGTTGGCCGGCTCGCCCGCCACGAACTGGCGCGTGTTCTGCTCGACGCGCGCGATCTGCGGGTCGATGCCGCGCAGGTCCGCCAGCCGGATGCGGTGGATGTGCCGCAGCGGCTGCAGCCAGCCGTAGCCGTTCAGCGGCCCGCTCTTGCGCCAGCGGAAGGCGATGCTCGCGGCCCAGTCGGTGGGCGGCGGGGCGGGCGGCAGCAGCGCCTCGAAGCGCGCCAGCACCTGCTCGACCCGCGCAACCAATTTTTCCGTTTCGCTCTTCATCGGCGACTCTCAGCGCCTCGCGATGCGCTTTTCCAAACGTTTCGCGCTGCGCTGCGGCGCTCTGTGCCGCAGCGCAGCGCATTGTAGTTCCTCAGCTACGGTATTCGGCGTTGATCTTCACGTAGTCGTAGGATAGATCGCAGGTCCACAGGCGCGCCGCCGCGGCGCCGCGGTTCAGCACCGCGCGCACGGTGAACTCCGCCTTGCGCATCGCCGCCACGCCCTGCTCCTCCCGGTAATCGGGATGCCGCCCGCCCTGCGCGGCGACCTGAACGTCGTCGATATACAGGTCCACGCCGGCGGCGTCCAGATCGCCGATCCCGGCGTAGCCGATCGCGGCGAGGATGCGGCCGAGGTTCGGATCGGAGGCAAAGAACGCCGTCTTCACCAGCGGCGAATGCGCGATCGCGTACGCGACGCTGCGGCACTCCGCGCGGCTGCGCCCGCCTTCGACCCGCACGGTCACGAACTTGGTCGCGCCTTCCCCGTCGCGCACGATGGCCTGCGCGAGCCAGACGGCCACCTCGCGCAGCGCCTCCCGCAGCCGGGCGTAATCCGGGTGCGAAGCGTCCTGCACCCGCACGCCCGAGGCACCGGTGGCCGCGAGGATGAGCGCGTCGTTCGTCGAGGTGTCACCGTCGACCGTGATGCAGTTGAACGAGTCGTCCGCGATCTCGGCGAGCAGCGCCCGCAAGAGGGGCTCCGGCAGGTCGGCGTCGCAGCACAGGAAGGCGAGCATCGTCGCCATGTCGGGACGGATCATGCCGGCGCCCTTCGCGATGCCGGTGACCGTGACTTGCCCCGCCGCGAGCGCGACCCGCGCGGAGCGCGCCTTCGGCACCGTGTCGGTGGTCATGATCGCCTCGGCCGCCGCCGCCCAGCGATCCGCTCGCAGGTCGGCGAGCGCCGCGGGCAGGCCCGCGACGATGCGCTCGACCGGCAGCGGCTCCATGATCACGCCGGTCGAGAACGGCAGCACCTGCTCGGGCAAGCAGCCGAGCGCCTCGGCGAGCGCCTGGCACACCCGCTCGGCCCGCTGCAGCCCGTCGTCGCCGGTCCCGGCGTTCGCATTGCCGGTATTCACGACCAGCGCGCGCACGCCGCGGCCCGCGGCGAGGTACCGGCGCGCGAGCACCACCGGGGCGGCGCAGAAGCGGTTGCGCGTGAACACGCCCGCGACCCGGCTGCCCGGCGCGAGCCGCATCACCAGCAGGTCCCTGCGGTTCGGCTTGCGCACCGCCGCCATCGCCACGCCCAGCTCGACGCCGGCGACAGGCCGCAAGGAGCCCGCCTCGGGTGGCGAAAGGTTGACTGCCATCGGTCGGCGTCTCGGCGGGCGGTGCGAGCGGCGGGTGGAAGGCCGGGGAGCCCAGGTCAGGTCAGCTTGCCGTGGCAGTGCTTGTATTTCTTGCCCGAGCCGCACGGGCACGGGTCGTTGCGGCCGACCTTCTGCATCGGGCGCACCTTGGGTTGCGGCTTCTTCGGCTCGGCGGCCGCCGCGAGCGCCTGCTCGTAGTCCGCGTGCTGCATGCGCACGTTCTCCACGTGCTGCGCGTCGTCCACCTGCGGCGGCTCGGTGGTGATCTGCACGGCGGCGAGCGTCTTGGTCACCTCGAGCTTCACCGACTCGAGCATCGCGCCGAACAGCTCGAACGCCTCGAGCTTGTACTCCTGCTTCGGGTTCTTCTGCGCGTAGCCGCGCAGGTGGATGCCCTGGCGCAGGTGGTCGAGCGCGGCGAGGTGCTCGCGCCAGTGGCCGTCCAGGATCTGCAGCATGACGTAGCGCTCGTACTGGGCGAAGGAGGACTCCGCGCCGGCCGGCAGCTTGGCGCGGTAGGCCTCGTGCGCGCGCTCGGTGACGCGCTCCAGCATCTTCTCGGCGTCGAGCTCGGGCTCCTTATCGAGCCATTCGCGCAGCGGGACCTCGAGCTGCAGATCGGCCTTGAGCGCGGCCTCCAGCCCCGGGATGTCCCATTGCTCCTCGACGCTCTGCTCGGGCACGTACTGGTGAAAGACGTCGCGCACGACCCCCGCGCGCAGCTCGGCGATGCGCGCGCCCACGTCCTGCGACTCGAGCAGCTCGTTGCGCAGCGCGTAGATGGCCTTGCGCTGCTCGTTGGCGACGTCGTCGTACTCGAGCAGCTGCTTGCGGATGTCGAAGTTGCGCGCCTCGACCTTGCGCTGGGCGCTCTCGATCGAGCGCGTCACCATGGAATGCTCGATCGCCTCGCCCTCGGGCATCTTGAGCATCACCATGATGCGGTTGATGCGCTCGCCGGCGAAGATGCGCAGCAGCGGATCCTCCAGCGACAGGTAAAAGCGCGACGAGCCGGGGTCGCCCTGGCGTCCCGAGCGGCCGCGCAGCTGGTTGTCCACGCGCCGCGACTCGTGGCGCTCGGTGCCGACGATGTGCAGCCCGCCCGCGGCGACGACCTGGTCGTGCAGCTGCTGCCATTCGGCGCGCAGCGTGTGGATGCGCGCCGCCTTGTCCTCGGCCGGGACGCTCTCGTCGGCCTCGAGCAGCTCGCACTGCTTCTCGACGTTGCCGCCGAGCACGATGTCGGTGCCGCGGCCCGCCATGTTGGTGGCGATGGTGACCATCTTCGGGCGCCCAGCCTGCGCCACGATCTGCGCCTCGCGCTCGTGCTGCTTGGCGTTGAGCACCTGGTGCGGCAGCTTCTCCTTGGTGAGCATCGCCGAGAGCAGCTCGGAGTTCTCGATCGAGGTCGTGCCGACGAGCACCGGCTGGCCGCGCTTGTAGCAGTCCCGGATGTCGTCGTTGATCGCCTTGTACTTCTCCATCGCGGTGCGGTAGACGAGGTCGAGCCGGTCCTCTCGGACCATCGGCTTGTGCGTCGGGATCACCACCGTCTCGAGGCCGTAGATCTCCTGGAACTCGTACGCCTCGGTGTCCGCGGTGCCGGTCATGCCGGCGAGCTTCCCGTACAGGCGGAAGTAGTTCTGGAAGGTGATGGAGGCGAGCGTCTGGTTCTCGTTCTGGATCGGGGCGCCCTCCTTCGCCTCGACCGCCTGGTGCAGGCCGTCGGACCAGCGCCGCCCGTGCATCAGCCGGCCGGTGAACTCGTCGACGATGATCACCTCGCCGTCCTGAACGACGTAGTGCTGGTCGAGGTGGAACAGGTGGTGCGCGCGCAGCGCCGCGTACAGGTGGTGCACCAGATTGATGTAGGCGGGCTCGTAGAGGCTCGCGCCGCCGGGCAGCAGCCCGAGGCGCACCAGGACCTCCTCGGCGCGCGCGTGGCCCGACTCGGAGAGCAGAATCTGGTGGTTCTTCTCGTCGACCCAGAAGTCGCCCGGCCCGTTCTCCTCCTTCTGGCGCGTGAGCAGCGGCGCGACCTCGTTCATGCGCCTGTAGATCTCGGTGCGATCCTCGGCCTGGCCCGAGATGATGAGCGGCGTGCGCGCCTCGTCGATCAGGATCGAGTCCACCTCGTCGACGATCGCGTAGGCGAGCCGCCGCTGGAAGCGCTCGTCCACGTGCATCGCCATGTTGTCGCGCAGGTAGTCGAAACCGAACTCATTGTTGGTTCCGTAGGTGATGTCCGCCGCGTAGGCCTTGCGCTTCGCTTCCGGCTCCATCTGCGGCACGTTCACCCCGACGGTGAGGCCGAGAAAGCCGAAGATCCGGCCCATCCATTCGGCATCGCGATGCGCGAGATAGTCGTTGACCGTCACGATGTGCACGCCCTTGCCGGCGAGCGCGTTCAGGTACGCGGGCAGCGTGGCCACCAGGGTCTTGCCCTCGCCGGTGCGCATTTCGGCAATCTTGCCGTCGTGCAGCACCATCCCGCCGATCAGCTGCACGTCGAAGTGCCGCATGCGCAGCGTGCGCTTGCCGGCTTCGCGCACCACTGCGAAGGCCTCCGGCAGGAGCTCGTCCAGGACCAGCCGCTCGGCGTCCGCGCGCGCCTCCTCGGGCTCGGCCGCGACGCGCTCGGCCACGCGCTGCTTGAATTCGTCGGTCTTGGCGCGCAGCTGCGCGTCCGTGAGCGCCGCGATCTTCGGCTCGAGCGCGTTGATTCGGGTGACGGTTCTGGAGTACTGCTTGAGCAGCCGCTCGTTGCGACTGCCGAAGATCTTCGTGAGGACGTTCGCGATCATGAAGGGGGTGGCGCGGTCCGTGCCGGGGCGCGCGCGCGACCCGGCGCCGCCGCCGGGGCCCAGCGGAAAATCAAAATTTTAGCACGCCACTGCGGCGCGCCCGGGCGGGCGCACCGCTACTTGCCGGCGCGCGCGCGCGCGAGCATCGCGCGCGCCGAAGCTGCGGTCGGAAGCGTCGGGTTGGACGCCGTCAGGAAGAGGTTGGGGTCGAGCGGCACGCCCTTGTAGCGCACCTCGAAGTGCAGATGCGGGCCGGTGGCGCGCCCCGTGGCAC